>JBIPMB010000068.1:0-10485 GCA_044369355.1 Gammaproteobacteria bacterium | reverse complement strand
ACTAGAACCTAATTTCCTATTATTTAGTGTCACTATCATTCGCTTTATCCGGAGCAATATCCAGTACTCGCAGCGCTCCGCCCATAATTTGGCTGAAAACGGGGGCCAAAATTTGTGCACTATAATACCCTTTTTTCGGATCTTGTAATACCACCATCACTATTAATCTAGGATCAGAAGCCGGAGCCCCCCCAGCAAAAAAGGCAATATGGCGCTTTTCATCGTAACCCTTACCGTTAGCCGCAAGCATACGTACCGTTCCCGTTTTACCAAATACCCTATAGCCTGGAACTTGGGCTTTAACCGCCGCCTGATCAACCACGGCCTCTAGCATCATTTTCACTTGTGCCGCTATCTTCGCATCCATCACTCGCTCACCTTGTGGCGGTTGTGATAACTTAACCAAGCTCACCGGCATTTTTATGCCGCCACGAGCGATGGTGGCATAGGCATTGGCCACTTGCAAAGGCGTTGCCGATAAACCATAGCCGAAAGATAAGGTTGCCAATGTAAAATCAGACCATTTATGCAAAGGCAAACTGCCCTTCACTTCTCCTGGAAAACCACTACCCGTCAATTGCCCGTAGCCCATTTTATGCAACAATTCCCATAAACTATTGGGCGGGGTGGTCAGAGTGAATTTAGCTGTGCCCACGTTACTAGATTTGACTAAAACCGTCGTCAGGTTAATAACGCCATCGTTACCCTCAGGATCACGTACCACATGCCCATTTAACACCATCCAACCCGGATTGGTATCAATTATACTGTCTGGAGTATATTTTCCCTGAGCCAACACATTCGCTAAACTTAGGGCTTTAGTGGTAGAACCCGGTTCAAAAGTATCGGTTACACAACGATTACGTAATGAATCTATTCTAGTATCAACGGTTTGATTGGGGTTATAAGACGGCACATTGGCCATTGCCAACACCTCACCCGTTTTAACATCTAATATAACGACTGAACCCGCAGCTGCATTCACTTGTGTAACGGCATCGGCTAAATATCGATATGCTAAATATTGAATACGGTGATCTATACTGAGCTCCAATTCTTTACCCGGTTCTTCAGCATGCACCGTACCTAATAAAGCGACTACATGCCCTACTCCATCTTTGGATACTTTCTCTTTACCCGGTACGCCTTCTAAGCTCTGATTATAGGCCAGCTCCATACCCTCTTGGCCCTGATTGTCGATGTTAGTAAAACCAATGAGCTGCGCAGTTACATCTGCCTCAGGATAATAACGTCGGTATTCATTCAAGCTATGTACGCCCGGCAAATGCAGCGCCATGACTTTTTCTGATAATTGAGGCGAAATATGCCTTTTTAAATAAACAAATTCTTTACCATTATTTTTCTTGAGGCGCGCTTGTAACACCGTCGTGCTATCACCCAACAAAGACGATAAAGCTTTAAGATTGTTGGTGTTAACAACGAATTCTTGTGGATCAACCCAAATAGAAGCAACGCGCGTAGTAATCGCCAAGGGATAATGCTCCCTATCGGTTATCATGCCACGTAAAGCGGGACGTTCAATGATGCGTTGACTGCGCGCATCACCCTGTTTTAATAAAAAAGAGCGATCAATCACAGTCAACTGTACAAACCTAAACAGTAAACCTAAAAATGCTACGCCTAAACAAATTAATAGAATAACCCATCGCCACGTATGACGTGTATGAAAACTCACGAGTTACTACTCCTCAGTTGCGTCATTGCTATTAAAGTCTATTTCACAAGGTAAGCGAATAGTTATCTTTACTCCACTGTAATGACATTTTTACTACTAGGCAACTGCATATTTAATTTAGTTTGGGCAATGTCTTGCACCCGGCTTTGTTGTGACCAAGTGGCTTTTTCCAATAATAATTGTGAATGCGCTACCAGCATATCATCGTATTGTTGGCGGCTGTATTGCAGCTCGCTCGTCAATTGTCGTTCATGGCCTCTGATGTAGATGATGCCCAACATACTGGCTAACAACAGACATGCTAGAAAGACAGCGAGTAATACTTCCCCTTCTAACATAAAAGCTTTGATACGTCCTCGTGTAAAATCACTGGATAAAATTGCTCTTGCGGCTGCACTCATTTTATTTTCCTCATTATTCTCAAAACAGCACTGCGTGCGCGTGGATTATGATTTATCTCTTCTACGCTCGCGCGGCTGACTATTCCCTTTTCAATCCCTGGCGCCACCTCGGCACCTCTAATTGGTAAATCCCTAGGGTAAGGATCGCCCTTAGCCCCTTGCTGTATAAATCGCTTTACCAGACGATCTTCCAACGAATGAAAACTGATGATAGCCATACAACCGTTGACTGCTAACACAGGCAAAATCTGTTGTAAAAAAGCTTCCAACGCTTCCAATTCGCCGTTAATGTAAATTCGTATCGCTTGAAAGATCCGTGTAGCCGGATGTTTTGTCATGCGCCATTGTTTCCCCTTCGGTACCATTGCACTCACTAAATCTGCCAACTGCTTCGTAGTCTGCAATGGCCGTTCTAGTCGTTCAGCAATGATGGCACGCGCAATAGCCCGTCCATACGCTTCCTCACCATACTCCTTAAACACTCTAGTCATCTCTTCTTCAGTGGCTACAGCCAGCCACTGTGCCGCCGTTAATTCTTGCTCCACATCCATACGCATATCTAACGGCCCATCTCTTAAAAACGAAAAGCCGCGTGTAGCATCATCCAACTGCGGTGAAGACACCCCTAAATCTAATAACACGCCATCCACTTTGCCTAGAATGCCCCAGTGTTTGGCCCATTTTTCTATTTCCGAAAAACTTCCTTTTTGTAGAATAAAGCGTTTATCTGTAATCGCTTTACCAGCTGTGATGGCCGCTTCATCCTTATCTAAAGCATATAAACGACCGTCTTCATTCAAATGTTCTAAAATGGCCAGACTATGTCCGCCTCGGCCAAAGGTACCATCTATATAGATGCCATCGGCCTTAATATCTAAACCCTGGATCACTTCTTGTAGCAAAACGCTGGTGTGATCCGCTTTGCCCGTCACTGCTCGCCCCGTCACAGCGAAATATGCTGCAATTCTGTAGGTAAGCCTTCAGCATTCATTACCTTGTCTTCTTCTAACCAAATTTCACGTTGAGCATCCCACACGGTATCGCTCCACAACTCAAACTTTTGTCCTTGCCCTACTACCATGACTCTTTTGTCTAATTTGGCGTAATCGCGTAACAATTGGGGAATTAAAATACGCCCCTGATTGTCCATTTCCACCTCACTCGCATGCCCTATTAATAGTCTTTGTAGGCGTCGAGTCGCTGGATTAAAACTAGGCAAAGCCTCTAATTTTCGTTCAATAATTTCCCACTCAGCTATAGGGTAAAGCAATAAGCAAGCCGACTGGGTATCAATGGTGACCACCAACTGCGCATTATCGTCTGATTCTAATAGTAAGTCCCGTTGTCGGGCCGGCATAGCCAACCGGCCCTTAACATCGAGACTAACTGCAGTGATGCCACGAAACACTTAAATATACTCCACAATATACCACTTATCCCCACTTTCATACACTATAGCCCACAGAATAGAGAAAAACAAGGGATTATGAGAAGATTTTTGAAATATTTTTGTAGTAGACAGTTTTGCTTTTTTGCGTTATTCTTTAAAACATTTATAATAAATTATTATCTTTAGGGCCGTTCATTTGTATCCCCCATAAATTATGAGTTTGATAGCATATGATTTTAAGGGTATACTGGTTATGAATTGGATTGTTACACTACATAGTGAGTTTAAAGCAGAATTCAATACGCTTAGGGGAGATGTGCAAAAAGAACTATTGGCGCATGCCACATTGCTAGAACGCTTTGGGCCTGGTTTAGGGCGCCCTCATGTTGATACACTGAATGGTTCTAAATATAGCAATATGAAAGAATTACGTTTTCAAGCCGATGATGGAGTCTGGCGCGTGGCATTTGCTTTTGATACAAAGCGCAACGGTATTTTGTTAATCGCAGGAGATAAGTCTGGTGTAAGCCAAAAACGATTTTATAAAGAGTTGATTAGAAAAGCAGACTATAGATTTACAGAACATCTGAGTTTATTGGAGGAATAATATAATGAGCACCTTACGTGAAATAATGAATAATCTCCCTGAAAAGAGGCGTAATGAAATATTGAGTAGAGCCAATGAACTTATCCAAGAAGAATTAAATCTAAGGGCTGTGCGTAATATGAGGAATAAGACTCAGGAACAATTGGCCGTTTTACTAAAGAAAAGACAAGAAGAAATTTCACGTCTTGAAAAAAGAGATGATTTTTTGATTTCTACTTTACGGGAATACATTGAGGCATTAGGGGGGCACTTAAAGGTCATTGCGGAATTTCAGGACTCTCCGCCAATCATATTAAAAGTACATGCCAACAACGCCTAAAAATCAACCCGAGTAGTATTGCCACACCTATTATCGGTATCCAACGCCATTCTATTGATCCGCGAAAGTGAAATGTCACTATGTCGTTCCTATGGGTTAAAAAAGCCTACTACTCTCAACAACATCTGCCATATATGTTAACATTTCCAATGAGGCATCATGACGATCTTTGTGGCTACTGCCACAGCAATCGCTGATTACATTCACTTTATAGCCACGATCGTGCGCATCGCGTACGGCCGATTGCACTGCAACTTCAGTTGAGACCCCAGCAATATAAACTTCCTCTACTCCATTCGTTCTTAATACATGATCTAGGTTTGTTCCATAAAATGGATTGACCACATTTTTACAAATGATCAATTCGTCTTCCTGATAGTCTAAATCAGCAATGATTTCAGTGCCCCAAGTACCGCGTTGCAGCTTTTTATATTCTTTGGCTTTTGAAAAAATAGGCGATTTTGCATTGGCTTCAAGGTAGTTTTTATCAAAGGCCACAATAACCCATATGACCAGCCAATTTTCCTTGCGTGCATGGGCGATCACCTTATTAAGGTTAGCAACCGATTTATTTTCAGCTAACATGGGATAACAACCAAATGCCCCATCTTTATGACAAATTTCATTGATGTAATCTATTATGATTAGCGATTTTTTCATCTCATTCTCCTGTAATAATGGTTAAACCTTTATCAATATGGCGTACCATCCTTATGCGTAAAAATCCAAACACCCTCCTGGAGTACAGCAGCAATATCATCGTCAGGATAAGTCACTTGACCGCCAGCGGTTCGATCACCCACTTCCAAAAAGCACACGGTTTCCTTGGTTTGATTGATAATCTGATGTGCTCTACCACTACCCACTTTAAAACCCGCACACATACCCGGCGCTAATACAATTTCTTTGTCGCCACTTTTTAAGGTAGGGCACCCCACCAATACATAAATGAATTCATCCTGTTTGGAATGCGCATGATACAATGCTGACACACCACCGGGTTCTATACTCTTCGCATTTGATTCTTATGCTTTGTTGCCTTCGCCCATCTCGCCCCAGTCATGTAGAGTACTACACTCCTGGTGCTCGAGAGCTCGGCGCCTCGCCTAAAAATCAACTGCTATGAGTATAGCTGCGTCAAATTCACACCAAAATTGCTGAGACCAAACATATCGGCTAAACGACGTTTCTCACGCCGATCCATCATTGAGGCAAAAGGCTCGGGATAAACGGAACGTGTTTTATTAGGCGCCGCTTCTACTGCCAACAAAGCATCGGGATAGTTAGATTCTGTCATAATCACACCTTTCACAAAATTCCATATCGCCATTATCTAGCATTTTTCCTGAAAATACAAATTTTATTTATTATTATCACTAAACCAACCATGTAAATCTCTACTGCTATATATCAACCACAATTCACTATCTTAGTAAAATAGATAGGCCATACTTTGCCGATAAATCCCGGGCAAGCATCATTGGAGAGAGCATCCCATAAAGCTGCATTTTTCTGTAATGGCGTAGGGGCAGTATCAGCCCCCGCAGACGTCACAGCATCGTAACCATCGTATTGTACAATATAAACATGTTTAGCAATTCCCGGCAGCATGATGTGTATTGTATTGAAAGGTGATGCGACATCTCCATGGCCATACATAGAAAACCATACCAACTTATCTGAAGAAATATAGTTTTTAGCGACGGGTTCTACCACGATAGATGGATCATTTTGTTGTGTATTTTTAGAAAGATGATAGACTTTGCCATGATTATTTATGCCCCAAATTGTAGGCATCCCTCCCTTTAAAAGACAACTTTTTTGGGAAGTATTAATAACGCCATAAAGAGTGCTAGAATGCATCATGCCTGGATAATCATTAGCAATCTGATAAATGGTAAGCTGCTCTCCACTGCAATAAGGCGCTTCAGTGGAAGTTGCATTCGCATAAATCGGCAGAGCCAACATACCAGCACTTAATATGAATAAAGATTTAAACCACAAAGTTGATCGCGACATTTCAATTATCTCCAAAATTTAGAATGAGAACTAATTAAATATACTCTATGCCACTTGATTTTAGAAATGTTGTAACTCCACTCAATCTCTGTCATGTATTTTTTATATACACTTCCTCGGTTTCAGGTGCTTGCGCCTACACCAAAACAAATATAGCAACACTTGACTGCAGGTTAAATAATAATATAATATTACTATCATACTTAATCATGGCAATATTGAATGATGAAAAATAGCATACATCTAGGCATTCTACTAACTTTGTTAAGCGCATTATCTTACGCTGTACAAACAGCTATTGTTAAACATTTAGGTGGCACAGTCTCTACCCCAGTCATTGTATTCATTCAAAGCGCGGTCTGTTTTGCGCTCATTTCTGCTGTAATCATGTCTAAAGGCAAACAAAATGCCGTGCGTTTAATGAAAACAGCCCACCCTGTCATTCATATTTTTAGAACATTCTTTAGCTTAGGTATTAGCTATTTTCTATTTTATTCAGTTAAATTTATACCCTTAGTCGATGCGGTATTATTAGCCAATACAGCGCCGCTGATGGTACCGCTTATTATGCTTCTATTTATGTCTGTAAAGATTAATCATAAATTATGGATACCCTTAATAATTGGTTTTTCTGGAGTGGTATTGATTTTAAATCCAGATCCACAGGTATTTCACAGCGCTTCCTTGTTAGCATTGGCTGCTGGCGTATGTATGGCTTCTTCTATTATTCTGATTAGAGAAGCCAAAAATGACAGCGGTATAACGAACGCTTTTTATTATTTTCTATTTTCTCTCCCTATCTCAGGGCTTGGTGCTGCATTTTTTTGGACCCCTTTATCTATTAAAATACTCATCCCGCTGATTATTATTGGGGTATTATTTTTCATTGTACAGTTCTCTTTGACCTATGCGTTAAAACATGTCAATGCGCAAACTGTCGTTTCATTGTATTTATCTAATATTATTTTTGCGGCCATTATTGGCATGCTCATTTGGTCTACACCAATGACTTGGGGTATTGTATCTGGAATATGTTTAACTATTATTGGGGCAATATTCACTATACGTGCGCAAAGTCAAACTAGAAACGTTAAGGTAGAAAAACATGGATGAGCAAGATATTGAGTTTTTGATCTGCGATATCAGCGTATTGTGGCGGCGTGCATTTAGCCTGCATACAAAGGAAATGGGGATCTCTACCATTGAACGTCGTATTATCTTGAATGTAGAGCGCAGACCGGGTGCGACTCAAGTTGAAATTGCTAATCTTATTGATATAGAGCCACAGAATTTAACCAAGCCCTTAGATCGATTAATTGCGCATCAATTATTAGAGAAACGCTTGGATGATAATGATCGGCGTGTTAAACGGCTTTATATCACCAAAAATTGCATACCTATTATCAAAAAGATATGCAACATTGCAGAGGATCTTCGACCAATGGTTATGGCTGGCATTAACGAGAAAGATAGAAAAGCGCTATTAAAAAATATTAGCGCTATGAAACATAGTTTAGAAGCACTCTGCCTAAAGAAGTGATATTCAGAGTCGTTCTAACACAATTAGTATTTTCGCTGTATTCTAACATAGCATAAGCCCGCCAATAAACTGATAACAGCCGCACCTTCAATAAGGATTAAAAGACCATGATCATTACCCTGATGCAATAATAAAAATGCAGCAATAACGGGCGCAAAACTGGCAAGCGCATAACAGCCCGCATAGCTTACGGCTACAGATAAGAAACGGTGCTCGGGCGGAAAAAGCTCTGTTAACATAACCGGATAATTAGCGGCTAAGATGACAATGAGGAAGTAGTAAATAAGCGCAAAAGTAATCAAATTGCCTTTAGCTAAAATTACGAATAATACGGGTGCAAATAATATCACCAGCACAACGCCTATGAGATATACTTTGCCGCGACCATAGCGATCACCCATAGCACCGAATACAGGCAGCAAAAATGCAGTGAGAATAAACGCCAACATAATCGCAAAAAAGACATACTCTGTATTAAAGTGATAATAGCTGCTCAAAAATGCTGGCCAATACAGCCCTAACGATACTAATGTGGCGCCTAAAAAGACCACGCCGAAACCCAAAATAAGACGAGTTATATAAAATGTACTTCCCTTCCCCTGGCGTGGCAAGATAGGATCAAGAGCTTTTTGATGCATCTTCAAGAAAACAGGTGTTTCAGCCACTTTACGCCTGAGAATAAGCCCAAGCAAACCTAAGACGGTCGCTGCAAGAAACGGAATACGCCAGCCATAGGCAAGCATCTGTTGAAAAGATAAAAAGTGCGTAAGCGCAACATTAATGGAAGTAGCAAGCCCCGCACCTAAGCCTACGCCTAAAAACATCAAACCGCAAAGCCGACCTTTGTTATGATCATCTGCATGTTCAACAATAAATGTAATGGCTCCGGGAAGCTCCGCGCCTTGTGAAATGCCTTGTAAAATCCGCAAGGCAATCAATAAACCTAAACTGATCCATCCCCAGTGGGTAGGTAAAATTCCAATCCCTAAACTGGCAAAGCTCATCAGCAAAATAGCATAGATAAACATGCTTTTGCGTCCATAACGATCGCCCAATACTCCAAAAATACAACCGCCAATCACGGTGACAAAGGTACCCGTTGCAAAAATCAGAAAGGTATTGAGCAAACCTTGAATATGAGAGTCTTGTGGAAAGAATAGCAAGCTGATGTATTGCGCTTGTAAGGCAAAAGAGATAAATGCGAAATATTCAAGCCCAGAGCCTAACGATGCCGCTAAGGCATTGAAATAATGTTTTTTCATGGTGCCTCACTTTTTTCAATTTGCAAGACGAATGCTACGCTTGAACTTTTTATTTGTCAACAAAACCCAGACCTCAAGAAAAAGCAACGCTTAAATGCCCATGTGTCTTTCGGTGTGTTCGCTTCGTCTTAACAACAATTTCTACATCTCTATCAAGCCTATTTAAAAAATCAATAAGCCGTTCAATTGAGAAATCATCTAACAGGCCACGGCTTAAAGCCGATACTTTAGGCTGATCAATACCTAGTATCTCCGCTGCTTCACTCTGTTTTTTACCCTCAATAATGCTATTGATTTGAAAAGCAAGCTTTGATTTCGCTAAATATTTATCTGAATCAGGAAGCCCTAGATCTTCAAATACATTTCCACTCGACGCTGTAACTTTTACTTGTTCATTACTTTTAACAACCATGATTTTATCCCCTTTTCTATTTCAGATTTAACAAATTTTATACGTTGCTTGATTATATTAACCTCTTCTTTCGGCGTTTTTATACCTTCTTTCGATTTTTTCTGAAAACAGTGTATAACATATACTGTATCCGCTAAATTCAGAATATAAACCGTACGGTAAGCATTTGTATCATACTCAATCGCTATCTCGTAAACACCGGATCCACAACCCTTAAAAAACTTAGTTTTGCTATAACGGCCCCCTCTTTGCGCCACATATAAAGCATACCCCACTTCTTGTCTTACGTCTTTTGGAAAATCTGCTAAGTCTTTTTTGCTACTACCCACCCATTCAAGCTTTTTCATCAAAACCCCTTACATGCTAATACTAGCATTTTTATAAAATAAAAACAACTTTAGTTACTTGTGGCTGAGTACCATAAATAACTGGCTCAAAGGGGGATATTTATTGGAAACTTTTAAAGAATATCTTTATTTATCATATAGTTATATAATTTAACAGAAAATAGTAGATCAGGCAAAAGAGCTTCTATTTGTTTCAAAACTGCTAGGTAGGTTCCACTTGGAATAACAGAATGTGACAACTCTGTACTATGAGGATATGTAATAGTTTCTTCTATTAGGGGCTCTATTCTTGCTGCGTCGTCTGAATTAGACATTTTTTCTCCGGTTAATTATATATTAATATAAAAATCCAAACAACATTAATGGAATTTCTCTCTGCCGTGACGATAAAATATCGTCCTTAACCAGAAAAGACCTTTCTATCCCTTGAATTTGTCGTGCAGTTTTATTCTTACCGCCAATCTCAAAAGTATATTCACCCACCTTATAATC
>JBIPMB010000219.1:0-2859 GCA_044369355.1 Gammaproteobacteria bacterium | reverse complement strand
CGCGCGCCACTGTGATAGGCGCGCGCTTTTGAACCGAAAATATAAACGCAGTAAAAAGCGATAATGGCCGCTATATACTGGCTAGTGTAGAGGCTCCATTGCATTGTTATATATCCAATCTACTTCTTTGTAGAAGGGCGCCTCGCGAGACGCCCCTACAGAACGAATCCATCTATCTTTTTAACAAGACAAATGCCGCACCTGAATCACGCAATATACTGACTAACAAGGTTTTGTCATTGTTTTGGCTGTATTTTGCCAGTTGATCCGTCGTTTGAACCGGATTATTGCTCACAGTCAAGATAATGTCTCCAGGGCGCAGGCCTGCTTGCCAAGCCGGAGTATTTTCATCTAAATCTAAGATTTGCACACCTTTAACATGACCATAACTAGGCACTATGGTATCGTAGTTTTGTAACATCGTACCAAAGAAGAAAGGATTTTGATTGGCCACTTGATTTTGATAAGCATCGGGGTTAGCCGATACTAAGGTAATTGTCATCGGTTTACCATTTCTAAGGATGCTCAAACTCATATGACTGCCTGAACGCATTAAGCCTATGCTATTTTTAACTTGTGAGGCTGTTTCTACTTTTTGACCATTCACAGCGGTGATAACATCGCCCAGTTTCAACCCAGCCTTATCGGCGGGGGATAAAGGATTGACCATCGTGATGATAGCGCCTTTAGTCATGTCATCGTGGAAAGCAGTGGCTAATTCTGGAGTGAGGGTCTGCATCATAATGCCGACGATACCGCGATCAACCTTACCGTATTTGATAATTTGGTTAGCCACACTTTGTGCCATATTGGATGGAATAGCAAATCCTATTCCCACGTTGCCACCACTACCGCTAGGCGCTAAAATGGCGGTATTGATACCGACCAATTCGCCCTTAAGATTGACTAAGGCGCCGCCAGAGTTACCTGGATTAATAGACGCATCGGTTTGAATAAAGTCTTCATAGCCTTCTATGCCTAAGTCGCTGCGGCGCAATGCACTGATTATACCAGAGGTTACCGTTTGGTCTAAGCCATAAGGATTACCAATAGCAATCACAAAATCACCCACTTTAAGTGTATCGGAATTGGCGAAGGGCAGCGCGACTAAATTATTGGCATTAATTTGTAATACTGCGATATCGGAAGCAGCATCTTTACCTATTAAACGCGCTTTGAAACGACGACCATCGCTTAAAGTAACGCTAAAACTATTATTTTTGTTGACCAGATGAGCGTTGGTAATGACATACCCTTTAGAGGCATCGATAATCACGCCTGAACCTATGTTAAAGCCTTTTTCTACGCGTTTGGGGTTTGGTGTAGCATTATCATTGCTATTACCTTGATCTTCGCTCGCATCCATTTTAGAGGCAGAAGGATTGGTGTTTTTTGCTTCAATATTAACCACTGTGGCCATAACAGGTTGTACAATTTTTGACAATGACGGCAGAGCTTGATTATTGACACTGGGCGGTAACCCAGCTTCTAAACCTAGAGGTGCTAAAGTTAAGGCTAGACAACTCAAGCACAATAGTTGGGATAATTTCATAACAAGCTCCGTAGTATAAATAATAATCAGTATACTATAGGTATAGGCATTTTGTATACTCACAGCGGTTGGTTTTTAGGCGAGGCGCCTAGCCCTCGAGCATCAGGAGTGTATGTACGCATACATGACTGATGCGAGATGGGCGTAGGCAACAAAGCCTAAAGGCCAACTGCGAAGAGTACATAAATAGCATTATTGGTAATTTTAAGCAAGCCTTTATTTTTGGCTTATAACCCGGTATGATGTTGCTGCAGTTGAATAACTAAGCGAGCAAAAAGGATATGTTACAAAGCATTCGTGATAAAACCCAGGGTATAATAGCAACGATCATCGTTGGCGTGCTGGCGTTGACTTTCGCCATTTGGGGAATTCACTACTATCTTGAAGAAAGCAAGAGTACTACCGTTGTCATTCAGGTAAATAGTGCAAAATTAACCCAAGATAATTTTGATCGCATCTTGCGCCGTGATCAACGCTTATTGTCGTTGACGCGCCCAGATACTGAAATGACTGATGTAATACAGCGAAGAATACAGAAAATGGCTGTGGACCAATGGGTACAAACGACTTTGTTAACCCAAGGTGCTAAAAGCATTGGGTTTAGCGTTTCGTCGCAAATTCTCCAGCAAACGTTGGCAAGCTTGGATATGTTCCAAGACAAGGGTCAATTTTCACTCGCTTTATATCAGCAAAAAATCGATTACATGGGTTATACCCCTGAAGAATTTCAAAAGAACCTACAAGATGAATTATTAGTTGATCAAGTGCATTACGGTTTATCCAAAAGTGACTTTGTACTGCCTAATGAATTGCATCAGATTATAGGCACATTGTATCAAACCCGCGACATAGGTTATGTGTTAATACCGCAAAAATCATTTATCAGCAGTGTGGCCATTAAGCCAGAAGACATTAAAAGCTATTACGCAGCGCATCAACAAGACTTTATGGATCCTGAAAAAGTTAAAATAGAATACCTACAGATTAAGCCTCAAGATTTAAAGCAACAGATTACGGTAAGTGATGATGATATCAAGACCTTTTATCAAGAACACCCTGATCTGCAAACTAAACCCTTAGCCCAAGTTAAAAACAGCATTAAGGAACGTTTGCAAAATCAAAATGCTGATAAATTGATGGCTAGCTTAAGTGATCAGCTTGATAGTTTGTCTTACGAAGATCCTACTAGTTTACAACCGGTATCACAGAAATTACATATTGTCACACAAGTCAGTGATTGGTTAACACGCCAGAATACCAGTGCAAGTGCGCCTTTCCCACCCGCAGTGATACAAGCCGCTTTTAGC
>JBIPMB010000112.1:0-7199 GCA_044369355.1 Gammaproteobacteria bacterium | reverse complement strand
GACTGGAATAGTAACCATTGGAGAAAAGTCAAAAACCGCGGTATTACGTATAGCTTTAGCCAATTTATGTCTCAATGAAAAGGATATAGAAAGTGCAATGAGAAGTGATCAAGAACCAAATGTTAGCTTTGAGCGTCAAAAAAAGCTCCATCAAATATTGAATGATGCAGTTAAAGAAAAGGTTGATCTACTTGTTATGCCAGAAGTATCTATTCCGGTTATCTGGTTGCCATTTATGATAGCACATGCTCGTAGGCATCAATTAGCAATAATATTTGGGTTAGAACATTGGGTTATAGGTGAAAATGTTTATAACCTTTTAATAGAAGCATTGCCTTTTAAAGTATCTGGAAAATATAAATCCTGTGCTATGCTAGCACGGCTTAAAAATCATTATGCACCAGCAGAATTGTCGATTATTAGAACGTTACGTTTAAAACCAGCTAACAATAACAAAACAACATTACCTAAACCCTATTACCACATAGTCAAATGGAATGGTATTAGTCTTGCGACTTATAATTGTTTTGAACTTTCTGATATAGACCATAGGACACTTTTTAAGTCTAAAATAGATATTCTTTTTGCTTGCGTATGGAATAAAGACACAAATTACTATGAACATATACTTGAATCGGCAGTGAGGGATCTGCATTGTTATGTTGTGCAATCTAACACGGCACAATATGGTGGTTCATGTGTGCTAAAACCCGCTAAAACCGAGAATAAAACAATGCTTTACGTAAAAGGAGGTAATAATACCTGTATTTTGACAGTAGATTTAGATGTTGAGGCTCTAAGAAAATTTCAATATCAATCAGAACCTAATGAGAAAGATGAATTTAAACATTTGCCACCAGGATTTGATTCTGAAGAGGTATTAAAACGATGGTAACATTCCCATACAAAATAATTGACCTAACATATACTCTAGTGGAGAGGGCTTAATAGGCTGATAGATATTGCTTTTGGTTTTAATCTAACAAAAAAATGTGGGCAATTAAAAGAATTATTTACCGCTTACACAATAGCTATTATTGTGATATCCTTGCAACAAGGAAGCATACTAGATGCAATATAAACGAATTTAGGGTGCTTGGAGCTTATGTTAAAGCGGTGTTAAAAACTTCGAGCATGTTTTTCGGGTAGGCATGAATTTTTGTCATAAATAAATTTTAAAGGAATTAATCATGGCTTCTAACTCAAAAGATCTAAGCATGAAAAGTGATAGGAAAATTTCAGATACTAAGAAACCTAAATCAAATCTTGAAATAATTAAGCATTGTGTTTTGAACATCGAGAATAATAGGGATAACCCCCAAAAGGTGCTAACAAATATAAAATGGCTATGTGAATTATTTGAAACTAAAGATTTAAATCCAATTCAACTAACACATCTTATTTCTTTATTGTATAAGTTAGAGTTTCTTTGGTGGTCGGAGGATCAAGTATATAGCGAAAAGTTGAAATATTTACTTGACGTGTGTTTACTAGACTTTCAAAGAAAGCTTAGCCGATATAGAGCTAATGATTTCAAAAAAAAATTGTCTCATCCAGAGTTTACTTTGAAAGAGTTAGTTATTAATTTAATTAGCTTATCAAAATTGCCAATTGACTGGTGTTCTGATAAAAATAAACCATTGTTGAATGCGATTTTATTAAAACTCCCTTCTATTCTAGATGAACAATTAACGACGACAAAAGAGCAGATAGGCGATGATAGCGAGAAGAAGGAATTGGGATTTGAAAATTTGACCAGCATAATTCATGCGTTGTCAAATCTGCTATTTTCAATAAAAAGACATTCACCGTTGATCCAGTTATTATTAAGAGAAATGAATGAATATTATTCTAGTTTTAATGAAAATGATGTTGCGAAAAGTTGGCAAGGATTAGCGGTTTTAAAAGCAAGAGGATATGTTTTCGATGAAAAAACGACAGCGATGTTTGAATATTGCAATTCGAGAGTTGAGAAATTATGTAGAGCGTCAAATATTTCTGTAGGGCAAGAAATTGTTACGAAAAAAATACTTACTTTATTGTCAAACGATGCATTAAAAGATTTAAAGATAGAATACCGTTTAGGTGTATACACATTGGATCTTGCGTTTTGCAAGTATCGTCTTAATATTGAAATTGATGGCCCACATCATTTCGCTTTTGGGGAGTTAAGATTTTCTGACTCAGTTAGGGATTTTGTTTTAGCAAAATTGAAGGATTTTTTGGTCATTATAATACGATTATCAGAAATTAGAGAATTAGATAAAAGTAAATCGGAGAGTTTTTTAAGAGCAAAATTGGATATTATCCCTGGCTTACTAAAATCAGCAGAGACTAAAGATAGTAGGGAACGTTCAAATTTGCTTTTCGGTATTAATCAGCAGTTATTGCAGCTATCAAGCAATGCTGAAGAAGAAACCATAGGAAGCCTTTTACCAGAAAAAAAGACACAAAAAGAAGTGTATTTGCAACAATCGAGTTGCTCTCAGCCATCATTTTTTCAATCAGTACAAAAACCTACTATTGCGTCTTCTCCTATGTTTAGTTCTTCTTCAAGTTCCGCTTCTGCAAGATCCCCGAACATGTCAAACACTTGAGATTCATTATCCATGAAAATTTTCCCCTATAAAATAATTGACTTAACACACACTCTAGATGAAAACAGTCCTTCATGGCATGGTGATTGTGGTTTTCACTGTAAAATCGCCTTGGATTACACCGATTGTACTACCGGACCAAAATTTCGCACGCAGGAATTAACTATGCAGGCGGGGATGGGTACGCATATGGATGCGCCGGCGCATTGTATTCCTGGAGCGATTAGCATTGAGCAAATTCCATTGTCGCAATTATGTGTGCCTTGTGTGGTGATCGATGTATCAGCTGCTAGCCATGAACATTATAGTGTAACGCTACAGGATATAGAGCAATTTGAAGCTAAACACGGTGCTATTGCTAACGGTACCTTTGTGATGATCAAAACAGGTTGGGAACGTTTTTGGCATACTCCAGAAAAATATCATAATAAATATTCTTTTCCTTTTGTCTCTGCAGAAGCAGCGGAGCTGCTGATAAAGAAAGGAGTGTGTGGATTGGGGATAGATACTTTATCTCCAGATAGACCCGAAAGGGGTTACCCTGTGCATCAATTGTTTCTGGGCAATGGTAAATATTTAGTTGAAAATGCAGCTAATTTAGAAAATTTGCCTGCACAAGGGAGTTTCATTATGATACTGCCTATGAAAATCAAAGGCGCAACAGAAGCGCCTATTAGATTGATAGCTTTAGTGGAGTAGTTATCTCAAAAGTACAGATGGATATGACAAACTCAATACAAAGCGCAATAGATATGGCGGGGTGTCCGGTGATTGGGGTCCCCGACGCGCGCAGGCACGAGCACGACGGGGTAATCACCGAGACAGGACCACGCCAGCTAGAAGTTATAACAATTCCGCCCTAAGTTTAGCCACATTTAGAAGTACAGGAAAATGAAAAGAACTGTCATTTATAACAGCGTTAACAATATATAAATCGGCGATTTTTACTTCTTTGCTTCGTAAGCAATCAATGACGGATTAGCTCTCATCTAAAACCACATCTTTTTTTTCCAAAACCATTTTCTTATACGGTAATACCAATAAAACGGCTAAACCACCAAAGAGGGTTAACACGATTGCTAAGGGCATATTGGACGTAACGGGTCGTAGCAATGCAACGGTACCAACCAATGTGGCTAGTAAAAATTCGGATGCACCTAGCAATGCCGCAGCGGTACCGGCAATGTCTGGAAAAGGTTCTAATGCGCCGCCGGCGCCCGCACCCATCATAAAGGCACCGCTTACGCCAGCTATGGCTGTGGGGACTATAAAACTCCATAGGCTAGTGCCTATGAATACAGTCCACAACAACATGATAACGCCGCTTAGACAAAATAATACACTGCCTAATAAAGCAACTTTGGTGACGCCTAATATAATATTGAGTTTGCCTGCAAGGATACTTCCCACAAAGAACGTCATGCCGATGATTGCAAAATAATAGCCAAAATGGGTTTCTGACACATGTAAGGTGTTGATTAAAATATAAGGGGAGACTGAAAAGAAAGTAAAGAAAGAAGCTAAGGCACTGGCAGCGATAAAATTAAAAGTAAAAAATTGTCTGTTCTTAATTACACGCATATAATCTCTGAAACTATCGCCTAACGAAGCATTTTTGTTTTTTTCTCTGATGCTTTCAGATAAAAGTAGCGAAATGACTATAAAAATAGCTATGCCTAGAGCTGCTAAAAAGAAAAAAGGTGCGCGCCAGCCAAAGGAAACATCTAAATAACCACCGGCTAGCGGTGCTAACAGCGGTGAAATGGCAATAGCGCCATTCAAATAACTGTAGATTTGCGCGGATTCGTTACCTTCCGATAAATCGCGCACGATGGCAAAAGCGCTTACCATCATACCGCAGGCACCAAAGCCTTGTAGGATACGGGCAAATATCAAGAAGTCTATGGAGTTTGCCATAGCTGCGGCAATGGATCCCAATACATACAATGCAATGCTCAGTAAAACAATGCTCTTACGACCAAAGCGATCAGACAAAGGGCCGATAATAAGTTGCCCTACGCCTACCGCTAACATGAATAAGCTCAAAGTGAGTTGTACTAATCCCGGTGAGGTGTGAAATAGCGCCGTGAGTTGCGGCACCTCGGGAATAAAAATATCTTGACCTACGGCAAAGCTGAAAACCAATGGTGCTAATAAGAAAACAAGTTTTAATGGCGTATATTTCACAGCGTAAGCTTCTCATTGAAGACTGAAGGGGTACTTATCGTATCAATAATTTTTTAGAAATACAATTTTCTACAAAAAGTAGAGCTAAAAGCAGGCCGCTTGATAAGTTTTAGTATTTATTATATGCTACTGCCTTTAAACGTCTGGTAACCTTTAACAGGGGTTCTAAGAGTAGAACCCCGGTTTTTATTAAACGATATAAAGCTTATTATTGCAAATAGAATCAATCGGTTGCTATATTAAGGCAAGATGAATATCCGGTAAAATTTGACTCAAAAGATAACGTAAGGTCCTAAAGCGTGCTATCCTTATGATTATAATAAAAACATTTTCATTAAGGGGACGTATCATGAAACTACCAATTAAGTCAGTGTTACTGATATCCAGCGTAATGCTTGCAGGTTGTGCGATGAATAATGAATCGGGCTTCAATAATCAATCAGTGCCTACGATGAATGGCGCACAAACCGCACCACAAGCACCACCGTACCAATTTCCGTCTATGCGTGAGCCTACAGGCAGTAAGATCATCATTGTAGATCCAAATGAGCATGCTTGGGGGGCCTATAATGCTGAAGGTACACTAGTAGCCCAAGGACCAGCCTCAACGGGTAAAGAATATTGTGCTGATCTAGGCGCGCCTTGTAAGACACCAGCGGGTACTTTTGCGGTGTATCGTAAGGGTAGTGCAGAGTGTAAATCGAGCATATTCCCTATACCTGAAGGAGGCGCGCCAATGCCGTACTGCATGTTCTTTAACGGCGGTTATGCTCTACATGGTTCAGGTGATGTGCCTAATTACAATGCTAGCCATGGTTGTGTGCGCATGCACCCCAGTGATGCAGAGTGGTTAAGCAGTAACTTCGTGACCATTGGTACTAAGGTACAGATATTACCTTACTAGGCCGAGTACATTTCTCTATAAACATGATAAGATACCCCTGTTTTCAAAGCAGGGGTTCTTATGTCTGTATCCACCATAATCAATAGTGTAAAGCATGTATTATCAGCCGCCTTGGCTATCACCAGCGTACCCGATACTTGGGTGCAAGTCATTGAAAATAAAGAAAATAATTATATCATTACTCTTGTATTACCCTTTGCGCACGATAAAATGCATCTACTGTGGCAGCACGCCATCTTACAAGACTTATCTAAAGATAATAGTTTAAAAATCAATAGCTTAGAGTGGAAATGGCAAAGTAAGATAGCCGCAATGGACGCACCCGTAGGGGCTAAGACGCTGCCCCAAGTCAAAAATATCATTGCTATCGCTTCGGGAAAGGGCGGGGTAGGAAAGTCAACGGTCACGACCAATCTGGCCTTAGCGTTGGCTGCAGAAGGGGCTCGGGTAGGTATTCTAGATGCAGATATCTATGGCCCTAACCAACCGAATCTTTTGGGGATTACGGAAAAGCCTGAGCTGCAAGGCAAGGCATTAATCCCTATGGTTAAGTACGATGTACAATCTATGTCCATAGGCTATTTACTCGATAGCGCCCAAACGCCCGTTATATGGCGTGGACCTATGGTCAGTGGCGCCTTGCAACAGCTCTTATACGATACGCTATGGCATGAATTGGATTATCTGCTCATCGACATGCCCCCAGGTACGGGCGATATACAATTGACCTTAGCACAAAAAGTTCCAGTCTCGGGAGCAGTCATAGTTACTACGCCCCAAGACCTGGCATTGCTAGATGTACAGAAAGCAGTGAATATGTTTAAGAAGGTAGCCGTGCCGCTGTTAGGCGTAGTGGAAAATATGGCATATTATCATTGCCCGAACTGTCAACATGTAGATGCGATTTTCGGTGAAGCGGGTGGGAAGCGTATGGCAGAAATGTTTGACTTAGATCTGTTGGGCGCTTTACCTTTGAATACCGACATTCGTCGCGCTTGTGATGCCGGCGTACCTTTGGTGGTAGCCGAGCCCAAATCAGAGATAGCACAATTGTATCAACACATTGCCGTTAAAATGGCAGCGCGCTTGGCATTAAGAGCCGCACCAATGAAACGGCGTTTTGCCAAAATTGTAGTGGAATAAGAGAGGAAAATAACTATTATGAGTATTAAAGCAGACCGTTGGATACTGGATATGAGCCAAACCCATGGCATGATAGAGCCTTACAGTAACGAACAAGTGCGTCAAACAGATGGCTGCAGCATTATTTCTTACGGTACTTCCAGCTATGGTTATGACGTGCGTTGTGCCAGGGAATTTAAAATTTTCACGAATATTAATTCCAGCATTGTCGATCCTAAAGCTTTTGACGAAAATAGCTTTGTGGATATAGAAACAGATGTGTGCATCATTCCGCCGAATTCATTTGCCTTAGCGCGTACTGTCGAATATTTTCGTATTCCGCGCGATGTATTATGCATTTGTTTGGGGAAGTCCACTTATGCGCGTTG
>JBIPMB010000009.1:0-24921 GCA_044369355.1 Gammaproteobacteria bacterium | reverse complement strand
ATCATTAATGTGACGCCATTAGAACCAGGATGGGAAGGACATGTGACCTTGGAAATTTCCAATACCACACCACTGCCTGCAAAAATTTATGCCAATGAAGGCATTGCGCAAATGATCTTTTTACAATCGGATGAAGAGTGTGCTGTTTCTTATGCCGATAGAAAGGGTAAATATCAAGGACAAGTAGGTGTAACTCTACCAAGGACCTAAGAATGATTAAAGAGAAATGTGTGTGGTGGCAGCGCACCTCCGAGCAATTGGGGCAGCGCATGTTGCGTTTTTCACTCAGTGCCAATGCGTATACCTGGATAACCTTGGTGGTGGGTATTTTGGGTTATGTGTTTATTGCCCATGCTTATGCTATCACAGGCCTTATCTTTTTTATTTTAGCAGGCCTGTTTGATGTCATCGATGGTGCAGTTGCTAGGGCCGGTGAAAAGAGTAGCCATTATGGTGCTTTTCTAGATGGCAGCTTAGATCGCTTTGTCGATTTTTCCGTAATTTTTTCTTATTTTAAACTGGCGATCATCACGCCCTATTTGTCCTTGGGTTCTTGGGTGGCGCTCGCCGTATTTTGTGCCATCATGCCGTCTTTTGAAGTGGCTTACGCTAATCATAGAAAAGCAGTGGATGATCCCAACGAAACCAAGATTTGGCGGATCTTAAATCGCGGTGAAATGTATCCTTTAATGCTGTTGGTGATACTCGTTAGTATTTTTCAACCGATTTGGGCCGGTTATGTATTGGCATTTTGGGTGATTTTAGCGGCTATTACCACGCTACAAACGCTGTATTTAGCGCTACACTTCGCCAAAAAGGCGCAATGATATGCCAAAGATTGTGCGCAGGCACGCCAATGAAAATAACCAACAAAAATTAAGCGGTCATTTACCGCCTTTATTGCAACGTATTTATGCCGCGCGCGATGTGTCGGATATGACGCAATTAGATCACGAACTCAATCAACTTTTACCCTATCATGATTTACTCAATATAGAACTTGCCACACAATATTGTGTGACGATGTTACAACAACAATTGCGCGTGTTGATCATTGGCGATTTTGATGCCGATGGTGCCACCAGTGCGGCTTTGTTAGTTTCTGTATTACGCTCTTTTGGTTTGCAAGAAGTGAATTATTTAGTACCGAATCGTTTTGAATATGGTTATGGTTTAACGCCTGAAATTGTGTTGGTGGCTAAAGAACGTAACCCAGATTGGATCATCACCGTGGACAACGGCATTTCCAGTCACCAAGGTATAGTCAAAGCGCATGAATTGGGTATGAAGGTAATGGTCACCGATCACCATTTGCCTGGGGATACTTTGCCGCCTGCGGAAGTGATCATTAATCCCAATCAACCGGGCTGTCACTTCGCCAGTAAAGCTTTGGCTGGAGTGGGCGTTGCTTTTTATTTATTATTAGCGTTGCGTGCGCGTCTACGAGAATTGAATTGGTTTCAAGAAAATAATATTGTCGAGCCTAATTTAGCGCATGCTTTAGATCTAGTAGCTTTAGGCACGGTGGCCGATGTGGTGCCTTTGGATCGCAATAATCGCATTTTGGTGCATCAAGGTTTAAAACGTATGCGTTTAGGGCGTATGCGCCCAGGTATACGTGCTTTATTAGAAGCTTCGGGCCGCAGCGTACATCAATTGGTGGCTACCGATTTGGGTTTTGGTGTAGGACCGCGATTGAACGCCGCTGGACGTCTAGACGATATGTCTTTGGGCATTGAGTGTTTGCTTACAGAGGATCACGATCACGCACGCCATATTGCCGAGCAACTGTCGTTGTTAAATGAAGAGCGCAAACAAATAGGCGATGACATGCAATTGCAAGCGATGCAAATCGTTCAAGCCTTGCATTTAGGCGAAGGCAAAGATTTGCCCGCAGGTTTGTGTTTATACGATCGAAGTTGGCATCAAGGCGTCATTGGTATTTTAGCCTCGCGCATTAAAGAAGCCTATCATCGCCCGGTGATTGCTTTTGCTCACAATGAAGGCACGATATTAAAAGGTTCAGCGCGCTCGGTGAAAGGCGTTAACATACGCGATATATTGGACTTGGTGGATAAACGCTGTCCGGGGGTGCTACTCAGTTTCGGTGGTCATGCAATGGCCGCGGGCTTAAGCTTAAATGAAAAAGATTTTGCCGCATTTAGCGCTGCTTTTGCTGCTGAAATAGATAAATGTTTAACGGCAGACGATTTGCAAGGTGTTTATTATAGTGATGGCGAATTAGCTTTAGACGAATATACTTTAGACATGGCGACTCAATTGCGTGAAGGCGGGCCGTGGGGACAGGCTTTTCCTGAACCCAGTTTTGATGGCGAATTTAATGTACTAAATCAACGCATCGTCGGCGCCAAACATTTAAAATTGCAATTGGGCTTTCCGGGTAGTCATCGCGTTTTAGATGCGATTTATTTTAATATTAATACCGATGAATGGCCGAATCGTCGCGCCGAACGCGTGCGCGCCGTGTATAGATTGGATGTGAATGAATATCAAAGCAAACGCAATGTGCAACTGATGATTGAACATTTAGAGGCAATAACGGATTAAAAGGAGAAAATACAATGGCTAAAATAGGATTTATAGGTTTAGGTCATATGGGTGGACCTATGGCGGCGAATCTAGTCAAAGCAGGGCATAGCTTAACCGTTTACGATGTAACTCCGGTATCGTTATCAGGCGTTAAAATAGCAGCTAGTTTAGCCGAGCTTATAAAAGATGTAGATTATGTAGTGTCTATGTTACCCGCAGGTGCTCATGTACGCGAGGTATATTTGGGCGATAAGGGTTTATTAGCACATGCACCTAAAGCGATCACCTATATGGAATGTTCCACTATCGATGTACAAACCGCAAAAGAACTACATGCAGCGGTGGCACAAAAAGGTGGTGTGTGTGTAGATGCGCCGGTTTCTGGCGGTACCGCCAGTGCTGCTGCAGGCACTTTAACCTTTATGGTGGGTGGTAGTGAAGAAGCCTTTGCAATGGTTAAGCCGATTTTAGAATCCATGGGCAAAAAAATATTTCATGCAGGAGCCGCTGGCTGTGGGCAAATGGCAAAGATTTGCAACAATCTATTATTAGGTATTTCTATGATAGGTGTGTGTGAAGCGTTTAATTTAGGTAAAGCCTTAGGTTTAGAACCTCAAGCTTTTTTTGATATTTGTAAGGAAGCCTCCGGACAATGTTGGTCTTTAACACAATATTGCCCCGTACCAGGAATCTTACCCAATACACCCGCTAACAAAAATTATGAACCCGGCTTTATGGCCAAAATGATGTTAAAAGATCTAAACTTAGCTGAAGATGCCGCCGAAAGTGTAGCAGCCGCAACCCCCTTGGGCGATAAGGCGCGCGATTTGTATCAAGCGTTTTGCGATGCAGGCGGTCAGGACAAAGATTTCTCAGGGATCATTGAGTGGTTGCAGCGGCAGTAGGGGGAATCAAAATGGCCGATAAATCTAAAAAATGGCCGATAAACTCAAAAAAATGGCCGACAAACAGCTATAACGAATAAAAGTGGCCGGTATTTTTAGTTTTACAGGACAAGATATGACCGTAAAAATAGATGCTTTGCAAGAATTTTTAGAGTGGAGAAAGATGCATAAAATCGGGTAAAATGCGCATGCTGATCGAGTGTGATGCGAATTAATGATCGAGTGTGTGCGAATAGGCAGCTTGTTCGCAAAGATGTTCTTTTTCGTAACTTACAGCTCGTTCATAATGCGTGTCAGGTGTTTGCAGAAGAGCAGGATATCCAGCGGCTTCAGCTTGTAGTCTATGCAATGCAGCGAATGCCAGATTGGGATTGATACCTCATTAATCCATTTATTTTTTAAAACTGGAACTACTCGAACTAAAATTATCGGCAAAGCCACTGTCTAAGTTCCCTTGGCCAGCATATTCTGGCGCCAATTCTTTTTCGATATTAAGCTCGAGAGTATCCGCAACTTGTTTAGCACTGGGACGTTGTGCTGCATCTTGGAACCAGCATAAGCGAATGAATTGTTTGATGGACTGCGGTGTCTTTGCTGTGGGCCTGCTAAATTCAAGTTGTTCCATAGAAGAGCTAGGCGGGTTGATTGGAGTAATGGGGTTCGCTATGGAAATTTCATCGTCTAACTTGGACACATAATTACTGGGAATATGTCCTTCACAACCCGAATTATCAGAGCAAAACCACCAGGGACCATCGTCACGCAATAAAGACAAGACATCGTCTGCTGCAAAACTAAGCTGTCCTGAGCCAGGTGGCGCTTGATAAGCATATAAAGCTTTAACTCTTAATTTAGGTTTTGCCAGAAGCACGGGTGGTAAGGGTAAAGGGGAGAGTCCGACTGACGGTTTTACATTTTGCTGCACTGGCTTTATTATCTCAATTTCAAGTTTAGAAATAGCTGGATGCTGGGGATTAGCGGTTTTCAACTCAGCCAATTCTTTTTTGAAGAGAGCGGGGTCTTCAATGCGAATACGCTTTAGATAATTATAGTCTTTTTCTTCCATCCATTGGCGAATGGAGGGACAATGCGCGTCTGAGAATTGAATGTGGTAGTAATAATACCCATTATCTTTATTTGGAAAGCCCTTATCGTAATCAGGTTCTTGTGAGAAGCCAGTGATGGCGGTATTGCTAGGCGCATGGTGAATGGAAAACCAATAACGGTCTTCGTTATCTTTATCTGGATAACCACGGGCTTTATCTGCCAGCCAATAAAAATCATTATTCACCATTTCATTTTTTAAAGAGAGGCTCCACCAGTAGCGCCCCTCTTTGTCTGGCCATTTTGAACTTCTCTGCCAATCCGAACTCTTAATATCTAAACCATCGAAGCCAGCACTTGGAAAACCCGTCTTTGGCTCGTCTCTTTCGTCCCCATTTTCCCTCTGTTCCTTGTAGTCTTTTACTGCGCGATGGAGTGCGACCAGGGCGTACCCGGAGTAGCATATAGTAGTGAAAGAGAACCAGAGGCGCCCCACGCCGCTTATTCCGATCGACCGAGCTTTCATTTTTAACATCCTATCGGTAGTTAAACTCACTACCCAGAGCCACAGAACCCGCCCTAAAAGGGCATTAAGTCGCACCGCTCAAAACTTACCAGACCTCGTCCATACCAGGCGACCCCGCACGCGATTTTACTTGCATACTCGGTCCACTGTAATAGTATGGAGTTCACACTCCAGGAAGCAATAGTCTGCCACCAGGTTGCCTATCGAACTAAGTATCTCTGAATATCCGCCGCATGCACGGCATTGTCTATCAAAGCGAGTACCTTATTCAGAGCTCGACTGCAACAACGCGGATGCATTGATACCGTCACCTGGGATTCACTACTTAGAGGGTTTCGCGATGCCTCATATTTCACGCCTAGGAAGTGGAATACGTCGAGTTTCCCCATACGCGTTTTTTGCGGAGATACCTCAAGGCACAACTCCCGCAGCACTTCAAAAAGGCGTTTTTTTACTCTTCTATATTGACGTTCGTTTTTTACCAAAATTATCACATCGTCTACGTATCGGCGGTAAAAAACATCTTGAGATGAGAAAGCCTCATCCAAAGGCGTCAGATATAAAGCACCAAAAAATGGGGACAAAGTACTGCGTAACGGGATACCCTTTTCAGGGCTAAACAATACGCCATCTCTATCCACCAATCTTTTTACAATATCATGTAAATATTTCAAAATCAATGGATCATCGAAGTTTTTTTGCAATAATTCCAATAATTTTTGATGTTGGATATTAGCATAGTACCCTTTGATGTCAATTCTTAGCGCATAGTAATATTGACCGCTTTTTAATGCTTTTTCTATATCTCGCGTCACTTCTTTAATTGCACAGGGCCCACGCGTACTCACGCAAAGTTTCGAAATAATATACTGAAATGTAGGTTTTAAATATTGCTGTAATATATAAATCATCAAACGGTCCTTGTAACACCATATTTGAATCACTTCGTCCTTGAAAACATATTCACGCATCGGCTGAAAGCTATGTTTTCCGGCCAAAAATGCATTAATCCAAGTGTCGATATTCTTGCCCCACGTAAAGGTAAAATGCCACCAAGGGCTGCTAGATTTTGCATAAACCATTCGTTTCTTTTGTTGTTCTCGCCAGGCAGTGGCTATTCGTTTAAAAGAAAAGCTTTGCCACGACAACCTTCCGTTCGCATCTTTTTTCATGATTATTTTTAAGTTCACACAAAGTCATTCTTCACATGAAGCATATGATACGCTGGTTGCTCGAATTATTAAATTGCACGATAAGTTATTATTCGCGGAACTTGCGAACAAGCGAGTAGAAGGTTTATAACAGAAACTGTGAAGGATAACGATAACTAAATTGTTGAATAAAACAAAACTAAACGAGCGCAGTGTGGCACTAAGATGTTGAAAGATGAAAATGAATGTCATGTACATATATACCAGTTTTACTAAGATGCAAATAATCTAAAAAAACATTCAGAGGTCTATTCGGGCGGCTCGTGAGCCGCCCATCTATAATATCTCTCTTATCATAAGTCGCATCTCGCTTGTTCGCAATTGTGACGGTACGGGTAGCACAGCGCTATCGTAGTTTATTTCAGTAGTATGAATGGTTTCAAAAAAAATGATTTATTTTAGTTTTTCTTGCAAAAGGGCTTTTACTTTTCTTTTTATTTTGCTAAGCTATGTATGACTGATGAGAAATGTTAATCTTCAGTTGACGGTGTGCGGTTTTCTCAAAGCTAAACACACTAGAGCGCAACTTTGAGTCTTGGTTTTTGTTTGAGTAGCCCAAAGTTGTATCCGTTTAAGTTCGCCCCTCTGGCATGAATCGACGCACGCCAAAGGAGCTGGCCTGAACCTTACGTTAATAAGGAACTGGTTAATCATGAGTATATCCGATCACAGCCGCTGTTCACAGTGCGCTGTTTCTACTGCCCGCCATAGAGTGGGCCAAAATGTTTACACACAAGCGCTTTTATCCCTGTTTTTGATTAAAAAGAAGGTCTTTTTGGTCTTAGGTGGGTCTAAAACGCCGGATTGTGGCGTATTCAGAGGTTCCACTCCTTAGGTTTTTAAAATATGTCGTAGGGGCAAACCCCCTGTGGTTGCCCATATTAGGGTAGGCACGGGGGCCTGCCCCTACGTGTAGATCTGTATTTATCCATAAACCTAGGAGCAACAAGTGTGGGACTTCTCTAAACGCGCATTTTGCGTCCCTTATGGTGGGCGTGGTCCACCTAATATTTTTTAGAAAAGCATCGTTCATATGCTCGCTGTTTTTGCAGCACGCAATATTATTGTTTATTCTTTCAAGGAGTCGATCATGCCTTTATCTAAAGAAAACCTTAACCGCGATCCAGTTCATCCTGCTATACGCACTATTGTCATTGAACCGAAACTTGAACTTCGTGCCGTTTTAAATTCCGTATTGTCGGTGCAAAATTTAACGAACATCGTTTGCAATGCCAGCACGGTAACGGAAGCAGTGGAACATGTTAAACAACATCAGGAACATTATCCGGAGTTGGTGCTGATAACGGCTAAAATGACCGACGAGGAATTGTTGTTAGCGATAGGTGAATTTAAAAAAATAAATCCCTATGTCAAAATTATCTCTATGGGCGGATGGCGATCTTATGAATGCTTGATGCAACTATTTCAATGCGGTCTTTCTGCCTATTTGAGCGCCCATAATGACGATTCTTTTTTAAGATACGTGGTATTCTTGGTTTG
This sequence comes from Gammaproteobacteria bacterium, assembly GCA_044369355.1. Taxonomy (GTDB): domain Bacteria; phylum Pseudomonadota; class Gammaproteobacteria; order UBA1113; family UBA1113; genus VFKP01. The sequence continues at coordinate 17,185 of JBIPMB010000009.1, read as the reverse complement.
CTACGAACAGCAATACTGTTTACAGTTATCTATAGGCAAAACCAATCTTTGCGTCATCACCTATAATTCCGTTGAACTGCTGCATTTTGAGAAGAACTTTGGCTTTGATCGCAAAAGATGGGATGCAGAGCGGACTAGTAGGCGCTGGGATTTTTGATTGTATTTTTTTTGACTTGAGCGTATACTGTAACTGCATCTGGCCAGACAGTATAAAAGGAGACTCTAAAAAATGGTATCTAAAGCTAAGCCAAGAAAGAATAAAGTTAAGAAAGCAAAATTAAAAATTGATCTGCATAATTGGAATACAACTGATGCCGATGAAATAACCCGCAGGCAAATACGCGCCGAAAGTGAAAAGTTTCAAATTAAAAACCGTGAGCCTATGCAGCCTTACTTCAGCACGTATGAAGTTAATTCTAAAAATACTAAAAAATATATCGTTGAAGTGCGTTCTTTAGAACAAAGGATTAATTCTTGTAATTGCCCAGACTATTGCAATAATGGCTTGGGCACTTGTAAGCACATAGAGGCGCTTTTAACTGGATTAAGAAAACGAGGTGCAAGGAAATTTAAGGAAGCGGCCGATATGGGTGCTGAACGGGTGGAAATATTTTTAGATCCCGTTGGTGAAGCAACCGTTCGCGTGCAATGGCCTAAAGCAGTAAAACCTTCCATAAGAAAGTTAATTGAGCCGTTCTTTTCTAGTGATGGCAGCCTGTTGGGCGAGCCTACTGTTTATTTTAATAGGCTCGTCGAAACGATTGCACAAAATAAAAAATTAAGCACTGATATCAGGGTGTCACAGCATATTCAACAGCATATAGAGTATCAAAAATTAAAGTTACACAAACAAGTTGCTAGGAATACTTTTGTCAAAGATGTCACATTAGGGAAGCAATCGTTTAACTTTGTAAAACAGCCGTTGTTTCCTTATCAACAAGAAGGCGTATTGCATTTGGCTTTTACGGAGCGTGCGTTGTTGGCCGATGAAATGGGTCTAGGTAAAACCATTCAAGCCATTGCCGCTTGTGAATTGTTGCGTCGCTCGCGACGAATTCAGCGGGTTTTAGTGGTGACTACGGCTTCTTTAAAGTCTGAATGGGAAGAGCAGATTGCTAAGTTTACTGATCTCAGTAGCCATATTATTCTAGGCACACGCGCTAATCGTTTGTGCCAATATCAACAAAATGCTTTTTTTTATCTGATGAACTATGAACAAGTGGTGGTCGATCATGCCGAAATTCAGCGTTTGTTGGCACCCGATGTCATTATTTTGGATGAAGCACAACGCATTAAAAATTGGCGTACCAAAACTGCGACTGCGGTCAAAGAATTAAAAAGTCGTTATGCTTTTGTGCTAACGGGTACCCCCATAGAAAATCGTATTGATGATATTTATTCTATTGCACAGTTTCTGGATCCACAACTATTTCGCGCTTTGTTTCGCTTTAATCGTGAATTTTACGATTTCGATGAAAATGGTCGTCCAGCCGGATATAAAAATTTAGATGTGCTGTATAGACGCTTACATGCCGTAATGTTGTGCCGCAAAAAAAGTGATGTAGAGGATGAATTGCCGAAGCGGCTCAATAAAAACTATTTTGTCTCTATGGATGATGAACAACGTGCTCGTTATGAAGAATATAAAAGTTATGTTGCGCGTTTAATGCAAAAAGCAAAACATCGCCCTTTGCGCCCTGAAGAACTTAAACAAATGCAAAACTGGTTGGCTTGCATGCGTATGCTGTGCGATACGCCCTATATACTCGATAAAAACTGTAGAGTCTCGCCTAAATTAGAAGAATTAAGCACTATCTTAGAAGAGTTGCTTGAGGATCCAACCACTAAAATCATTATTTTCTCCGAATGGGAACGCATGCTGCATCTCGTCAAAGATTGGCTTGAAACACAAGATTGGGGCTTTACTTGGCACACGGGTTCTGTACCGCAAAAAAAGCGTAGAGAAAATATCAATCAATTTAAAAACGACCCCAATTGCCGCTTGTTCTTATCTACCGATGCAGGCAGCGTGGGCTTAAATCTGCAAGTGGCTAATGTGGTTATTAATTTGGATTTGCCATGGAATCCGGCGAAACTAGAGCAGCGTATCGCGCGGGCTTGGCGTAAACAACAGAAAAGACCGGTACATGCGATCAACATCATTTGCGAAAATAGTATTGAACACCGCATGTTATATTTACTTGAACAAAAACAATTATTGGCTAAAGGTGTTTTAACTGGCGATGGCGACTTAAAATCCATGAAATTGCCTTCAGGCCGTGTGGCGTTTATGGAGCGTATGGAAGAATTAATGAGTGCATCGTTGCAGCCGCATCAGGCAGAAAAGATAAACTCAGATGCATCCACGGTAGAACAGCAGATTGGCAATACGATATTGAAGGAAATTGGCTTAGATTTAGACTTATTACAGCAATATCCGCATTCGGATCAAAAAAAATCAACGCTATTTGCCGTGTGTGACACAAAGCCGGAGATATTGTTGGATAAATTGAAGCCGCATTTACAACAAAATAACCAGGCTATTGAAATCGTTGATCGTAAAACCTATGAAACAATACAGCGTCTCATTGACGCTGGCATTTTGAGTTGCAACACACCACTTTCAGTGCTGTACGATAGCAAGTTACCTGAAGCAAAGAAAGCTATGCAAAAACAGCAGGTAGAAGAAGCTAAAAAACATTTTGTAGCAGCGCAGCACAAACAAAAGATGGCGCAACTCTTATTTGAAGGCGATTTTCACGAAGAATCTATAGTCCCCTTACGCGAGGCACATACCTTAAGTTTGCACGCTTTTGCTTGTCTAGTAGGTGAAAATCAGCGCGCTTCAAATAATAATCTGGAGGCTTCTTTTATACAAAATACCTTGGTCGATAAACATGGTCTGCCAAATCATACGGCATCGTTATTCTCATCTTTAACCGTAGAACCAGCGAGTCACCGAAATATCAAAGAGCTACATACCCAGCAAACGAAAGTTCTTGCACATGTGGACAGAGCATTGGCTGAGATGGCCTAAAAGTGGTCAATATTTGTAGGGAATCCTAATATTTAAGAGATTTTTTCTCCTAAAAGTTGATTTTTTTAGAATTTATGGTATAATCCCATAGTGTTTGTACGATAATATCTCCTAAAAGGTGAAAAAATGCTTATTAGCTTCTCCGTTGAAAATTGGATGTCGTTTCGGGATAAAGCGACGCTTTCTATGGTTGCGAGCAGAGAAAAACAGCATTCTGAACGCATTGCTAATATTCCCAAATATAAAATGAAGCTATTACCTATAGCAACGATTTACGGTGGCAATGCTTCAGGAAAAACCAACTTTTTTAAAGCTTTGAATTTTGCTAAAAGATTGGTAGTTGAAGGGACTCAGCTAGATAGCCGCATACCAATTGAGACGTTTTTATTAAGCGCTCAAGAAAAAGAAAGATCGGTTCATTTTGCATTTGAAATTTTAACCGATGAGACTATTTATGATTTTAGTTTTGTAGTAACCGATAAAGCTATTATCGAAGAAAAATTGGTAGAAATTAATGTTAGCAGTGAAAAAGTTCTTTATCACCGCCAACATGGCAAACCTTATTTTGATATATCCCTAGAGAAAGATGACTTTCTACATTTTGCGTTTAGAGGTACTCGCGATAACCAGTTATTTTTAACTAATTCTGTTTCACAAAAGGTAGATAGATTTAAACCCATTTATGATTGGTTTAAATATACGCTTATATTGCTTGCTCCTGATACTCGGTTTGCTCCATTTGAACTTTTTGCTGATAATACTGATCCGCTTTATAGCGATATGAATGAATTATTATGCCAGTTAGATACTAATATTGCTCGTATAGCCAGTGAAGAAACGCCACTTGAAAATATAGCTTTACCTGAAAAAATGAAGACGAGATTGGAAGAAGATGTGAAGGATAATGCAGTTATTGTTATATCAGGACGTCGAGAGAATCTTATTGTGAGTCGTAAAGAAGGTGTCTTGCATGCTAAGAAATTAGTAACGTACCATTCCAAAGATGATGGTACTGAAGCCAAGTTCGAATTGGAACAGGAATCCGATGGTTCACGGCGAATAATTGATCTTTTGCCAGTCTTTTTAGAACTTATTGCTCAAAAGCGAAAAAAAGTCTATGTGATTGATGAATTAGATCGTAGCTTGCACCCAGTACTAAGTGAGGGCTTACTTGAAATCTATTTACAGCATTGTACTGAAGAAACCCGTAGTCAATTGTTGCTAACGACGCACAATGCGTTATTAATAGATCAGAAATTATTACGACGTGATGAAATGTGGGTAACAGAACGAAACAAAAAAGGTGAATCTAGCCTCTATTCGTTTAGTGAATATAAAGATGTGCGCAAAGATAAAGATATACGCAAAAGCTATCTGCAGGGTCGTTTAGGTGGTATCCCCCGTTTATTATTGAGGGGATAATCAATGCCTACTAGAAGATCGTTCAAACGACCTATGGGTTATAAACGGTATTGAAGGCTATTTTTAATAGCCGTTGAAGGGCCTAAAACTGAAGCTGAATATTTTGAAAAGCTTTTTACACAAGATATCATTAGAATAATTTGTATAAAACATAAAAAGCATAGTGCTCCTCCTCAAGTATTAGAGCGATTGAAAAGATCTCTTGACGATAACCCATTGAGAAAAGACGATGAAGCCTGGGTAGTAGTTGATAAAGATGATTGGACTGAAGAGCAATTGACACAGCTATACCAATGGTCGCAGCAAGATGATCGTTATGGGTTTGCTTTGAGTAATCCGAAATTTGAATATTGGTTATTATTGCATTTGGAAGAAGGCGAAGGTGTACATTCAGCTGAAGTTTGCGATAAGAGACTAAAAAAGTGGTGGCCTAGTTATGACAAATCCATAACACCTCAAATGATTACACCTGACATGATTAATGATGCTGTGCGCCGCGCTGAAAAACGTGATAATCCATTGTGCTTAGATTGGCCACGAGAGGCTGGTAAGACTACAGTTTATAAATTGGTTAAAAATATACTCTCTATTTAGGATTTTTATATGGGTGCCAATGTCAAGAATAGATCGGAAGTTTTAGATCAACTTGGAACTTTAAAAAAATTAATAGGAGACTTTAATGAACCATAATGAATCCCTATCCACGTTATTAAAGCGCATCATCCACTACGCAGTGCCGCTCAGTGCCACGAATTTACTTGGAGTGCTGCCTACATTTTTCATTACGATGATGTTGGGGAAACTAGGTAAACACGAATTAGCGGCATTTGCTATTGCCAATATTAGCTATATCACTTTGAGAGACTTTACGGTTGCAAGCCTTTACTCGGTCAGTATTTTAATTGGTAAATTTCACGCTAGTGGTAATAAGGAAATGGTGGCGAATACTTTAGTGAGCGGATTTTGGCTCTGCTTAATTCTGGGTCTTCCAGCAACGCTGATTTTATGGCATGGCAGTCAAATTTTATCTCTCTTGAATCAACCATCAGAAGTAGTGGCATTAACGGTTGGTTTTTTCCATTATGCGGCCTTTACTATAGTTCCTACAATGCTGTGTGCTGCAATGGGACAATTCTATAATGGAATTGGCAAACCATTGGTGAGTACGGCTTTTAGCTTTTGTAACTTACCTTTAGTTATAGGCATTAGCTATCTATTAATTTTGGGCCATGCCAACATGGGCTTAGCGGGTGGCTCGTGTGCATTTCTGATCGCACAGCTTATAGTCTTAGTGATGGCCGCTATCACTATGCGCTTTAGTTATGCCTGGCAATATCTATGTTTGAGCCCAGTTAAGGTATATGAATGGGGATTAATTAAACAGGTCTATAAAATTGGTATTCATATTGGCTTACAGTTCTTGGGTGAATTAGGAGCAATAACGGCATCCACTTATCTGATGGGCTATTTAGGCGTTATTGCTTTAGCTAGCGCACAGATTGTGTCGCAATATACCATTCTTATCGTTATGCTCACTATGGGTATTGCTCAAGCATTGTCGATTTTGACGGCTGCTAGCCGTGGCAGTGGCCAGCAACATTTAATTGAGCGCTATCTTAGGGCGGCATTCATATTAGCCACACTAGTATTTGCGCTATTTGCAGCTATGGTGTTTATTATGCCACTACAACTCATGGCGTTGTTTATTAATGTGCATGATCCCAATAATACAAACTTGATTCATTTAACCTACTGGCTGTTGGTCTTATCTGTCCCTATTCTATTTATCGATGCAATCCGAAATCTCTTAACGAATGTGCTAAGAGGTATGGAAAATTCTAAATTTCCAATGTTAATTGGGATTGTAGGCTTATGGTTTATAGGCATTCCAGCATGCTATATTCTCGGAATTGTAATGCATTATGGCCCAATTGGCTTACGGCTTGGCTTTGGCAGTGGTTTTATTGTCGCTGCAGCCATATTGTGGCCGTATTATAAACGATATTCCAAAACAAACACGATGCAGGAGATTCTAGAAAATGCCGTCGAAGGATAAGAGTTTGCACATTAAACCCATCAAAGCTTTCACAGATAACTATATTTGGGCTATCGTTAATGAGACGAATAAAAGCCTTTGGGTAGTCGATCCCGGAGAGGCTAAGCCTGTTATAGACTATATCGCTAAACACAATTTAAATCTGTGTGGAATATTGATCACACATCGCCATCACGATCATTGCGGCGGTGTCGCTGAGTTACGGCAAAAATACAATATTTCCGTATATGGCCCAGAGCACAGCAATATTTTGGCGACCCATGTAGTGACGGATAGGCAAAAAATATTTCTACCCGAATGTAATTTATCTTTCGAAGTATTGGCTATTCCCGGACATACTTTAGAGCATATCGCTTATTATTGTGCACACGAACATTTACTTTTTTGCGGCGATACTTTGTTTTCAGCGGGCTGTGGGCGTGTTTTTGAAGGCACCATGCAGCAAATGGTTGATTCATTGATGACTTTAGCCAGTTTGCCTGATGATACACTCGTCTATTGTGCTCATGAATATACGCTCAAAAATTTGCAATTTGCAAAACAGGTTGAGCCTAAAAACGACGATATAGTACGTCACTTGGCATGTGTGTCTAGTCTAGGCAATAATCCCAGTGTGCCTACAACCTTAGCTCTAGAGAAAAAGATCAATCCATTTTTGCGTACGGATGTAGTCACGGTGATTGCAGCGGCAGAGGCGCAAGTAGGGCGGCCTTTAGCGACAGCGGTCAATGTGTTTTCAGTAGTACGGGAATGGAAAAATAACGCCTAAAGTGTCCAATTAATGACCTTTTATATGGATTTAAAGCCATTCTTTGTCGCCACTATTTCATTGCTTAGACAAAAGTGATACAATGGAGCCCTTATTTTGAACAGATCCATAACAGCCTAAATGCGCGTTCTGATTAGGCATACTAAATTGTAACTGATTGATTTACATGAAAAAAATACTGATAATCGCACCAGCTTGGGTTGGTGACATGGTAATGGCCCAAACCTTGTTTAAATTACTCAAGGGGCTATATCCTATGGCATCGCTGCATATTTTAGCACCGGCCTGGACTGCGGCTGTGGCACAGAAAATGCCAGAGGTCAACCATGCCCATGTTTTACCCTTAGGTCATGGCGTGTTAGGACTCAAAGATCGTTGGCGTATAGGCCGTGCCTTACGTAGCGAACAATACGATATGGCCATCGTTTTACCCAATTCATGGAAATCAGCACTCATTCCCTGGGTGGCGCGTATTGCAAAACGTCGCGGCTTTAAGGGTGAAATGCGTTTTGGCTTATTAAACGATATACGCTTTTTAGATAAACAAAAATATCCACTGATGATTGAACGCTTCATGGCCTTGGGCTTGGAAAAAAATGCGATTTTATCTAAACCTTATCCACGCCCTAGTTTAGTGGGTGATACCACTGTAGCCGCACAATTAAAACAACAACTGGGTTTAAGCAGCGATAAGCCGGTAGTGGCTTTGTGTCCTGGTGCGGAATATGGTCCGGCTAAACGTTGGCCTACACAATATTACGGTGAATTAGCACAGCATTTACATGACTTAGGTTATGCATTGTGGTTGCTGGGATCTAAAAAAGACGAAGTGTTGGCCGATGAAATCATGAAGGTGGCGCCTCATGCTTGTGATAATTTATGTGGTCGCACGGATCTCAAACAAGCCGTTGATTTATTATCTACGGTAGATGCTGTGGTTACCAACGATTCAGGCTTAATGCATATAGCCGCAGCGCTGAATAAACCCATGGTCGCTATTTATGGCTCTTCTTCCACTGCATTTACCCCACCTTTAAGTTCGCGCGTTACTATAGTGCAATTGTCTTTACCCTGTAGTCCATGTTTTCAACGTGAATGTCCTTTGGGTCATCTAAACTGTTTAAAACAAATCGCACCATCTCAAGTTTTACAATCCTTGCAAAAGCTCATGGCAGCAACAGAGGTGGCTGCATGAAAATTTTGATTGTCAAAACCTCTTCTTTGGGTGATGTCATTCACACTCTGCCTGCGTTGACCGATGCTTTGCGCGCATATCCTGATTTAGAAGTCGATTGGCTAGTAGAAAAAAACTTCAGTGAGCCTTTGCGTTGGCATAGCGGTGTCAAACGCATTATAGAAATAGAGTTTCGCAAATGGCGCAAAACACCATGGCAAGCTTGGCAACAAGGACATTGGCAATCCGTATACAAGCAATTAAGACAAAATCACTACGATATCATCATTGACGCTCAGGGGTTGTCAAAAAGTGCGTTCATGGCTTTTGTGGCCAAAGGGAAAAGACATGGTTTGGCTATGGGTTCGTCACGCGATCCAGTTGCACCATGGCTATATCATCATCGTCACGTTATAGATTGGCAAACGCATGCTATAGAGCGTATACGGCAATTGTTTTCTAAGGCTTTGCATTATCCTATGCCTAATACGGAAGCCGATTATGGTTTACAGGCTTTCTTTAATCCTTATGTGTCAGCACAATCTGCGCAATATATTCTATTCTTACACGGTACGACTTGGGATACTAAATTATGGCCATTACCAGAATGGCAAGCCTTAGGGCAGAAATTAAAAAAAGCCGGGTATCAAATTCGCTTGCCTTGGGGCAATGCTATTGAAAAGGAACGTGCACAAGCGATCGCCAAGGCTTGTGATGGACAGGTATTACCCCCATTAAATTTGCGTGAGATAGCACTAGAGCTCATCAATGCGCAAGCGGTAGTTGCTGTGGATACGGGTTTGGGTCATTTAGCAGCGGCTCTGTCGGTGCCCACCCTTTCTTTATATGGTGCAACCGATGCCAATAAAACAGGCACGCGCGGCATCAGTCAACAGCATTTAAGCGTACAATATCATTGCGCGCCTTGTTTGCAGCAACAATGTCGTTGGGCGAAAGCGAGCGAAACGCCACCTTGTTACAATACTTTAAGTGATAACCACGTCATGCAAACATTACAGTCGTTATTGCAGGAGACAACATCTTGAAACAGCATTTGTGTTTTGTTATTTTTAGTTATGTTGCTGGCGAAGATCTGCAGCGCGATTTCTTGAACACGATTAATAAATGCTTAGAGGCAGGCCATAGTGTAGATATTTACACTTTAGAATGGCGTGGCGATCAACCTAAGGGTGCTACTATACACAGCATCAAAAAACAAGGCGTTGCCCTCTTTAGACAATATGCCTATTTAGCACGTTTTGTACATGACGCGCGCATTAAAGAGCACTATGATTGCGTGGTAGGCTTTAATGCTATTCCTGGCCTAGATATTTATTATGCTAAGGAACCTTGTATTGCGGAATTAGTGCAAGGGGCACGGCGTTCCATACCACGTCATCGACAACGGCTACAATTTGAAAGAAGCATTTTATCGATGACCTCCCATTGTCAGGTAGTATCGCCCAGCTTAATGATATTGCGGGCTATCAAAGTACATTATCGTACGCCAGCGAGCCGCTTACATTGGTTAAGTGTAGAAACTTGCGAACAGTCGCAAACCAACATACACATCCATCTCCTGGAAAGGGGGCAAAGTTTAGGAGGAGGCTTTGGGGATTATTTATTAGAGTATTTGGAGCAACCGAAACTATTGAAACCTTTTGGCGCCAATGCGGCTATGGCCCATTATGGTTGTGAGCCTGCGATATTTGATCGCATTATGAAGTTGGAAGGCAAAGTAGTACGATACAAAGAAGGGCGCAAAACACTGCGTTTTGAGTGTGAAGGCCAAGGTTTTTATGCCAAGTTGCATCACGGTGTTGGTTTTAACGAATGGCTAAAAAATTGGTTATCATTGCGTGCGCCTATAGTCAGTGCGCGCACGGAATGGCAAGCCATTGCCAAATTAAAATCATTAAAACTACCGACCCTAGATGCGGTTGCTTTTGCGGAACGAGGCAAGATCTCTTTTAAACGAAAATCTTTTTTATTGACGCGGGAACTTACTTCCACAGAGAGCCTGGAAAGCTATTGTCAAGAATGGCGTGACAATCCGCCTTCTAGAAACGAAAGAAACAAGCTTATACGTCAACTGGCTAATTATGTTAAAGCTATACACGATGAGCGTTGGTTTCACAGAGATTTATATCTATGTCATTTTCTAAAAGCGCTGAATGAAGAAGATAAATATTATCTGATTGATTTGCATCGCATGCAACAAAAAATATTTACGCGACGATGGCGCGTTAAAGATTTAAGTGCTTTGTATTATTCTGCGTTTGAATATGGTGTTAATGCTCGCGATGTGTTGTATTTTATACGATGCTATAATGGCGGGAAACCGTATCGTTTGCAAAAAAAATTATGGCAGCGTGTAGAGCGCAAAGCGCATAACCTACAACAAAAAGCAGTACGTAAGGGGATCGGATAATGATTCGATATTTAGCGTATCAGCAACGTAAAAGACGGATACAACAAGACAAGAAAGTAATAGCTAAAATTTGCAAGGAGAAGAGTTCATAATGAAAACGTACATGGCTAAAGAATGGCAAGATATTTTACGATTACAAGGCCTCAATTCTTTTGAGGATATTTGGAGTTGTGAGCAAAACAAAAATTTTGAAACCCATTGGGTAGAAGAACCCAATCAACGACGTGGTGGTTGGAGTGGCGTGGTGCGCATCGTATTGCGCGATGCTGCAGGAAAGGAAAGAGTGGTTTTTTTGAAAAGACAAGCCAATCATATGTGTCCTTCATTTTTACATCCTATTAAGGGGCGGCCTACTTTTAAACGTGAATTTTGCAATATTGGCCGTTTTAATAAACATCAAATTCCTACTGTGACTCCTATCTACTATAGCCAACGCGGTAAAGAAGCTATTTTGATGACAGAAGAACTCACGGGATATAAGCCATTAAAAGAGTGGTTTGAACAATGGGAAAAAACAGGTTTTCCAGAACGTGCCTTGCGTAATCGCATTATCAATGAATTGGCTAGGGTTGTTGGCAAAATTCATCAAAATCGTTATAAACATTGTTGCTTGGTATTTAAGCATGTTTTTTTGAATCTTGAAAATGATGAGGTGAAAATCAGTATCATTGATTTGGAAAAACTACGTTATTGGTTTTCTAAACGGTATTGCGAAATCGCCGATCTGGGCAGCTTATTTGGAAGCAGAATCAATAAAATTCAGTCTACAGATAAATGGCGTTTTATTAGAGCATACCTGGGAACAGATGCGAGCAAAGAAGACATAAAAGCTTTGTGGCGCAGGATGTCTTTCAGGTTGAGTCAATCACGGGACTCGCGGAAAATAAAGAATTTATGGCAAAATTTTTCAAGCAAGTTGAGTAAGGCATGATGGGTTTGTATTCAATATGAATAAAATCAACACCGCACAACTATTAGATTTGTTGCGAAAAAAACAATGGAAAGAATCTTTGTGCTGGACTCGAGGTGCAACTGATCAACCTATTTTCTTGCAAGCAATGCTGCGTGATTTAACTGCACGACGAGCTACTTTTCTGGCGGAGTATCAAGGCAAAAAGAGTATTATTAAATTATTTTACGATAAACAAGGTCCGCGTCATGCCCGTCGTGAAATGAGGGGATTGGAGTTATTACAGCAATGCGATATTGCGACTAGTACAGTATTAGAATATACCATGTTAGAAGACAGCATTTTGTTAGTGCTGTCTTATTTAGAAAACACTCATACTGTGGCTACTCAGTGGGGTTCTTGGAATGACCAACAAAAGAAAGAATGTTTATCTTCTATACTGCAACAATTAGCAAAAATGTATCAACAAGGCGTGTGCCATAACGACTTGCATTTAGATAATATTTTAACGGATGAAAAACAAATATATATAATTGATGGCATGGAGGTTAAGTGTGTCAGAAAAATAGGTTTTTTGTCGCATCGCACACAATTGAACAATCTGGCCGATTTTTTTGTGCAATTCTCTACAATAGATCAAGAATTATTATGGACAATCTTAACGGAAAACGCGCCACAAGTTTTTGCATTTAATGCATCTAGTATACGTTTGTTGCAAAAGAAAATAATTCAAAAAAGTCTGTATAGGCAAAGAAAGACGCAGTCTAAAGCGTGGCGAGAATGCAGTGCGTTTACACTAGGCAAATTAGGGTCTTACAAATATGTTGTGGCCGTAGAGCAAAAAGAGTCTGTAGCCACAATGTTTAATCATTTTGCACAGCAACCAGAAACCTATTTTGAGATCTTACAACACGGCAAAGCCAATAATATTTTTCGTTATCAATGGAATGAACGCGATTGGGTGGTGAAGCAATATAGTGCCAGGTCCTGGTGGCATGGCTTAAAGCATTCTATTAAAGACACACATGCGGCACTATCGTGGCAAAACGCAAATCGTTTGCAATCATTGCAGATTTTGACCGCAAAGCCCATAGCTGTATTGCAAAAAAAATGGGGAGTGTTGCAACACCGTGATTATTTTATAATGGAATATGTGCCCGGACAAACATTGCAGGATTATCTGCATTCTTTTTGCGATCTGCATGAACAACAGCAGATGATTGCTAAAGTAGTACAAACTATCAATGCTTTAAAACAAAATCGTTTGTGTCACCGCGATATAAAATCTCAGAATTTCCAGGTTTGTGGAGATAAATTGTATTTATTGGGCTTAGATAATTTGCGCGTGTATCCTTGGAAGCTATTATTTACACGCACGTTTAACAAAGATGTTAAACAATTCTTAAAAATTTGGCGGAACAGGCCTGTATTGCAGCAAGCCTTTGTTACTGCTTTTAAAGAGAGTGGTTTATTATGAAAATTTTGGGGTTATCCGGAGCCGTATCGCACGATGCTTCAGCGGCGCTCGTTGTAGATGGCAAATTGGTTTGTGCAGCCGAAGAAGAACGTTTTATACGCGATAAACATGCTAAAAAAAAACTGCCATTAGAAGCAACGCGGTGGTGTTTGCAGGATGCAGGGCTAAATCCTAAGGATATAGACATCGTCGCTTTTCCTTTTGCTCCTATAGGCTTAGGCTCGGCAGCACGGTGGCACTATGCCAAACGCTATTGGTATTCTCCCGATAGAGCCTTAGATGCTTTATTCAATGGTAATCGCCATTATAAGCGCAATGAAAAAAGAGTATTGTCTTTTTTAACCGATTTAGGCTTTGATCTGCAAAAAACACAATTTATGCCTATAGAGCATCATCTAACCCATGCCAGCAGCGCTTATCATTTAAGCGGTTTTAAGGGCAGGGCGGCCATATTGGGAGTAGATGGTAAGGGAGAATATGCGTCTACTTTTTTAGGCTATGCCGATGAAAATGGCTGTATTCATAAGATCAAAGAATTTTTTGATCCCGACTCTTTGGGCGGTTTGTATGGCGCTATGACGCAATACTTAGGCTTTGAAATGCTAGATGGTGAATTTAAAGTGATGGGTATGGCGCCCTATGGCGATGCCAGCCGTTATGATTTATCGCCTTTATTGGAGTTTAATGGCAAAAATTTTAAGGTTAATACGCGTTTGGTGAACACCGTAGGCTTACGACGCCATAAACAAAGCGGACAATCTTATTATTTTAGTTCGAAGTTAGTCGATTGGCTAGGGCCCATGCGTGTGGGTGACGATATTGATGAACCTTATGTACATTATGCCGCTGGTCTTCAAAAGATGTTGGAAGATAGCGTGCTTGCTTTAGTACAACATTATTTAGGTGATATTATTCAAGAAACGGGGCGTTTATGTTTTGCCGGTGGAGTGGCTTTAAACGTGAAGCTCAATCAAAGACTATTACAGTTACCCGGATTAAAAGAATTATTTGTGCAACCGGCTGCCAATGATGCCGGTACGGCAGTGGGTGCCGCCACCTATGCCGCTTCTTTGCATTCTATTCCCGTACAGCCTTTAGAGCATGTTTATTTAGGGCCTAGTTATACTACTGAAGCGTGTGTAAAGGCCTGTGAGCAACACGTCGCTAGACCTAGCTTTCGAATATTGGATAATACAGTAGATTATGCGGCCAAATTGCTAGCCGAGGGTGAACCCTTGGCTTGGTTTCAGGGGCGTATGGAATTTGGTCCTAGGGCTTTAGGCAATCGCAGCATTTTAGGTTGCCCTAACGCTGTAGGCATTGCTGATAAAATTAACCAACAGATTAAATACCGTGAGCGTTGGCGGCCTTTTTGCCCCAGTCTATTAGACACGGTGGCTAAAGATATCTTACAAAGCGACCATCCTGCACCCTATATGACCATCACCTTTGATGTGGCGCCAGAATGGAAAACGCGTATACCCGAAGTGGTGCATGAAGATGGCACTATACGAGCACAAGTGGTGACACAAAAGTCCAATCCGCGCTATTATGAGCTGATCAGCGCTTTAGAACGATTGACGGGCAATGCCGTGATATTAAATACCTCTTTAAATCGTCGTGGCGAGCCTATGGTGTGTACGCCGGAAGATGCTTTGAATATGTTTTTTGGTTGTGATTTACGTTATTTGATCATGGAAGATGTGTTAGTAGTGAAATAAAATGGCACCGAGCCGCGACCGTCAGGGAGCGGATAAAAAAAGCACCGAGCCGCGACCGTTAGGGAGCGGATAAAAAAGTCATAAATAGTTACGAGATATCATATGTTTACAGCGGATCAAGTCCCTAGCTCTAAAGCCTGGTTTATGTGGGGCCTGGCTATTATCTTTTTATTACTACAATTTATACTACAAGGCTCTGTTAGTGGTATGGCGCCCTTCTTAGCGAAAGACTTTAACACGGATGTAGCGGCGATAGGATTAATTTCTTCTAGTTATTTTTGGACTTATTTATTGTTACAACTACCCGGGGGAGTGTTGGTCGATCGCTTAGGCGCTAAAACCATCTTGGTTGCGGGCTCAATTATTTGCGCCATTGGGACTTTATTATTTGCAATGAGTCCGAATGTGCACACTGCGGTTTGGTCTAGGATGCTAACGGGCTTGGGTACAGCTCCAGCATTGGCCTGTGGTTTTTATTTAATTGGTACTTGGTTTACGCCCGCATATTTTGCCTTTGTGGTGGGCTTAAGTGAAGCCTTAGCAATGCTTTCTGGAGGGGTAGGCAGTGAAATTATTTCTACGGCAGCGATTCATATAGGGTGGCGGTCTGTGCTGGTTTGCGCCGGTATTTTCTGCTTAGTGTTGACAGTCATTATGGCTATTTTTTTACGAGATCGGCCTACACAAAGCCATCATCTGAAAAAGGCTGCTTCCGATTTATCCATTAAACAACAATTGACAGCCGTTTTAAGATTACCTCAAGTTTGGTTGAATGGTTTATTTTCAGGCTTAATATTTCCTGTAATTAGCTTGTTAGCCACTTACTGGTGTATCCCTTATTTAATGGTGCGCTATGGAATTACGATACAATTAGCGGCCTTAGGGAATTTAGCTTTGTTTTTAGGTGCGGGTCTAGGATGTCCATTCTTAGGGCATCTATCAGATTTTTTTCGTCGTAGAAAAGTAGTTATGGCTATAGGTGCTTTAGCTGCTTTTGTCACTTTCAGCATGGCTTTGTATATTCCACATTTGCGTTTTGCATACGTAGTTACTTTATTCTTTTTGACGGGAATTTTTTCCAGTGTTTATATGTTGCCTTTCGCCTTAGTCAATGAAATTGCCCCAGAGGAAGTCCGTGGTACAGCCATGGGTTTTACCAATATGCTGAGCATTATCTTTGGCGCACCTTTGTTTATGCCTTTGGTTGGGTTTTTGTTGAAGAGTCAGGAAATATCACAGAATGCAACCAATTTTTCGATATCGTCGTATACGATGGCCTTAAGTATATTACCGGCTTCTCTTTTGTTAGCTTTGTTGGTATTAGTGTGGATCCGTGAGCCGGTTAGAGAATAACTCACTTAAACCGCATATCTATCTCAGCTTGCCATTCAGCGGGCGGTGATGTTTGCTCATAGTAGAGACAGCTCTGTATATAAAAAACTAAAACGCCATCATTAGGATTGTCTTTCAATAGAGCTTCAAAACCCAGTCTTGCAGCTTTGAATGCCCGTCCCAAATAGGCTTCATAATAGGTTTCAAATAAAGGCAATTGTTCTATGTGCAAGGCACGTTCATTCGCATCGCGTATACCGTCCAACAATTGCCATACCGTCATGGCCTCAGCGCGACCCATTAAAATAATCTTACCTACAGGGCGCAGATGATAGCGCGCCTCTACTGGCAAGGTGACTTTAACGGCATCGCTAATCAGACATTGAGTGTTAAAGGTTTTATTCAATGCTTCTAATCTAGAGGCCACATTGACGGTATCGCCGATGACAGTGCCTTCTATATGCGTTGACTCGCCCACTATGCCCAACATCAATGGGCCATAATGTAAACCCATGCCGACTTCTAGTTTTACATCGGTACGGCTGCTCGCAAAATCTGCAATCTTATGTTGCATTTCCAGACAAGCTTTTAAGGCTTCTTTACTTTCCCCGGGGAATAAAGCCATAATGCCATCGCCTAAAAACTTATCAATAAAACCGTGATGGCTGTGTATCAGAGGCGTTACTTCTAATAGATAGTCATTGATAAATTGGAAAACCGCTTCGGATCTATATTTTTCTGAATAGCCAGTAAAATTACGTATATCCATGAATAACACATTCATGTTTTTGCTGACAGAATCGCCCGCATCTAAGTCAAAGATATTTTCTTGTCCTAATTGATTTAAGAAAGGCTT
>JBIPMB010000269.1:0-2875 GCA_044369355.1 Gammaproteobacteria bacterium | reverse complement strand
GATCGCCAGCATCACCCCCGCTCAAATTTTCTCGCTCATCATCCAGCAGGCCAAATTAACAACGAGCGACAAGACCGCAGATCCGACCTATGGGGTAACAGTTGATCGATCGTTTGATTCGATCGTAGAACGCGGTACAGCCTCTCATATCGGGTACGGGTACACCTGCACTCTGTACGCCCAAAACACAGCCGCAACTCTCGACCCCGACAACGTGATCTAACATGCCAATTCATTGCAGTGGGAAACAAGGCACACACCTACAAATTAGCGGTAATGGGATTCAACCCGTAGAAATTGTTACAGGTGGCGGTGCTGAATCAATCCAGACCGTTTCCACGAATTCAAATGATTATGCTTGGTGGGATGTGCGCGTCCAAGCCCGCTCTAGTACGGGCTCGATTGTTAATTACACATCCACAAATAAAGGTAAATATCATTGGGAATCATTCTTTTTTACCCGCACGCCTGCGAATGGAACCTTTATTAACCGGCTAACCAAAAACTCGTTACCAGCAGGTTCTAGCTTGCAAAGTTGGACAAGTAGCTCAACATTTTCAGTTGTTGGGCAAACTTTCAAGAGTGGTGTTGCACCTGTTACGACTTACCGAACAATCGTAAAAGACGCCCTTGGCTTAGAGGCATTCAATAGAACATCATCAAGCGGCCAATTTGTTGTTACTGAATTACAGTGCGGATGCGCTGACAGTGATTGTCAGATGGGAACGTTCCCGACTGATTTCTGCTGCACTAACTGCGCTGAACAGTCTGGGATTTTGTCGGGCATTTTAGGCGCGTTGCGCGGGGTTGGCTAATGCCATCAAATTGCGATTTTCAGCCAATTCTTAATGATATTTACGAGGCTATTGGACAGCTAGGAGCGCCTCCAGACCCCCCGGATCTAAGCGGGATACAGTCTCAGATCAGCGACCTACAAAACCGGGTCGGTAACCTGGAAGGTCAAGCCGGATCCAATGCCAGCCAGATCGCGGCGCTTGTAGCCTCTCTAGCCCAGGTGCGGGGAACGGCTGCACAGGCGTTAGGGCTGGCGGGGACGGCATCGCAGCAAGCGGGACAAGGATTGAATACAGCGCGGCAAGCATTAGAGCGGGCCTACTCAGCCTCAAGTGCGGCAGGTAGTGCGGGGAGCCTCGCGCAGGCTGCTGCATCGCAAGCCCGCAACAATGCGGGGGGACTCGCTACCTTAGCAGGGCGGTTAGGCGGGTTGTTGGGAAGAATCGGTGGAATCGCCTTGGCCGTAGCCGGATTGGCAGGGGCGGTCAACTCGATCCGGAACTCAATGGACATCAGCGCCCTACGAAATCGATTGAATAGTCTGACCGATCGTGTAAACGGCCTAGCCAACCGCCCCGGACAACGTGGCCCCCAAGGTATACCCGGCCCAACAGGAAGACCAGGCGAGCGTGGATTGCAAGGTATACCCGGCCCCATAGGAAGACCGGGTGTCAACGGTAAACCGGGCGAACGCGGATTACAGGGCAAACCAGGCGAACGCGGTTTACAAGGTATTCCCGGCCCAGCAGGGAAGCCAGGTGTTGACGGAAAACCCGGCCCAGCAGGAAAACCCGGCCCCATAGGAATCCCCGGCCTAGCGGGAAGACCAGGCGAACGCGGATTGCAGGGCAAACCAGGCGAACGCGGTTTACAAGGTATTCCCGGCCCAGCAGGGAAGCCAGGTGTTGACGGAAAACCCGGCCCAGCAGGAAAACCCGGCCCCATAGGAATCCCCGGCCTAGCGGGAAGACCAGGCGAACGCGGATTGCAGGGCAAACCAGGCGAACGTGGATTGCGAGGTATTCCCGGCCCGCGAGGTATTCCCGGTCAGAATGGTGTGTCACCGCCCGATCTAACCCGGCGAGTTAACGATCTTCTCTCACGGGTCAACACTGCGGGCGCGGCGATCATCGGGTTGCAAACAGTGGTGAGAGGGTTGCAGGGCGTTGTTAATGAGGTAAAAAACAGAAAGATGCCCACCTGTAATTGGTCGCCAGCGCAAATATCTCAAGTCACTGGAGACACGAAGAAGACTCTACGCTTATCGACTGCAATTGACCTATTCCTCACCGGCAAGTTATTCAAAGCTGTAACCAAAGTTGGGGATGATGTCGTAAACCTGGCGAAAGCGTCTGGAGACTTCTTTAAATCTTCGGTTCTGGGTCGCGCCTGGAATGCGCTAACGCTGCTTATCGTGCTTCACAATGCGGCGATGTTGAGTCGGAATATCGTCGATACATTGGGCGACACGTTGGCGACGGGCTTGGAATTGATGGGCATCAAAGACGAGGAAGGGAACCGAATCGACATTAACCAAATCCTCGGGAAACGCGCCGATGACTTCATGAAATCGCTGTTAGGCGAGACGGTTTGGTTCAACACAAAACAATCTTGGGTGTTAGCGAACCGAGCCCTACAAGCGGCAACAAATATCACCTCAACGCTAGCCTCGATCATGGACTCATCTTTGGAGGTGGGGTTATGGACTGCGGAACAGGTCGCAAAAATTGGTAACGGCCTCAAGGCTGATGGCGTTGTCGAGCGATTCCGCTGGCCGGACATGCCTGAAACCGTACCACGCGGTTATTCGTTGCTTAACAAGCTTGAGGGTCTAGACGATGCGGCGTCTAGTGTGAATATGGTCGTTTCCGAGTTGAAATCAGTGCAAGAGGAGGCGACGGATTTGGTTGAACAGCGTGACGAGTTCAAGAAGGCTGTGTCCGATGCTCAGGAGGGGTTCGACAAGCTTCGAGAATCGATCAACGAAGATAGCGATCCGGGAGACATTGCCCCGATCTAATCATGCCCACACCTCCAAATTTCTCATCGTGGCGTCACTTCCACGGAGTCCTCCTCCGAA
>JBIPMB010000246.1:0-2879 GCA_044369355.1 Gammaproteobacteria bacterium | reverse complement strand
ACATCGTCAAATTTACGATTGACGAGAAAAGCCAAACCCTCGCCCTCAGTGTCGATGCTGCCGATGTGGGCAGCGGCAAAGAATCGCTCAACATCCAACTGACTGGCAATGGCTTGACGATCGCCTTCAACGTGAAATACGTGATGGAATCGCTGCGAAACCTGCAATCAACGGAAGTGCAAATGCAGTTCAATACGCCCACCTCACCCGTGATCATTACCCCCCTCGGTGGCACAAAAATGACACACCTCGTTATGCCAGTGCAGATTCGGGATTAGCGGAAAAATGAAAATGATGTGTCCCCATTGCAATTACTACGGGAACGACTACGGAAAGGGTTCTTGGTGCAATAAAGCCGTCACGATCGGCGGATTTACTTACGTCGGACTAAATCTGCAAACTAACCAGGATGGGGAGATCAAGTGGTCATTTGCGGAAGACTGCCCCGCGTTTGACGACTCGCGACACCAAGAGCGCTTTGTTCAATGGCTTGACACGGTTAGCGCTCAAGCTGAGATCGAGAATTCCCTTGAGAACTTGATGGGGGACGAGTCATGATCCTCTCATTTGGCTGGACTGCCGACCTCCTGCCGCCCTACGGGTGCAAATGCGAAACGCGGCGCAATGCAAAATCCCTAACCGCTTGGGGGCGGCAATGGGATAAAGACCCGAGCAAAGTCCACCAGGCTTGGTCGAAGGTTCCATTTGCGGGCGGTGAGAAGATCGGCGAATTCCGTCTCGCCCACCGCCCTTATCTTCAGTTTCTCTGCGAGATGGACGCCGAGGCCGTCGCCCGCGAGGGACATCCTGAGCTATTACCGGAAGGCTTTATCCAGAAATACTTCTGGAATCCGAAAAAATCCTGGTCAGAAATGCAGCGCCAGGACAAATGGGATGAGCTGATCTATAACACGCCTTTTTGTGTGATCGGGTTCAGCTTTACGCCGATCGCTGACCTGCCCGTTGAGGGGCAATTGTCGATTTTTGATTTATTGGAGACAGGCAAGTGAGCGAAATAGAAAAACTGCGGGATCGAGTATTAGAGCTAGAGCAGGCAATAGCAGATCTCCAAGCCCAGGTTGAAGAACACAAGGCTAACGCCGAGTCCTGGCGAAACGCTTACGTCCAACAGGCGTGGCACTTAAACCTAGTAGGTTCCGGAGATTATGATGATGACGAGGATTGCGATGACGACGAGGATTGCGATGACGACGAGTAAGATCTATAGCCTAAAAATCCGGTTTTGCCGGGAATGGTTTTCGCTGATTCCCGGCTACAGCAAGCTTGGGTATTTTCACTGGATGGGATTTCAGGTTTGGTGGGAGGTCGAGTGAAACCAACCCTTTCCCCCAACGCCCCAACCATCGTCACCGCATTTGCCGGTGGCGGTGGTGTCGAAACCGGTGCGGTGATGGCTGGAATTCGCCCGATCGCGAGCGTCGAACTTGATCCGACTATGCCGAACCTTAGCGCAGCCCTCGCTGACGCCAACGATCGCAACTTCGCTGAATACGGTCACGAAGTTATCCGCCGATCAATCCAAGACTGCGCCGATGAGCTACCCCGCGCCGAGATTTTTCATGCATCGCCCGTCTGTACTAATTTCTCACTGGCGAAACGCGATCGAGGGGAGCGATCGCTAGACGTGGAAATGGCGGAAGCCGTCACCCGAGCGATCAACTCAGTTCAGCCGCGCGTCGTGACGATCGAGAACGTGCCAGCGTATCGCAAATCCCAAAGCTGGGAAATCATCCGATCGCACCTTTGGAAGCAGGGCTATTGGGTGGCCGAAGTGGTGCTGGATGCTGCTGATTTCGGCACACCTCAGCGCCGCCGCCGATTCTTTGGGATTGGCGTCAAGAACGCGATCGTTCGCGAAATCCAACCTCAAGGGGCAAGGACTGGCTGGTGGGATGCGATCAAATCGTTCGCCTATGAGTTGCCGAAGACGACACTGCTACCTGTAGAGAAAAATGCCATCAAGCCCTATGGTTCTGCCACGCCACTCTTGATCGAGCGTTCAGGCTACCGCAACGGGACGCCACGAGCGCTCACCAAAGATGAACCGATGTGGACGATTTTACGGCGCGTCTCATGCAACTGGCATAACGGCGAAAAGGACAAGATGAGCGATCGCAATCGCTTTATCGACATCATCACCGACGACGGTATTGCACGCCAAGCCGATGGACGCTGCCTCGCTCGATGGGGTGGATTCCCTGATTGGTATCAGATGCCCAAGTCGTTGGCCGTCACTGGCTCGATCGTGGGGTACAGCGTCCCGCCTCCGTTGTATCACGGACTGATCTCGCAGATTGCAAATCTTAGCCCGTAAGACAACCACAAAACAGGCGATCTCGCATTACGAGCGATCGCCTACAATTCACGCCAAACGAAAATAATACACCTCAGCACAATCTTGGGGTTCCCTCAAAAAACAACTAAGGAGTCAAGGCAAATGACAGCCCGAAATCGCGAACCTAAGACCGAACGACTGAGCGTAACTTTAACAAAAACGACAATGCGTCTCGTCGAAAAAGTTGCGCAAGAAAAGGATCTAAGCCTTGCTGACGTTCTTCGGGTAGGGCTAGCGAACGGAGTCGAAGTCCTCTTCGCTGAAGGTGGCCAAGATCTCAGACCCGCCGATTCTATCGACTCCATCAAAGAGCAGGTGGTGGCTATCCTTGACACGGTAAATTGCATCAAGGCAAACCTGTCGATAGAATCGCGGGATGCAGTCATGAGTAAACCCAATCACCTCCAAACTTTAGCTGAAAAAGTCCTCAACACAGCGAACGAATTGATTGCGTCAGGGTACAAAATCCCGCCCGACGCAATCGATTACGACTGGAGCGAAATACACATTCGGTGGCACTCCG
>JBIPMB010000263.1:0-2886 GCA_044369355.1 Gammaproteobacteria bacterium | reverse complement strand
TGATGAGCAGTGCGGCGTACGATTTGCTGGTGAAGCGGGGCTACAATCCGGAGATGGGCGCACGGGAGATGGAGCGGACGGTGGAGCGGTTATTGGTGCGTCCGATCGGGCAGGGTTTGTTAACGCGACGGTTTAGCAATCATTCGACAATTTCGATCGATGTTGTTAATAATGAGCTGACGTTTGATACGCCTGCGATTTCGAGTCCGCCGAAGTTGGAGAAGCAGGCGTCGCTAGAAACGGAGGTTTAGCGACGTGGGAATCGATGCGCTTTGCTACAGGAGGGTTGTTCCGAGCCACGCGCCAAGTTTGAGCATGGTGGGGGCAACTTTTGCAGCGAAGTCTTTGGCAGATTCGACGGTTTTGCTGGCTTCGGCGATCGTGGAGCCGACTTTTTTCAGGCTGCTGGACATTAACTGTTTATCGGGTTCGGGTTCTTTGGCTTCTTCGGTGGCGGCTCCGAGGTAGCGCATGGATTTTTGTTTGAGGTCGTCGGGGAGATCGGTGCGGGTTTGGATGGCGTTTTCGATGAAGGTGAGCAGTTCGATTACGTCGTCTTTGTTCATGCCTTGGGCAGCTTCATTATTGATGACGCCGCCGACTTGTGCGCCAGATTGAATTTCACCGCCGCTCATGTTGCCGATGCCGAAATTTCCGCGTTGGTTGGTGTTTTGGCTCATGGTTTGATTTTGATTATTGAGGTTAACAGTTGGGGGGGTGGGGGGGTGGCTTGAAAGGTTGGTTGCGATCTGCAACATTGAGGTTTGCAGGGTGTCGGCGCGTTGTTTGTGTTCACCGGCTTCTAGTCGTGCTGCGTCACGTTCTGCGGTGAGTTTAGCGAATTTTTCGTCGTAGCTGGCAAGGGCGGTGCGCTCGAAGTCGGCTTTGTCGGTGTCGTCGGGGACTTCAATCGTGACGAGGACATCGTTCCCTTTCTTTTTAATCGATTGCACATCCGCAAAGGTCACGCCGAATTTATCGATCAGTTCTTGAAAGGTTGCGCCAAAGGCTTGGGGATCGAGGCCATCGCGGATTAGGAGTTCGACGAGGTTGGCGGCTTCGCTGAAGAGTTTTTCAAAGTCGCCCGGTTCAAAGTTTGCGCCGGGATCGTGGGGGCGACGTTCGCGTGAGCCTTGAGCGTTCTCGGTTTCCCGTAAGAATACGTGTTGGCAATCGACTTGCTCAAAAATGGTGCTGTGGTCGATGTTCCAGGCTTCGAGGCACGCGCCGGTGAGGTGGGCGCGGGTGAAGTTTGTGCCGATGCAGTTGGCTTCGCGCAGGTTAGCGCGGCGGAGTTCTGCGCCGCTGAGGTCAGCGTCGGCGAGGTCGGTTTGGGTGAGGTTGGCTTCGGTGAGGTTGGCGTGGGCGAGGAATGCGCCGCGTAGATCGAAACCGGAGAGGTCGGCTTGGTAGCCGCTGTTGGGATCGGTGAGGAGCGCGAGCAGGGGAAAATTGGTTAGGTAGGTTTTTCCCGGTTTCGCTTGGTTGAGTTTGCGAGCGCCGGTGAAGTGGGTGCGGGTGAGGGTGGCTTCGGTAAAGCTGGCGCTTTTGAGGGTTGCGTCGGTGAAGCGAGCCTCGGTGAGGTTTGCGCCCCAGAAATTTGTGCCGCCGAGGGCGGACAGTGCGAGACCAAGCTGACGAATAACGGCAAATTTTTCATCGCCCTGGTTGGCACGGAGGGCGACGTAGATGCCGAACCACAGCGAGGCTAAGGTTCCGGTTACGGCTGTGGCTCCGGCTACGATTATGGCTCCGGCTGCTACGGCTTCGGCTACGGTTACAGCGAAGGCTACAGCGAAGGTGAAGGCTACGGCGAAGGCTACAGCTTCGGCTACAGCGAAGGCTACAGCGAAGGCTACAGCGAAGGCTACAGCGAAGGCTACAGCTCCGGCTCCGATTACGGCTACGAATCCGACTCCTGCTACGACTTCGACTTTGACTTCGGCTACAGCGAAGGCTACAGCGAAGGCTACGGTGAAGGCTACAAGAATGGTGTTAAGCGCTTGGAGCGTGAATCCTTGGCGACCGATTGCAGCATACGTTGCAATCGAACATAAGGCCATAGGGATACCAATAACCAGGTGCTGCGCAAAACTGAACTCTGTGTTAAATAGAGTCATCCCGATAAGCACACCTGCAAAAGTAGACAAAAAGCCGGATAGCGCCGCAATTAGCAGCACCAGAACCAACTGCCCCACCCAAGCCTGCTGCTGCACACCCGCCTTTGCGCCGCTGAAATCCACCCTAGCCAGGTTGGTAACGTGCCACCGCTGACCCTCCTTCCGTTTCCCAAACCTCGCCCCACGAATATCCGCCCCGCTTAGGTTCGCCCCCGCCAGGTCACAGCCCCGCAAATCCGCCCCCCGCAAGTCCGGTACGACGCTTTGATTTTTGCTCCGCCACTCGTTCCATTCCGCCACGCTCTGCCGTAGCATTTCCACCTGTTTTGGGTTCGCCATAGCCCTCGCTGAAACCATCCCTAGAAAAACTTACCCAAAGTCTAGCCCAACCCACCCAAAATCCAACCCATCCCCCAGCGATCGCTAAAATCAAACCATGCACCCCAGAGACCCATGACCCCAACCCCCATTAAAATCACCACCATCCCAACCCGCGACACCACCGTCGCCACCCTCAAACGCGAACAACCCACCCTCGAAAAACTCGGCGCACGCTCCCTCTCCCTTTTCGGCTCAGTCGCCCGCAACCAAGCCCAGCACAATAGCGACATCGACCTTCTCGTCGAACTTGACGATCGCTGTAGCTTATTCGAGCTATTTCGCCTGCGCCGCCACCTGGAAACCTGCTTCGACTACCCGATCGACCTCGGCACGATCGACGCCCTACGCGATCACGCCCGCCAACCCATCCTGAGCGAAGCAATCC
>JBIPMB010000244.1:0-2887 GCA_044369355.1 Gammaproteobacteria bacterium | reverse complement strand
GAAGCGATCGCTCGGAACCGGAACTTATCGGTTAGCCCCAGGGCCAATGCTTCTAACTACAAAGGGAGTTAGGGTTTACAGTTTGATTGCCACAACCAATGCCTACCTTGAAGACGGTTTAATTGATGTTGGTCAAGTTGCCCTACGAGAAGTCGGGGATCTATTTACTAAGTTTTTCATCCCTCCCGAACTCCTAACTTCTGCTCCTCAAAAATTTGTAACAGATTCAGTTAAAATTCCTGCATCTCAAGTAGATGCGGTAACAGGAATGGTTGCCCCTGGGTATGCGGAAGTCCGGTTTCCGTTCCGTGCCATAGATCCAGTTGTCATCGAAGAATTAATCCCAGCAAGTAACGCGATTCGAGTAACATCAAGTATTTCTTTTATTGAAGGAAATGCTTATGTGCGATCGCCGGATGGTAGAAATATTCGGACAGTTAGAGTTGCAGGGATTAACCCCGTCAACAAACTAATCTACCTAAGCACACTGGAATTATTGGAAGTTGGGATGATTATTGCCCAGCCAACTCCTTCGGGGGAAACCTTGATTCCAACTGATAATTATCGGGTGGAATTCTTGCATCCCGTCCCTGGGGTTAAAGTATTCCTTCTTGCAACAGATGGGATTGCCTTGAGAAATAATAATCCCCATCCCGTAACCGTTGTCCCTATGTTGGTGGTAGTTCTATGACTTCTTACTCTAATCCGATTTATTATCCCTTAGATTTTCCCCAGGAAAATTTAGCTCCCGATCCTTCTGATCTTCTCAATCACCTAGAAGAACGTTGGTCGGATACCCAACTTCAATTCCTTGCAGCCCAACAAAAAGCCGAAAAAGCCTTGATTGCGGCTGCCAACACCAATTTAATTAAGCTAGAACGACTACCTTCTCCGTTGACTGCGATTAGTGTTGACGAGTTACTGTCTGGGACGGAATTGGTTACAATGGCTCAATACAATGAGTTACTAGCAAGTCTTACTTGCCTAGCTGCCCATATTCAGTCTTGGCAGTCGGCAACGTTAGAGCCTATAGTCCCGAATAGTGTAGTTGCACCCTGTAGTGACTAACAAAAAAATGGACTTGTCATCTTATTCTGGAGGTGCTATGATTTAGATAACTGAAGCACCATTCAATATTCGACCCAAAACCCCTGGAGAATTAATTTTCCAGGGGTTTTGCTGTTTGAGGAGATTTATGCCATTACCTTGTGAATTACCTCTCTCCGGCTCATCTAGTAATCCAGTTTCTTTGCCGGGTGCGATCGCAGCCCTTTCCGCTCAGGTCACTTCTACTCTTTTGGAGGTTCGACAAGAAATTGGCGAACTGAAGTGCGAATTTGTTGGGGTGCGGGGATTGGCAATCGAATTGGCTGCTTCCTTGATCAAAGAACAAACTCAGAAAGTCAAGTATTTATTTGATCAACGGAGTGAATCTGATATTGAAAACAGAAAACGACAAGAAATAATTTGTCAGTTTGCAGTTTCAGCTATCAAAGAACAAACTCAGAAAGTCAAACATTTATTTGATCAACGGAGTGAAACTGTTCTTGAAACGAGAAAACGACAAGAATTAATTTGCTCGTTTGCTGCTTCAATCATTAAAACTCAAAAGATAATTGTATCAAAGGATTAGAAATAATCTTTTATTTAATTGCAAATTAAAACCATATTGAGGAAACTATTATGACACTAGAACAACAGGTTGCTAGTTTAGTCACGGCTACTACAGATTTAACTACTACAGTTAATGCAGAACTAAATAAAGTTCGAGAAGAGAATACTGCTTTTAAGCAAACCGTCGTTACCAAGAGTGGTAATTCAGTAATAGAAGGTAGTTTGTCGGTATCTTCTTTAGTTATTGCATCTGGTGCTGAACAAATTATTGCGGGGAAAGGAAAATTATCTTTACCAAGAAATACTGTGTTTGGCGTTGCAGCTAACAACAAAATTTCCGATTTATCAAATGGTTGTACAGCAATTGGATATGCGTCATTATTAAATAATCTTTCTGGGCGTAATTGTACCGCAGTAGGAGATTCTTCGTTGTTTTCTGTTATTGATTATAATAATTGTTCTGCGCTTGGTGCTGCTGCGGATGCGACGGGAGAAAATCAAGTCCAACTAGGAAATAGTTCGACAACAACTTATGTGTATGGGACGGTTCAAAACCGTTCGGATCTTCGAGATAAAACAGATGTTCGGAATACGATTTTAGGTTTGGATTTCATTAAATCTCTCAGACCTGTTGATTACCGATGGGATATGCGAGAAGATTATAAACCTGTTGCCCCACAAGATCCAGGTATAGAGGCAACGGAAGAACAAAAAGCAAGTTATCAAGCCCAAATTAAGACTTGGCTTGAGGTTTGTAAATTAAAAAATATTGTTCACAATGGAACAAAAAAACGCAATCGTTTCCATCATGGTTTGATTGCTCAAGAAGTAAAAGCGGTTTTAACCCAAAAAGGGATTGATTTTGGGGGGTATCAAGATCACTCTATTTCTGGTGGTGACGATGTTTTGAGTTTAGGTTACGACCAATTTATCGCCCCATTAATTAAAGCAGTTCAAGAATTATCTGCACAGAATGAGGCGTTAATCGCCAGAATTTCGGCACTGGAAAGCAATCTTAAATAGGATTCTTGTATGCCACGTCTTGCTTCTGATTTAGATGCCAATGATAACCGAATTAGTAATCTTGCGATCGCATCTGCACCCGCCGATGCCGTCCGATTAGACTACATAACAGCACTGGAAGCTCGTTTAGAATCCGCACAAATTCAGATGTTGAATTATGTTCAACTTCTGAATGCTGTTAATCAGGAAATCCAGGCTTTAAAAGCAACAATTTCCCAACAGAACAAAAAAGCACCTGTTGTTCTAGCAA
>JBIPMB010000100.1:0-7865 GCA_044369355.1 Gammaproteobacteria bacterium | reverse complement strand
AATCTCGCCTAACTCTTTTTTCAAGTGCTCAACTATTCGCTCAATTGATTTTCCCGTGTATGTACGCTTCTTTTCTAATCGATTATTTTCCGCTTGTATCATATCTAACAACTGTTGTCGCCTGCCTGCTAATTCCTCCATTTTCTCAATCGATTCTCGATTTTGCATGGTTTCTCGCGGCTTCACCATTTGGGCATACTGCGCTATGATACTTGCATCTATCTTATCCGTTTTGGCCAATTTATTCAGTGATTTTGCAAAATCTCTTACTTGTCTTGGATTCAATATAGACACTCTTAGCTTAAATTTGCCCAGTAGCTTCAGCGCTAATTGTTCATAGCCTCCTGTTGATTCCATTGCTATATGTACCTCCTCCCGGGCATGCAGTCTCATTATTTTTTCTGCCAATTCTTCTATCCCCGCTTCATTATTGGCTACTACAAAATGCTCACCGCTTGATAATATACATACATCTAACTTTGCTTTTGCTACATCTATCCCGATATAGCATTTTCTCTCTAAATTTGACATAATTAAACGCTCCTTTAATTTATACTCTACCTTATATACGGGCTCTATGGCCCCAGCAACTGTTCGAGTTCATTTTAGGGGTTGGGAAGAACGACCTTGCTAACGGACGGGTTTTATACCCAAGGGAGCGACGGTCTGTTCTTCCCGCTTTTTACTACCTTTCAGTAATAAACTCTGCTTTTATACCATAAACTTCAAGATATAAGGGAGTATACCCCTAACGGCAGGAGCGTGGGCGACCGTTTCGCAATAGGTTACACGACCGTCGTCATCTAGGTACCCTAGCTCTATCCTCATTACGTTTGAATAGTTGTATGGGCCTAAAAACGCCCGCGTACAATTAAAAACTAACCTTTGTAAGGAGGATTCTCAAAGTGTACCAAAATTTTATAGGAATTGATATTGGAAAAGATGAATTTTATGTGGCACAAGTCGATGTACGAGAGGTATTAATATATCTCAATCAAACAGACGGTTTTCAAGCATTTGTGGATAAATTTAAGGAAATACAAGCTAATAGCTTTATTGTCTTAGAAACGACTGGGGGCTATGAATTGCCTTTAATTCGTTATCTGCAAGCAGAAGGATTTTTTGTTCATAGAGCAAATACCCGTAAAGTAAAAAGCTTTATACGTTCACTAGGCAATTTAGGAAAATCAGATACAATAGATGCGAGAGGTTTAGCCCTATACGCTAAAGAGCGCCATGAGCAATTAAGCTTATATGAACCACCGTTAGATAGCGAGTTATTAAAACTTACTCATCGTCGCGAAGATTTAAAGCAAATGCTGGTACAAGAGAAAAACCGCTTAAAAGCTCCAGAAAAAAAAGAGCTGGAAGATAGCTTTAAAACGATTATAGAGGCTCTAGAAAATGAAATAAAGATTATCGAAGATAAGATAAATCAACTTATCCATACAAGCAAAGAATACACTGAAAAGCAGGCTGTATTAGAAACTTTGCCCGGGATAGGAAAAATAATATCTGTACAGCTGTTGGTTTTAATCCCTGAATTAGGACGATTAGATCGCAGAAAAATAGCCAGCCTGGGTGGCGTTGCTCCTCATCCTAACGAGAGCGGGAAAAGAATAGGCTATCGTTATGTACGAGGAGGCAGATACGAGGTCAAAAGAGCCTTGTTCTTAGCAGCCATGACAGCGGCTAGAGGTAAATCGAGATTAGGTGAATTTTATCAAAAACTTATTGCTGCTGGTAAAAAGAAAATGGTTGCTTTAGTTGCTTTGATGAGAAAAATTTTAGTCATTGCTAATGCAAGAATGAGAGATTATTATCTGCAAGGGGCTAAAACAAATGGCTAAAATATAATCTCTCTTTTTTTAAAGAACATAGTTGATGACGAAGTTCAGCGCAATTGAACCCGATTAGAGTATTCAATAAAATCTATACAGTAATGACGACAAGAATTATATCAAGCCTAGATCCTTCACGGCTTGTTTTTCTTCACGCAATTCATTCAGGGTACGGGCTATTTTTTCCTTGCCAAATTCATTTTGCTCTATACCTTCAATGACTATGCACCGCCCTTTTTCGGTGCGACAAGGCACGGAGAAGATCAAGCCTTCATCCACACCGTATTCTCCACGCGAGGCACGTGACATAGAGTAACCACCACTGCCTACCGTATCATGCACCAAATCATGTATTCCATCGATAATAGCATTGGCAGCGGAAGCTGCTGAAGAAGCGCCACGCGCTTTAATAACCGCTGCGCCACGTTGTTGCACCGTAGCGATAAAATCTTGTTGCAACCAAGGCATATCGTGTATTACTTCTACCACAGGCTTTCCACTAATGGTGGCGTGATAAAAATCAGGATATTGCGTTGAGGAATGGTTCCCCCAAATATACATGTGCTCTACTGCAGTCACATCAACCTTTGCTTTTTTAGCCAATTGCATGCGTGCACGATTTTCATCTAGCATCGTCATGGCATAAAAGCGATCTTTAGGAATATCCGCAGCGTAATGCATGGCAATCAATGCATTGGTGTTACAAGGATTACCGACCACAAAAATACGTACATCGTCTGCGGCGTGATCATTAATGGCTTTCCCTTGATCTTTGAAAATACCGCCATTGATTTTTAATAGATCAGAACGCTCCATACCTGCTTTACGCGGTACCGCGCCGACTAATAATACCCAATTAGCGCCTTTCATCGCTGTAGCGATATCGGATGTACAGGTAACTTTTTTTAATAAGGGAAAAGCACAATCGTCTAATTCCATTGCCACACCTTCTAAAGCAGGCATAGCAGCTTCTAATTCCAATAAACGCAGTTCAACGTCTGTATTCGCACCAAACATGGCGCCGGAAGCGATTCTAAATAACAAAGCGTAATTAATTTGTCCTGCTGCTCCGGTAATCGTAACGACAACTCGATTTTTCATTTATGTATCCTCATTAAAAATATTTTTACTTTTTAAGTTTGCGGTGTATAATCATCAAAATTGCAAATAATTTAACCAATCTATACTGGTATCGCCTACACTAATAAATGCGGGATTCAACAAAGAATCCTTAGTATTGTAGCATAAAGCTTGTCCAGATAGATCAAACATACGGCCACCAGCCAATTCTAAAATACACTGTGACGCCGCCGTATCCCATTCGGATGTAGGACCAAAACGAACATAGAGATCAGCCACCCCTTCTGCAATCAGGCAAGGTTTTAGAGCACTGCCTACCGGTATGATGGTACACACCCCCATTTTCTGCAAATGCTGGGCCAAAGTTCCACCACTATTATGAAATCGGCTCACCACCACGGTGGGCTTATCTGGTTTAGGCCGTACCCGAATCGGTTGCCACACCCCCGTTGCATTCACTTTAAAAACACCCACATCATGGGCTGCTATATAAGACACGCCATGTGCGGGCGCATGCACTACACCTAAAACAGGTTTTTGCGCCACAATCAATGCGATGTTAACAGTAAAATCATTGGTATGATGTATAAATTCGCGCGTACCATCTAAGGGATCTACTAACCAATATTGTGACCAAGTTTGGCGTTCTGCAAAATCTATGGCGACGCTTTCTTCAGACAAAACGGGATAACGCTGGCTTAAAGCACTTAATTGTGCCGTAATCAGGTGATCGGCGGCTAAATCGGCTTTGGTAAGGGGGGTATCATCTTCTTTTAAGGTAACCACAATCTCTTCTAGCCCATGATAAAGAGACAATATCTCTTCCCCAGCGCTCTTAGCAATATTTAGGACTTCAGTTAATAACGTTTTCATTTAACTACCCACTCCCGCTGCTCTCGTCATTGCTATTCCTTGCTATTAAAATACAGTTCATAAGACGTAAATAGTTACTTCAACTTTACGTCACAATTTCCATAAAATAATGAACTGGCATTGTTTCTATTTTCTTTTTATCCATACACAAGTCATAGATTTCTTCTGTTTTTAAAGGGGGAAATGCGCTCAACAAATTGTTTTTAAATTTCTCCAGTAGTGCGGGTATGCCTTCAGCACGTCTACGCTTATGGCCTAATGGGTATTCAATCACGATCTTATCGGTGTGAGTGCCATCTTTAAAATAGACTTGTATGGCATTACTTATGGCGCGCTTATTTTCATCATAGTAATCTAGAGTAAATTGTGGATCTTCTTCCACCACCATGACTGCTCGCAGCGCATCGATGCGTGGATCAGCTGCGCGTTCATCTTCAAAGTCATCCGCTGTCAATCGCCCAAACAATAAAGCTATAGCCACCATATATTGTAAACAATGATCTCTATCGGCCGGATTATATAATGGCCCTGTTTTGCTGATAATGCGTATAGCCGGTTCTTGTGTAGTTAAAACAATTTTTTCAATCTGCCCCAGATTATCGGCCACTAAATTATGCAGCTTAAACGCACATTCAATTGCCGTTTGTGAATGAAATTCAGCAGGAAATGCAATTTTAAATAAAATATTTTCCATGACATAACTGCCATAAGGCCGAGATACTTTAAAAGATTCCCCATTAAATAACACATCATAAAAGCCCCAACGTGGTGCTGTTAATGCGCTGGGATAACCCATTTCACCTTTCATTGCCATAAATGCTAATTGTACACCGCGTGCCGTAGCATCGCCTGCCGCCCATGATTTACGGCTGCCTGTATTAGGTGCATGTCTATAGGTACGTAAGCTTTGTCCATCCACAAAGGCCGATGATAATGCATTTAAAATATGTGCCTCGGTACCGCCTAATAGTTGAGTTACGACCGCTACAGTTGCAATTTTAACTAAAATCACGTGATCCAAGCCTACACGATTAAAAGCATTTTCCAATGCCAATATGCCTTGAATTTCGTGTGCCTTGATCATGGCGATAAACACATCATGCATGGTTAGGGGCGGCAAACCTAGAGAGATATTTTTTTGTGAAATATAATCGGCTACGGCTAAAATGCCACCGATATTGTCAGATGGATGTCCCCATTCTGCGGCCAACCAAGTATCGTTAAAATCTAACCAACGGATCATCGCGCCTATATCAAAAGCAGCTTTAATCGGATCTAAAATATAATCTGTACCAGGTACATGCGCACCATGAGGTACTTGCGTTCCAGGAATATAAGGACCTAACAATTTACGACATTCTGAATAACGCAAAGCCAACAACGCACACCCTAGACTGTCCATAAAGTTATAGCGTGCTGTCTCCAGCGCTTCTTTAGAAGGCTCATGTGGTTTTACGACATATTGCGCTATTTTTTTAAGTTCTTCATCAAAATCAGGACGTTCATTATCGGTAACATTGATATTACTCATTGTAATTTCCTTAACGATCAGTTATAGCAATAAATTTTCTAGGCGTAGGACCTATGTATTCTGCACCAGGTCTAATGATTTTGTTGTTTTGTCTTTGTTCTATCACATGCGCAGACCAACCAGCAATGCGTGCAAACACAAAAATAGGTGTAAATAAGGGCGTAGGGATTTGGCAAAAATGATATGCTGCCGCACTGTAAAAATCTAAATTAGGGAACATACCTTTTTCATCTCGCATCGTCTGCTCTATGGCTTCAGAAACAGGATAAATGACGGTATCATGACGTAACTCGCCTAATTTTTTTGCCCAACCTTTGATGATATCTGAACGAGGGTCTCGTATTTTATAAACAGCATGACCAAAACCCATAATTTTTTCTTTATGCGCTAATTTGTCGAGCAAACCTACGCGCGCTTTTGCTGGGGAATCATAGCATTCTATTAATTCCATTGCGGCTTCATTGGCACCACCATGCAACGGGCCACGTAAAGTGCCTATAGCGGAGGTAATGGCGGAATAAAAATCGGTTAACGTTGCCGCCGTTACACGGGCAGCAAAAGTAGAGGCATTAAATTCATGCTCTGCATATAAAATAAGAGATTGATCTACGGCTTCAAGTACCATAGGTTCCGGTTTTTTTTGCAATAATAATTCTAAGAAATGTGCGGCAACACCATTGGCATCGCTACGTGTGTCTATTTCACGGCCTAAGTGATGCCATTGATACCAATACATCACCATAGAGGGGAATAAAGCCATTAGGCGATCGGCAATGTCGCGTTGTTGCTCTGGGCCTTTTTCGGGTTCTATAGTTCCCAAGAAAGCACAACCGACTTTTAATACATCCATGGGATGCGCATTGCGCGGAATCAGTTTTAATACCGCTTTTAGTTCTGCGGGCAACACGCGCAATTTTTTTAGCTTTTCTTGATATTGTTCTAAGGTTGCTCGATTGGGTAATTCCCCATAAATGAGCAAATATGCGATTTCCTCAAAACAAGCCCGGCCCACCATGTCTTCGATAGAATAACCTCTGTAGTGCAGGCTATTGCCTTCTCGACCTACGGTACATATAGCAGTCTGTCCCGCAACGACCCCCTTTAAACCTGCAACAGCCTCACTCATGAATTTCTCCTTATTGATATTTTGGGCGGCTCGCGAGCCGCCCCTACAAGTTAGGCTAACCGCCCCTGTCTCATAATTCTTGTACGGGTGTACTGCCAACGATGACGGCCGTATCATCCGCAGCAAAAGTCTCTTTAAGCCAAAATCGCACCATAAACCAGCCTAATACAAAGATAACAGGCAATACAGCCAGCGCCACTTGGTAGTTCTGCGCAGTGAATATGGGCGCGCCTTGGAGTTTTTGTCCATCCCATGCAGCTGATAATAGTACACTAGCAATGGGTTGAAAAATAGCCCCACTGACAACCACAAACATATTATTGATGCCTATAGCCGTGCCTACTGTAGCGGGGTTATTGCGATCTTGCACCACGGCAAAAGCCAAAGATTGCCCCGCTGCCGCTAATCCAAATAAAAATAACCATACGGACAAACTGGCATAGGATAAGGCCGGCCCGTATACCACTGCGTAAACCGAGATTAGTCCTAATGTTAAACAACCTGATAAAACTTTTTTGCGCGTTTTAAGCGTATTCGATAACCACCCTGCTAGAGGACTACCTATACCCATGCCCAACCAATACCACATCATCAACCCAGAAACCGTAGTAGCGCTGTAATGGTAAACCTGCATTAAATAAGACACGCCCCACAGCTCCGCAAAAATGACCGCAGGTGTCCAAATAATGAGCGAATAGAACCCTATTGCCCAAGTTTGTGAATCTTTAATCACAGACAAGAAGCCTAAAGGTTTACGTGTAGGGTTTCTCTTAACGATGACGCTGCGTTTTTCAGCATGTGCTGGGTAATCACGCACGCACAATAAAATGAGTACGGCTAAACCAAAACCTATACAAGAAATAACAAAAATTGACGGACGCCAACCAGCGGATTGCACTGCCCTGGCTAAAGGAGCTTGTCCCAAAATAGAACCTAGGGCGGACATAAATTGAACAACACCGGCCAGTACTGCAAAATATCTCTTGGGAAACCAATGCGTTAATAGAACCAAAGTCCCTATAAAGGAAAAGGCAGCGCCCGCACCGGTTAAAAATCGTCCCAAACAAAGCGCAAAGGCCGTATGCCCTAAGCTAAAGAAAAGCCCGCCTAAAGCACAAACAGCCGTGGCCAATGCGATGACATAACGTGGGCTGAATTTGTCGTAAGACAAGCCTGCAGGGATCTGCATAGGTGCATAAGCATAAAAAAAGAACGCAGAAATGATGCCTAGACCTGTGGCACCTAATCCTAGCTCACCCATTAAATCGGTGGTAATGACAGAAGGCGCTACTTGTAACACAAAGTCATATAAATAAAATAATGAAGCTAAAAAACAGACAAAACCGGCACGTGCATAATAACGCCAATGATTAGGGAAGTTTTCCATCAAATTATATTCCTCTTTGCTCAAGGT
>JBIPMB010000228.1:0-2701 GCA_044369355.1 Gammaproteobacteria bacterium | reverse complement strand
AAATACTGTGCATTCATCACAAATTTATGTATAATGCGGTACAATGTATTTTCAATCTGCGCTCCCTTACAATCGCAAATCATCTGAATTATTTGCGACTATTCGTCATCGGCCTTCTGCGGTGCTATTGCAAAGTGCTGCAACTTCCGCCGGACGTTATGATATTATCAGTGCTAATCCCTCGTTGATCGTCACCGCTACTGCAGAAAAAAGTTTGCTCATACGCGGCGATGTGCAAGAAATAATACACAGCGACCCCATTGATTTTTTGATTGCACAATTGCCTCATACTCTACCCTCTAGTCCCTACCCTTTTATAGGTGGCATACTGGGTTATTGGTCTTACGATTGGGGCGTACAATTACACCAAATCAAACGTCGTATACTGGCGCATCATTCATTGCCACTATTACATTTGGGTCTATACGATTGGGCTATTATTGTCGATCACCAAACACAAACCACCACTTATGTATCTTACAATTTAGATAAAGATCACGCGTCTTTTTTAGATGCTCTACTTGCGCCGGCTACTCCTGTTGAAAATACACCATTTCAGTTGCAATCTACTTGGCAAAGTAATATAGATTACAATGAATATCAGCAACAATTTCTACGCATCAAAGAACATTTACACGCGGGTGATTGTTATCAAGTTAATTTTTCGCAACGTTTTTTCGCCGATTATACAGGTGACCCCTGGCAAGCCTATCAACGTTTAACCGCTACTTGTAGTGCCACTTTTTGCGCCTATCTTAATTGCGGTGATCACCATATTTTAAGTTTATCTCCAGAACGGTTATTAAAAGTCTATAGAGATAACCGTGTAGAAGCAAAACCCATTAAAGGCACCAGACCTCGCGGTAAGACCGTTGAGGAAGATCAACAGTTGGCATTGGAATTGCAACTCAGTGCAAAAGATCGTGCCGAGAATGTGATGATAGTTGATATGCTACGTAACGACTTAGGTCGTTTGTGTGTTGCAGGCAGTATTTCAGTGCCACATTTGTGCGAGCTAGAAAGTTATCATAATGTGCATCATCTGGTCAGCAGCATACAAGGACAATTGCCTGAAAATTGCCATCCATTGCATTTATTAAAAAGTATTTTCCCTGGGGCGTCCATTACTGGTGCACCCAAAAAGCGTGTCATAGAAATTATTGAACAATTGGAAACTCATCAACGCCATATTTATTGTGGTAGCATAGGTTATTACAGTGTAGACGGGCAATTAGACAGTAATATCTGCATACGAACAGCTTTGTGCTATGACGGCCATATTGAAATTGCGGGCGGTGGCGGCATTGTATTAGACTCTGATGTAGCCGAAGAATATGCTGAGATTCAAGCTAAGATCTCTGCCATGCTACAGGTATTAACGTCATCCCTTATTTAAAACCGACTTTTCAGGATATTATTTCAAAACTTTGTGTCAGCACTTGCAGTTCTTTTACGATTAAATACGTAATGCAAGACATAAAAAAACATTAAAATGCGGTCGATATCAATATGCCCTACGAATTAACATGAAAGAGTACTATGCTTCGATTAACCACCAATTGAATGAGGGAGCCCTGCTCTCAAAGCAATACACTATTGCATGTTGCTAGAGTAAGTGATAGGTTAAACGTCTTGGGTTTAAAATAAACATGTATGAAAAAACAGGAGGTAGGTAATATGTTAAGCCGCAATCAGTTGAAAACTCAAAATTTTGGGCGATCTTTCCGTTTCACTATACCTTATACTGCAAAATGTATTGAGTATGTTAAGGTTCATTATGATGGTCCACACGGTGGGTATACTACTCCCGCTTATGTTGGCATCAAGAAGCTGCTCAGCGCCCTACTACCAAACAAGTTGCGGATACCCTAGAGCTTAATATCGAAAAAGAATTAGCGCCAGAGTATGCTGGCGATGGAAACTTAGACAGTGGCTTTGTCGATAATTTTAGTTCGAGTAGCTCTAGTTTTAAAAAATAATTTAGTGAAAAACGGCGCTTAAGCATAGCTATAACGACCCTAGCTCCTAGCCACTATTTTGACCGTATCAGCAATATCCCGCCCTGCCACTGTTGATTAGAAACCGATTTAGGCGGCAATGCCTGATTTAATGCTAAACGACGAATTAAAAGACCATCTAAGTCGCCACTTAAATAAAGTGCAGGAGGCGGCATGTCATTTAAAGTAACCATTATACCACCATAAGTCAACGGATGGCGTGTGATTTTTTCATACGTCACAGCCCCATACCATAAGGGCAAAGGATCATCTACAAAATCCATATTCGCTTGCCACAAACGTAATACCGCCACTGTACCGTTATGGTCTTCCAGACTATGCACGAAAACAGCTTCAGGTGCTTTGCCTTGGTATAGGAGTGGGAATAAAGTTAAACGCTGATTATCGCTGGAATTGGCTAAATGATTCACCGCGTTGATCCAGACAGAACGAGGTAATAGTGTCCAATTATTTTGCTGCATCGTGTTGATAATGTTTCCTAAATCATCCAACCATTGTACATTTATCAATTCTCGCGTATGGCCTAGTCTATCTTTACGATAGTTCAACGCTTCTGTACCGCTCTGCTGCCACCATTGTGTAGCAACGATTTCATGCGTAGGCCAAACAGGGACATAAAGGGTCGTATCTATCTTAAACATTTTCTCTATTTTTATGCCGAAAAAGAGAAGAAACGTAATAAT
>JBIPMB010000218.1:0-2890 GCA_044369355.1 Gammaproteobacteria bacterium | reverse complement strand
AGCCGCTATATGGTTTTTTATATATGGTGTTAGTTCTTTTTTCATATTTTAATCACTGGTGGTGGAGCGATTTTCGAGGATGAATGTGCGCGCTTTGCGCTCTTAGTGGTCTGTTTTATGAAGTCTTCCTATAGCTGTCTCTAGAGAGAGTTTTATAAAAAGGCATATAAGAGCGCATAGGTCGCACTTTGGATTTTAGAACGTTAATGACGCCAGTCGGCCTTCATTATTAAGCTCTAACCCCAATATGTTTCTTTTCCCGGGATCAAGCTTATATCCGCGATCTGATAAGCGCTTTGTAAACCGCCTTTGGGCTAATTGCCCAAGCCCGCGTGATCTGTTCCACAGTTGATATGCTCTATAGATCGAGTGTTTATCAGTTCGGCCTGACGCTGAAATATTACAGTGATCCTGTAACCACTCACCCATGATATCTTGCTCGTCCTTGTAGGCATCCGTAGCTTGGCTAATTGAGAGCGGGATGGTTAACCCTGCTTTCAAGTAATCGTGATAACCATCCAACA
The DNA here is from genome assembly GCA_044369355.1 of Gammaproteobacteria bacterium. Lineage (GTDB taxonomy): Bacteria > Pseudomonadota > Gammaproteobacteria > UBA1113 > UBA1113 > VFKP01. The sequence goes on along the minus strand of JBIPMB010000218.1, from coordinate 2,366 downwards.
TCCAATTTAGAATTCCAGACCCTTCTGTTTTTAGCTTGTCTTGCAAGTTTGGGTCGCACTGATCAGAAGCTATCGTCTGGTTAAACGGAAATAAAAGAACCCGCCTCCACATGCCATGAGACATATCATGTATTTCAGGCTGGTGATTGCCGACCATTACCAATTTATGGGTTGGCTGAAAGCTAATATCCTCAGGTGCATAAGGTACTCGACCGGTAAGGGTGTCGCCTCCTGTAAGCTCTTTAACCCGACCTTCGGCAAGGTGTCGTCCTTCCTCAACCTCGTTACAATAAACCATCCTCCGGCCCTTGAGCCCAACGATATCAGGCGAAGGGCCTTGAGGGCTTCGCTGGTGTTGCATTAGCATCTCAGTTGCAATTCGCTTCGTGTAGTCACCTAATATCCAAGAGCAAAGCTCAATAAAGGTAGTTTTGCCGTTTGCCCCATGGCCATAAAAGAAAATAAGTTTTTGTATGCCTGAGTCACCACATAAAAATACTCCTGCGATTTGTTGAAGCAGCCTTCGAGATTCAGCTTCTGGTTGGATTTCGGATATGAACTTCATAAATGTCGGGCATTTTGAAAGTGGGTCAAAGTCTACATTTGCTCGCATTGAGACTAGTAATTTTGGCTCAATCGGAATCAACTCTTTTTCTTTAAGGTTAAGTACGCCATTTTTAACGCCTAGTAAGTTTGGATTGGCATCAAAGTTTCGAAGAAACTCGCTCATCCCATCTTCAGATTTAGCTAGATTAATCATTGCGTCAATACGCTGAGAAGTGCTGCTATAGTCCGCATGCTTATTTAGTTCTTTTGCTTTCGAGTTGTCGAAAGACTGTTTGAACAGTTCATATGCTTCGATTCGCATCGTCGCAATAACATCTTTTGCTGCCTTGACTGCATCGTTGTAATGCGCTCTTTGCCAACCTTCTGATGAGTAAATTAAGACGTCATTGGTTTCATTGATGAACAATAATTTTCCGCGATTGGCATCTGCGTACAGACGTGAATTTCTTACGTCTTTCGCATCGTCATTGGCAGACTCTTGGACTGGACTGAGTTGAACTTGGGATGCATGAGACTTGGCATGGTAAAACAGTGTTCCAACAGATATTGATCTGTCTAGCTTGGCAGAATTCCAAAGCTTTTCGAATTCATTCTCATTATATTTCTCTGCTGTTTTACTCATAGCAACTCCCCCATGCTCCACTTCTGAGCTAGATCTTTTGAGCATTTCCACTCAAGCGAATGGATTGCAAAACAAATGTCTCGCCATATAGACCTATCGCAGTTTGGATCTATAGAAGCCAAGGCTGATTTAACACGGGTAATATTGCTTGGGGTTTCCAAAAAGTCGGATTTAAACTCTTTAGGAATTGCTTCCTTAAAAACATTTTTTTGGATTAAGCAGTTGTTATAGGCTTTTGAAATGAGCAAGTCGAATTGAGCAAATGGAGTTGGGTTAGCCTCTTTTGATAGGGGTACGCGCCGCATCTCACCATTTTTAGTCATTGGCAAAACTGCAACTCCTATCTCTAAATTGACGTTACACCACAACAATGACAGCACTTCACCCCTACGCATAGCTGTAGCCAATGCGAACCTCAGGATATTTCTATAAACATTAGGCAGTGCTGCTATCAGCTGCATCTCTTCACTATCAACCAACCGCCTTGTTCTAGACGCACCAACCGTAGGACGTTTAATATCCGACACTGGATTATTAATTTGGTAGCACCACTCCTTACGAGCATGATTCAACACAGCAGAAAGGGTATTCAGTTCACGCAACACGGAGGCTGCTTTTACTTCCTTCAACCTCTTATCCCGCCACTCAGCAAGGTCTCGTGCATTAAACAAATCGATTCGAACATCGCCTAACTTACCTTTCAAACTAGCCAACATGAAACTCGTTGTTTTAGACCTGTGTAACGGCGCCACTTCTTTATTGTATTGGTCAAAAACCTGCCCAAGTGTTTCCGTGGCGTCTTTGGTTTGAGGTGTGAACTCATTACGCTCAATCGCTGCTTCGGTAAGCCGAGCCCACGTCTCACCATCTTTTTTATTCAGGAAGGTCTTTGCGACTGATATATCATCACGATTAATTCGGACTTGCCACTTGCCGTTACGTTTTCGAATTGATGACATTTAATATCTCCGTTGGACAGGAGATGGACAAACACTTACTTCTTCGCCATTATGTTCATAAGCTTAGATTGATTTTTAAGGCGTAATCGAGTATTGTTACGCCCTCGCAACACAGCAATAAAACGGAGAGCTGGCCGAGTGGTCGAAGGCACTTCCCTGCTAAGGAAGCATACGGGCTTAAATCTGTATCGAGGGTTCGAATCCCTCGCTCTCCGCCA
>JBIPMB010000067.1:0-10593 GCA_044369355.1 Gammaproteobacteria bacterium | reverse complement strand
CACCTGCCAACCTAAAAACCCATTATTTCGTCGAGCTTTTATAAAATGGCTTTCTTTTTACACAAAAAGAACCCCGATTTGTGCTTTTCTAGACCTTTTTTTGCCTATATGGGATCACCACCCGCTTAGAAGACTAGGCCTTCTAAACTGCGATACGAGGGATATTTGAGAGGATATCAAGAAAATTTCTATTCGTCAATTTAGGGCATGCAAAAATAATGTTTATATAGATTCTTGATGAAGTTACCTAATAAAAACAAAGCAGCGCTATTACTTACTTAACAATACCCCCCATCATCAGGTATACTATGGCCTGTCATTTTGCCAGGGTGAGGATCAGCAGTATTTATGCAAGAAGCCAAATTACGCTTAAAAAACATCAAGTTAGTCGGGTTTAAGTCATTTGTTGACCCGACGGTAGTCTCATTCCCTGGGCATTTAACGGCCGTTGTCGGGCCGAATGGTTGTGGAAAGTCCAATATTATCGATGCTGTGCGCTGGGTGATGGGTGAAAGCTCTGCCAAGCAGCTGCGTGGCGAGGGTATGACGGATGTCATTTTTAACGGTTCTACTGCCCGCAAACCTATAGGCCAGGCCTCGGTAGAGTTATTATTCGACAACCCCAATGGGGCTTTGGGCGGCGAATATGCCCAATATCCTGAAATTGCTATCAAACGCTTAGTGACCCGTGAAGGGCAATCTACCTATTTCTTGAACAATGTGCGCTGCAGACGTCGCGACATAGTCGACATATTTTTAGGCACCGGTATGGGCCCGCGCAGCTATGCCATTATCGAACAAGGCATGATTTCACGCCTGATTGAAGCTAAACCCGAAGAGTTACGCGTCTATCTAGAAGAAGCCGCAGGCATCTCCAAATATAAAGAGCGCCGCCGCGAAACCGAAACCCGCATACGTCATACGCGCGAAAACTTAGATCGCTTAAACGATTTGCGCGAAGAATTAGAAAAACAATTGCAACGGCTAGAGCGTCAATCGGCGAATGCACAACGCTATAAAGAATTCAAAACTGAAGAAGACGCCTTACGCGCACAATTATTAACACGCCGCTTAATGCGTTTAACAGCTGAAGATGCCGAATTGAGCGCAGCCATACGCGAATTGGAAGTTAGCTTAGAAAGCCAAATGGCGGCTTTACGTGAAGTAGAAAAATTCTTAGAAATAGAACAAGAACACCATAGTACGCGCAGCGATGCATTGAATGAAACTCAAGCCACTTATTATACTGCGGGCTCTGAGGTGACACGCATTGAACAAGCAATCGAGTATCAAAAAGAACGACGTGTACAATGGCAAGACGATCTAGAAGCAACGCAAAGCTCTTTGCAAGAAATGTTACAACATCAAGAACAAGATACGGCACGCATTCAATGGTTAACAGCCGAATTGGCCGAGGTGGCAACGCCTTTAGCCGAACACAGTAGTCAGGCGGAAATCGCTGCCCAACATTTAGGGCAAGCCGAACAAGCTTACGACGATTGGCAACAACAATGGGATAGCTTCAATCAATTAGCGGCCCTTAGCATGAAGGAAGCCGAAGTTGAGCAGACACGCATTCGCCATTTAGAAGCACAGCAACAAAGTAGCCGCAATCGCATCGAACGTTTAGAGGCAGACAATAGTCGTTTGCGTGAACAAAATAGTGACGGCGAGACCAATACTATAGCCGACGCGCAAATACAAGCTTTAGAACAACAAAAACAAACATTAGAAACGGCCAAGACCGAGCAACAAAACGAAATCTTGCGTTTGCGTGAACAACGTCAAACGATGGCCAGCGAATTAGATGCCTTAAAAACAGAATTGCGCAAAGGACAGGGACAATTACAATCTCTGCAAACCTTGCAACAAGCGGCATTGGGTCAGGACAATAGCAAAACAGTAGATTGGCTAAAAGCACAAGGTTTTGCTGACAAGGCGCGTTTAGCACAAGTATTGCGTATAACTGCAGGTTACGAAACCGCTTTAGAAGCCGTATTGGGTGAGCAATTACAAGCGGTTTGTTTAGAAGATGTAGCGGCATTGAGTGCAGCGGTAGATCAAAATGCTTTACCGAATAACCTGCAATTATTATATCCACCACAAACAGCCTCTGCTGCTAATGCATCGATTAGCAACCAACCCTCTTTAGCCAGTTTATTGCAAAGCGGCCAGGAATGGGCGCATTTATTGCAAAATATTCATGTCGTTTCCGATGTGCGCGAGGGTTTGACCTTAATCAAAAACAGTGCCAAAGAAACTTCTTTTATCACCAAAGAAGGCATTTGGATCTCGTCGTACGGAATCAGCGTTCCTAAAGCAAGCAGCAATGAAGAAGGTGTGCTAAAGCGCGAAGGGCAAATCAGTGCCTTGCAAATTCGCTTGCAAGAAAATGAAGCTCGTGTTGTAGCCTTAGATAAAGAAATAAACGAGATACAAGCCCAGCGACAACAGTTACAAGCGGCGCAAGAAGAGTCGCAGCGTACCTTGCAACAATTGGGTCAGCAAATTGCTGAGGCGCGTGCTAATCTTAGAATCGAACAAAATCGTATTGAACAATTAAAACAACGCCTGGCACAAAACGAAAAAGATAAAGCAGACGAGAAAGCCCGTTTAGAATCTTTCGCCGGCGATTTAGCCACAGCACGTCATCAATGGCAACAAGCGATGACTGCAATGGAAAGTCAATCCAGCACTAGACAAACGTTATTAACACATAAAGAAACATTGCAGCAGCAAGTGCAGAGTGCAAGAGTAGAGGCCAAGACTACGCATGACACCATGCAAAGCTTGCGCATTAAAGAACAAAGTCTAAAAAGCGAATTAACTGCCAAAACAGAACATCTGCAACGCACAACACAACAATTAAAAATAGTAGAAGAAAAACATGGCGAGTTGCAAAAATCTTTAAACAACAGTGAAGCGCCGTTAGAAGATTTACAACAAGAATTACAAGATGCCTTGGCGGCACGAGTCGAAGCCGACAAAGCCTTACAAATCACCCGCGCCCAATTAGAAGCAGTCGAGTTTAAGATGCGTGAATTGACGCAAAGTCGCCGCGACATTGAAGACAAGCTGGAAGGCATACGTAACCAATTAGAAAAATCGCGCTTAGACAAACAAACGGTAGTGGTGCGTCAGCAAAGCTTGCAAGAGCAGATAGATGCTCATGCTATTTCAGTAGAAGCAACGCAGGCGATATTAGACCCTGAAATGACGGAATTACTGTTAGAGGAAGCCTTGCAAAAAGTGTTGGATCGCATTCAACGTTTAGGTGCCATCAATCTGGCGGCTATAGAAGAATACCAAAGCGAGTCCGAGCGCAAGATTTACTTAGATAAACAAAACGATGATTTGGTTGAGGCTTTAACCATTTTGGAAGAAGCCATTCAGAAGATTGACCACGAAACCAAGGCCTTGTTTAAAAATACTTTTGACCAAGTCAACAGCCATTTACAACAATTATTCCCTAAGATATTTGGCGGTGGCGAATGCTACCTAGAGGCCACCGGTGAAGAATTATTAGATATGGGGGTCTCCATTATGGCTAGACCGCCGGGTAAGCGTAATGCTACTATCCATCTATTGTCGGGCGGGGAAAAAGCATTAACGGCCATAGCCTTGGTATTTTCTATATTCCGTTTAAATCCAGCCCCATTTTGTATGCTGGATGAGGTAGATGCCCCTCTAGACGACAATAACGTATTTCGCTATTGTAATCTGGTTAAGGAAATGTCTAAAGAATTACAGTTTATTTATATTAGTCACAATAAAGTGGCGATGGAAATGGCTGAAAACTTGATTGGCGTGACCATGAAAGAACCTGGCGTATCGAGACTGGTGTCAGTCGATATGGAAGAAGCTTTGGCGATGGCAGAAGATTAATGAGATTATGGGGAGAAGAAGATGGAAGTTTATTTAATTATCGCAATCTGCGTAGTAGCAGTTTTAGGCCTATATGCCTTGATGCGCCGCAATCACGACAAAGATAGCGTGACGCATGTGCAAAGTTATAGGGAACATCCTGCCGCCTTAGACGATGGCGTTGTGGGTCCAGTGCGTGTTGTAGCTGCAGAAGAATATGAGCCGCATGCCCCTAAAACTCACGAGATAGAAGCCGAAATGGCGACCGCAGCAAAAGCGGACATAGATGATAGTGAACTTTTAGTGATGTATGTAGCGGCAGGCGAAAAAGGTCAATTCATGGGCTATGAATTGATGCAAAGCTTGATGGCGCAAGGCTTACAAGCAGGCCCGATGGACATAGTCCATCGTTATGACGAGGAAGGCCGCATTATTTTTAGCGTTGCTTCCGCAGCCGGTGCCGGGACTATTGATTTAACCAATATGGGTGATTTTATTACCCCAGGCCTATGTTTATTTATTTATCCTAAAAAAGCAGTCCGCCCACGTCATGCTTTTAATGAAATGGTCGATTGTGCGGCACAACTGGCTGATGAACTCGATGGCCAAGTGTTAGATCAAAATCGCCAACCTTGGACAGCCGCATTTGAGCATGACAAACGTCAGGCTTTACCAGTGTATCAACCTGAAACTGCAGGGAATACAGCGTAAGTGGCTGCAAAAAAAGGACGGAAAAAAGAAGAACGTAAAAAGGAAGGGCGTAAAAAAGAAGAACCTACTAAAGCTCCTTTACCTCAGGAATTGCTACACCGTCTGCGTGAAGGCGTCCTTATATTAACGATTGCTTTTGCTTTATATGTTTTATTAGCGCTTGTTACTTATCATCATAGCGATCCAGGTTGGTCGCGCACAGCCAGCACACATGACATTGCCAATGCAGGCGGACGTGTAGGTGCTTATTTGTCCGATATTTTGTTTTCCTTCGTCGGTTATTGGGCTTATTGTTTGCCCGCTATGATAGCCGCTGCCGCTTGGTTCAATATTAAAGACAAAGCGGTCATCTCAGGAGAAGCCAACTGGCACCTACTCAGTAGCAAATGGATGGGTTTTTGTTTGATTGTTGCCGCGGGCAGTGCGTTATTAAACTTATGGGATACTCATCATGCGGCCAATTTTCCGGCCCCTCCAGGCGGCATTCTAGGCAGCGCTTTCTCGGGTTTATTAACCTCATATTTTAACAGCTTTGGTGCCAGCGTCATTTTATTGGCCTTGTTCTTTATAGGCGTTACTTTTTTCACAGGCTTAATTTGGCGGCAATTTCTGCATCGTAGCAGTGTTAAATTGTTGGCTTGGTTTAAGGCGTTTAGACTAGGCTTAGCGCAATATTGGCAAGCCATGAGAACGCCTAGGGAAAAGGAAGAGAGACCTGAACCCATTATTCAAAAAACCAAGCCTATCAAAATTGAAAGACCCGCGATTGCAGAAGCTAAAGTCGAAGCGCCGCCTATACGCATTGAAGCACCTAAAGCGTCTGCGGCAACGCCGACACCTAAAGCACCTAAAATAACGGGTGCTAAGGGTTTGGTCGATGGCTTACCGTCTTTAGAATTATTAGAACAGCCTGAATCGAAACAAATCTTGCCATTTTCCCGTCAGGCTTTGGAAGAAAAATCGCGTGAAGTGGAACGCCATTTAGCCGATTTTGGTGTCACAGTACGGGTAGAAGGTGTGCATCCAGGACCTGTGGTGACTCGTTATGAAATGAGTTTAGCCCCAGGGGTTAAAGTCAGTAAAATTACCGGGCTTTCTAAAGATTTGGCTCGGGCTTTATCGGTTGTGAGCGTACGGGTAGTAGAAGTGATCCCGGGAAAATCCTTTATAGGCTTAGAATTACCGAATGAACTACGCGAAACGGTGCGTTTGCGTGAAGTTTTAGAATCCAAACAATATCAACAATCGAAATCACCCTTAAGTATGGCTTTGGGTAAGGATATTGCTGGCTTGCCGATCATTGTCGATTTAGCCAAGATGCCGCATTTATTGGTAGCAGGTACGACGGGTGCTGGTAAATCTGTGGGTTTAAATGCAATGATTTTAAGCTTATTGTACAAGGCCAAACCCGACGAAGTGCGCATCATCATGGTTGATCCTAAAATGTTGGAATTGTCGGTGTATGAGGGCATTCCGCATTTATTAACGCCGGTGGTGACGGACATGCGCGAAGCGGCCAATGCCTTGAAATGGTGTGTGACCGAGATGGATAAGCGTTATGCATTGATGGCATCTTTAGGCGTGCGCAATTTGGCGGGTTACAATCAAAAAATTAAGGAAGCCATTAAAGAGGGCAAGCCTTTAGTGAATATGGTGCAACCAGAATTCCCAGATGGTTCGCGCGATCCTTTAGCGCCTTTACCCGCAGTGGTGGTGATCGTCGACGAATTTGCCGACATGATGTTGGTAGTAGGCAAGAAAGTAGAGCAGCTCATCGCGCGTATCGCGCAAAAAGCGCGTGCCGCGGGCATACATTTAATTTTAGCGACGCAAAGACCATCGGTAGATGTGATTACCGGCTTGATTAAGGCCAATATTCCGACGCGTTTGAGTTTCCAAGTGTCTTCGCGCATCGATTCACGCACGGTCTTAGACCAACAAGGTGCAGAGCAATTATTAGGGCATGGCGACATGTTGTACTTGCCGCCTGGAACGGGCGTGCCTATACGTGTACATGGTGCCTATGTGGCCGATGAAGAAGTGCATAGTGTGGTAAGCGAATTACGCCGTGCTTATGGCGAACCGCAATACTTGGTTGAAGTCTTAGAATCGGATGACGACAGCGGTGAAGGCAGTGGTGCGAACTCTCAATCTACGGGAGAAGCCGATCCCTTGTACGATGAAGTGGTCAACTTAGTGATCGATAGCGGCAGAGTCTCGATTTCATCCATACAACGACGTTTCAAGATAGGCTTTAATCGCGCCGCTCGTCTAGTCGAAGATATGGAATCTGCCGGCGTGGTCAGCAGACCTGGTTCTAACGGCGGCCGCGAAGTGTTAGTGCGCAGTTCGGTAGAATAAATCTTTTTGTAAAGCTGAAAAAGTATTTTCTTTTAATGTCTTCATAACTTGCACGAATGGACTTTCCCCATAACTTATGCGAGCAACACCAGCCTCTTTAAGCCTTTTTATGGATAAATCTTCTGAATTCATCAGGATATTAATCGGAATAGGGGCTAGCGCACATAGTTTAGCAATATAGTCAATATTGCTTAGCCCCGGAACAAAAAAACCATCTGCTCCAGCGTTAGCATAAGCTCTTGTTCTTGCTAATGCTTCTTTCAAATGGATCTTGGTATGATTCGATGGATCTGCTTTCAAAAAAATATCTGTACGTGCATTTATGAATAAGGGCATTGATTTTTCTGTTGCGGCTTTTCGAATTGCAGCAATCCGAGCACATTGCTCCTCTATTGAATAGAGACTATTTTTCCCAAGGATTTGATCTTCAAAGTTAATGCCCACAATACCCGTGTCAATTAACAGTGAAATGTTTTTCTCTAGTTCAGGTAGGCTATTTGCATATCCGCCTTCAAAATCAATAGAAACGGGTACCTCAACCGCATCTACGATGCGTTTTATATTAGCTATTGCTAACTCCAATGGTAAGTTTTCACCATCCACATATCCATGAGCTGCAGCCACTGACCAACTACTCGTTGCTATCACCTTAGCACCAGCATCTGCCACACTTTTGGCGCTGGCAACATCCCAAATGTTAAAAAGAATGAGAGGATCACCCTTGACATGTAAGTTTCTAAATAAATGACTGTGCTTAATTTGTTCTTTCATATTTCATCCTATTTTCTCGTGATTAATTAACCATGCTTTGCGAGTAAGTCCACCGCCATAGCCACCTAGTTCCCCATCGGAATTAATAACTCGATGGCATGGAATAATAATAGCGAGTTGATTCGCACCATTGGCGCGTGCCACAGCTCTACATGCTGAGGGTTGTTTAACTGCTTTTGCAATATCAGCATACGATCTGGTTTCACCAGGCGGAATTTTTATTAACGCTTGCCAAACGCTTTTTTGAAAATCAGAGCCTAGCATAACAATAGGCGTATTAAATCTTTTTTGGCCACATTGAAAATATTGCTCCAATTCTTTCTCTATTAAATCAATTGGTTTTGTTCTGCCCGGAACAATGGCCGCTTTGGTTTTATTTCTAAGGCGTTCTACTTCACGTTCCAGCCCTCGGCGATCTACAAATTCTAATAGTAGCAGACCAGATTCATTCGCAATTGCGATCATAGGACCAAGCCTAGTGTCTAACCAAGCCGCTTTTAAAATAGTATCCTCTGTGGCACGAGTAGGCGCTGCCCCCATAATTGTTGAAAAGGCATCTCTAAAGCCACTACTGGATTCATATCCCACTGCAAGCTGAGCGTCAATGACCGCATTACCCGCTCTAATTTGACCCATTGCTAAACCCATGCGCCTTGCACGTGCATAGGCAACAAACGTCATGCCAAAGCGCTTTTTAAATTGACGACGCACCGTTGAAGCATCAATCGATAAGGCTCTAAAATCTGCATCCTTCCATCTTTTTTCAGGATTTGCTTCAACGGCGTCCACGAGTGTACTCACTAACTCGGGAACTTCAGCTGGGTGGGATAGTGGTCGGCACCGCTTACAGGGTCGAAATGAAGCTAAGAGGGCTTGCTCTGCCGTTTGAAAAAATTCACAATTCTCAATCTTAGGCTTCCTTGCAGTACAAGTTGGCCTACAAAATACACCGGTTGTTTTTACACCCACATAAAAGAGACCCTCATATTCAGTATCTTTATCCAAAAGTGCCTGATAATACTCATTTTTTAACGCTGTAGCTACCATGTTTGCCCCTAAAAATACGATCTAAGCATTAATTTGATAGCCATTATAACAAAAGCATAAATGCCCATAGCCGAAAACCAGGCATCGATTTTTTATTATACGGAAAAAGCGTTAAAAATTAAGCCGTCATTTTGCTCTAGCCCTCATCATAGCCATAAAAATACGGGCGCGCCCCAAAAAAGCATATTTTTACAGCAACTTATATCAAAAATAATCCCGACCGGTCTATTGACTTTTCCTTTTCAATTGATTACAATCTGCCCTGCAGCTTTATATGGCTTAAAAGCTAAATAAAGTAGCTGCAATTATTTAATAAAAAATGCTCATTTAGGGCAAGAAAGCAGAAGGTAAAATTATGAAATACACTATTCATGTAGATGAAATTGGCCAAATTCTATCGACTAAACAACCCATCGAAAAGTTCAATCCTCTAGTTGCTTTTTTAAATGAGCAATGGGGTATTTCAATCAATATGGATTCTGATGAGACCAGTGGTGCAGAGTCCGAAAAGCTGAGTATTAGTCAGAATGGTGAAGAGTATCAATCTACGCCTGATTTGACCATAGATGCTGATGATACAAGTGGTGACGAAGCAGAAGAGCTGAATAAGAGTCAAGATAGTACAGGTTTTACACCTGCTGTAGAGGAAGACGAAGGCATAGACTTTGGTGCTGGTATATGGCATCAAAATTATGAGTATGGATTTTATGGTGAAGAGCGCGAGGAACAACACACCATGGTTCTTACTGGAGGAGCTATTTTTATAACAGAGAGTAATAAAGGCAATAGATGGCTTGTTTGTGTAAAGGGTACGGCTTTTTCCTCTGGCGCAATGAAAGAAATGTATCCTATAAGCTGGGTATTATCAATTAAAAGTAATAATTCTATAGCTTATAAAGATATTCCTGGTAAGTATATATTGAATTTATTTCGAGAAGATAGAATAAGAGATCTACCTAAATTTTTCGCAGAGAAAAAAACGATTACTTTATATGACCGTAGCACAAAAAGACTATTTCATATAGAAGAAAATCAGCAATTTGGATTTATCATGCGTAATTATGGACTTGATTTGTTCACGATTGCGGGAAACAAACAAGTTTCTTTTGCAGATAGACTAAAAATAGCAATACTTTATGTTGATGAAGTACTCGCTTTATTTGAACAAGGCAGAACGCATGGAGATCTAAAATTAGAAAATGCATGTTATCATAGTGCCTATCATGCGAAAGGAGAAAAAATAGCAAAAGAAAAAGTAACTTTGATTGATCTGGATAGTATGTGCTCTATTAAGAAAACTCTGAAAATTCCTGAGGAGATGCCTACTTGTACAGGGGAATATTTACATCAATTTTTTAAAGAGGGTTACAATATTCGGCTTTTGGGTTTAGGCCAATATCGGTTGATTCACGACTTGTGGGCTATGACAATTGCATGTAATCAGTTAATCTTCCGGTCAAACGAGTGCGAACCATTTTTCTTAGAGAAATTAAATAAAATTCATACACTGCTTGGATGGGTCTCGGAAAACCCAGACAAGTTATCTCAAGACAAGATGCTAAAAGTTGTCTATAAATGTTCGTTAGAATTTTCAGATATATTAATTGATGAGTTGGACGATTATTTTCAAAATTCACTCGCAATAGATTCAGTTGAAAATTCACCATCAGCAGAAAAAGCAGAAGAAAGCAAACCTGACGTTATAATGCAAGGTAGTGATGAAACAAAGGGATCAAGTGTAGAGTGTGTAGGCTTAAATGAGAAAGAAAATCAAGAAAATGTAGACAAAGCACACGAAAAGGATGAATCTAAAAAAGGAGAAGGGTCTTCAGCATCTCC
>JBIPMB010000348.1:0-2908 GCA_044369355.1 Gammaproteobacteria bacterium | reverse complement strand
CAAAAGCGGGTCGCTGGCGGTTTTGGCTTGAATGAGCAAAAGGAAAGAGTTCTGGATTCTTAGCAGAGATGGTGTAATTCTAGAGCTAGCAACAAAGAAAACAGCAAGAACTGTGACAGAATTTGACGAGTCACTTCGCAAGAATTGAAGCGCAGAAACAGCTATAACGCCAATGATAAGCCCAATTTCCATAAAGTATTTAGGTATAAGAGTAAGCTGCATCTGCTCGACTACGATTTTAGGTAGTTGACTTCGATTACTTTTAATACTGCCAACAAATCTTTGAATTTTATCAGTCGACTTAGCCTCTTTGAATCCGTTGATTGCATCTGAAATTGTAGCAAAAACTTCAATATTATTTTTTACAGTAAGTTGCGAGAGTTCCTTCGAACGTTTTCGGGTAATTAAAAAAGAAATTGAGGTAAGAAGGCTAAAGTAGATGAGCGTAAAAAAACATGTTATAGGATCTGCTAAAAATAAGGCGATTGTCATTACAATGAGTACTGATAAATCTACGGTTATAAAGCTCAGATAACCCAAAGTTCCTGTAATCAGTGAATTTGCACTATGCGTCAGGATATTGATGTACTCTCCTGAGGATTTCTGTGTAATTTTTAGATATGGTAAATTAAATAGTCGATCTAGAAAGTTACTAACATATTCATTTTCGCGATTGGCAAGAAAGAGAAGAATTCTACGATTGAGTCGTAGGGCAAATATAGATTTTGCGGACATAAACAGCGCAGAAACAAGACCTAGAATCGCAGATAACTGAGTGACTGTTAATTGTTCTAAACCGAGAAGCTCGATTGTGTTCTGAATAAAAGGGGGGTAGTTTTTACCCTGAACTGCTGATGAGCCAAGTGCTGCAATGCCTGCAATTGATGCCACACCAACGAGATCTAAGAGCGCTAGAAGGCAGGTGATTGATATAGCCAAGTAGAATTGGGTTCGATGTCGCGGCGAAAGAGTAGAAAGAGCACTTCGAATGACTGTTCTTGCGTCATTGATATAGAGCAACCTCATGTGCAGAAGGATAGTCTAGAGCGAGCGAAGGTAACGCATGGCAAAGCTAAAAACTAGAGTTACCGGGAAGCTGTCCCAGATTTATCTCATTTGCCGCTCATATATAACTCAAATACTTAGGCGGTATACAGTTCACATTATTCCCATCGATGGAGGCCTAGGCTCACAAATTTTACAATTTACGCTCTACGCGTGGTTGAAAAGAGAGGGCAAAAGAGTATTTCTAGACGCACGTTATTTCGATGAAAAATCTGTGCCAGAAGTTGGGAATTGGGTGACACAACGCACATGGAAGTTAGATTCCTTTGGGCACCTCCTGAAAGACGAGAACCTTGGAATTGGACTTCGTTTACGAGATAACGACTTCATGCGCCTTTATTTCAAGCATTACAAAAGGATCCTACAGGATCAAGATTTTCTCAATATGCTCTTTCCTCTAGATACTAAAGCAATGCGCAATATATTGAATTCGGTAGGCTTAAGCGAGGATAAACTTGATAAAGTCTTGCTTATTCATATAAGGCAAGGTGACTTTTTAACTGCAGCCTCCCTCTTACTGAATGAGGACTATTACATAAAGGCTTTAGAGTTTGTTCAAAGGCAAACTGTAGTAAGTAGCATCATTATTCTTTCGGATGAAGCAATAAATGCGAATCGGTTCCCCCGGATCAGTGGATTACTAGCTACAAACACACCAAAATTTAGAGCCATTATTGGAGGAGATGAACTTGTAATTCACAATCTGATGAGGAGTTGTAAGGCACTAATTTGTTCAAATAGCACATTTTCTTTTACTGCTGCTATGTTGAAAACTTCAGGAATAATAGTCTATCCGAGTGAATTTTATAAAGGTGAAACATCGGCTCTAAACCCTATTTTTAAATTAGAACTAGGTACTGAGATTTCTAGCGCTTAAATCTAGTACTTGCAAGATTGATTCTAAATCAGAATCAGAAACTTTGAAGTGTGAATCACCTTTGTCATGAGGTAGCGCGTAGGGCAAGTACGTTTGGCCAAAACTTAAAACTAGATGCAACAAGGAGTCAGTTGCTTCGGTAGGAACAAACTCTATCAAGGTACAGTCTTTAGGAGCCCAAATCATGTTGTAGTTTCCGCCGCCATGGATAGCAAACACAAATTTAGCCTGTGAAAATGCGCCCTTTATCTCTTCAAGCGTTAGTTCCTTAATGTTAATGATCTTTAGAATCAGAGAGTTCTCTTTGCACCAATGATTAAGTCTTTTGTGGAGCAAGGATAAGTTATCAAAATTACGTATTGTCTCCCTGCGGTCAATAACTATGGCAATTCTGCTGCCTTCGATATCATTACTAGAATTTGATTGGAATTGCTCATACATGTGTTGATACACAAGAGGCGGAATGCTATACGTTGCATTGAAGGGCTTAAATTGGAGTGAATAAAGCTCCTTAATTTGCAATGATGAATATTCATCAGTAAATATGATGGGGTTATTGATGTTCAGCTTTCTTAGATAAGTGTCAAAAGATAGAAATTCTGGAGTAGGCCTTCTAATAATTAGTGGAGCGTCATTGGAGATTTCTGGAAATTGTTGAATTAGGGAGATAAGCGGTAGACAGTCTTGAATGAAATGTTGAAAGCTTTCACCTCCTGATATGTCCATCAGTATTGCCTTATCAATATCGGGGTTTTTTACTGAATGTCTCACGCAACTTGAATAGATATTCAAAGATTTTTTAGAGGTAGCATCGGGCGAGACTTCACAGTTCAAGTACTTTTCTAGTCTAACACTTTTTAGCAATCTTGGATCAGAGGCAAGTGAGTGAGTTATTTCTGGTAATCCTAGAAAGTATTTTCTTTGCTTTGATGTCCAAAAATAGGGTCTACCCAGAGGTAGATAGTT
>JBIPMB010000216.1:0-2937 GCA_044369355.1 Gammaproteobacteria bacterium | reverse complement strand
CTCGGTCCACTGTAACAGTATGGAGTTCATACTCCAGGAAGCTATAGTCTGCCACCAGGTTGCCCACCGAACTAAGTATCTCTGAATATCCGCCGCATGCACGGCATTATCTATCGAAGCGATTACTTTGTTCAGAGCACGACTGCAACAACGCGGATGCATTGATACCGTCACCTGGGATCCACTATTTTGAGGGTTTCGCGACGCCTCAAAGAGCACCCCTAAAAAGTGAAACACGTCGATTTTACCCATACGCGTTTTTTGCGGGGACACTTCAAGGTGTAATTCCCGCAGCACTTCAAAGA
This sequence comes from Gammaproteobacteria bacterium, assembly GCA_044369355.1. GTDB lineage: Bacteria > Pseudomonadota > Gammaproteobacteria > UBA1113 > UBA1113 > VFKP01. The sequence goes on along the minus strand of JBIPMB010000216.1, from coordinate 2,632 downwards.
GACGCTTTCTTGCTCTTCTATATTGACGTTCGTTTTTTACTAGAATTATTATGTCGTCGACATACCTGCGGTAAAAAACGTCTTGAGATGAGAAAGCCTCATCCAAAGGCGTCAGATATAAAGCACCAAAAAATGGGGACAAAGTACTGCGTAGCGGTATGCCTTTTTCGGGGCTAAACAATACGCCATCTCTATCCACCAATCTTTTTACAATATCATGTAAATATTTCAAAATCAACGGGTCATCGAAGTTTTTTTGCAATAATTCCAATAATTTTTGATGTTGGATATTAGCATAGTACCCTTTGATGTCAATTCTTAGCGCATAGTAATATTGACCGCTTTTTAATGCTTTTTCTATATCTCGTGTCACTTCTTTAATTGCGCAGGGACCACGCGTACTCACGCAAAGTTTTGAAATAATATACTGAAATGTAGGTTTTAAATATTGCTGTAATATATAAATCATTAAACGGTCTTTGTAACACCATATTTGAACCACTTCGTCCTTGAAAACATATTCACGCATCGGTTGAAAGCTATGTTTTCCCGCCAAGAAGGTGTTAATCCAAGCATCGATATTCTTGCCCCACGTAAAGGTAAAATGCCACCAAGGACTGCTAAATTTGGCGTAGCGCATGCGCTTTTTTTGTTTTTCTCGCCAGGTATCGGCCATTGCCTTAAAAGACAGTGTTCGCCCAAAATGTCTTTTCATAAAAACTATACTCCAGAGCAGTAGTATAGTCGCTACAGAGGAAAAAACCTTTTTTTTTATTTTAGCTTTCTGGCGACGAAGCCACAGTTCACCAATGCAACGGTAAGCTGCCACTGATTCACTTAATGGGCATGCCTATAACCAATACCTTCAGCGAGTAAGGTTGCCGCTAACATGTTTAAACTAACCCCTTCTTGTTTGGCACGTAAAGTTAATGCCGCATGTAAGCTTTTGGGTATACGCAAACGCCATTGCCCGCTAAACTCCGCGGAAGATAATGGGATTGGATCGTGATGTGCCTTGGCCGTAGTCAACCAAGATCGTAATGCATCTGTTGCTTGAACAATGGCTTCCTCCACCGTTTCGCCGTCAGCAATACAACCCGGTAGGTCTGGAAATTCAGCCAAAAATCCTCCCCCTTCTTTTTTAGTGAGTGGACGGATAATCATTGGATAAGTAATATTACTCATTTTCGGATCCCCCTGATAATAATCTATCTAACAAAGCAATAAATTGTTGGATATAGATTGGTTTGATCGGCTTATGCGCAGGAATTGTCAATTTTTCGCCATTTAAAAATCTAAAGGTGACGTGACTCGTTCCTGGCTGGTGAAATGCAATACCATAACGATGCGCCACCGTTTTAATATCCTCAATTCGCCAATCCCGCGGATTGTGACGCATTTTATCCAATAGTTTTTCGTGCTTTGACATAATATAATGGTACCATATAAGGAACCATCTGTCAAATTTTTACGGCCCTGGGCCTGGGGTGTAACTCTCGTATAGGCAGAGATCAGGGTATTTTAGGCAGGTAACATTATTTGCATTTTTCGCGAAAATAGGTGTAGTTATCTGGGTAATCACCGCAAAAATCCATCCCCCGTGCGCATAAACTGTCTTGCGCTAAACTGATGGACGCCCAGAACTGGGCATTACTTGCCAATAGGTTCTATTCGCTAAATAAGAGGTTAAAAATTAACCATTTCTGTTGGGCTCTTTGATCATGGCTTTAAATTCGTCGCCAAACAATTTTACCTCATCATAGAACAACCAAAACAAGGGTTCTACTTTTTTTAGATCCTTGGCGCGTTTAACCGCATCACACAACAAATTGCATGCCTGCTCTAGGCGTGGCGTACCGCTGTATTTTAACCCACACTGGGTTCTAATTAAAAGTGCATAGGCTGCTTTAATATCATTTTTCTCTTCTGCTGCTTGTAACGCCGCTATATCCGGTTTCAGCATTTCAAACAAAATCCTCAGCGCTTCTAGTGCTGAGCCTTCTTGCGTCGTATTGAGACGCTCCATGCCTAAGGCTAAATCGATAATTTTACCGGTAGGGTGGCCTGTGTTCATTGCGTGCTCCTATTTTAAAGACTAATGCTAAAGATGGCCAGCAAGGGATTAATCCTCACTGGCCGTGAGGCAAAAGAAAGGCGCAATGCAACCCAAAGCATAAATGCTCACTTAAGTTTACTACGCACCATATACCCGGGCAGGTAGGTAATGCTTCCACGTTTATCTAGTCTTTGGCTTAATACGGCTAATACTTAGTCTTTGAGAACTCTAAACGGCTAAGCTCGCGTAAAAAGCTAGAGACTAAGCCACTGAGTTAATTTCGCAAAGACAAAGCGATACAGCGCACCCTAAAGGACGCAGCTTAGCGCAAAATGTTTTTGGATAATCCGCATATTTGAACAATATGCATACAAAGCGTGTTCGAATGTAGAAAAATCTACATTCTTCTTGTGTGAAAGCACCGCAGTGCGATAGTATTTCCATAGCCAGGCAATCCCTATTGATTGTTTGGTTAGTGGCTATGGCAATCGCATGAGAATAAGTACTTGATTTTAAAATAGATTGATGTAAAATGCTTATTTTAAGAGCATCATTTAAGCAGGGATTAGCTATGGA
>JBIPMB010000307.1:0-2953 GCA_044369355.1 Gammaproteobacteria bacterium | reverse complement strand
AACTTCTTTTATTAATAATAAAAACAATTTATTTGACCAAGATAATTGTGTTTATCAATATGGTTTGGAAATAGAAGAACCATATCGTGGACAAGGTTGGGGTGAAAAATTAAAAAATGAATGTCATAAAATAATAAAAGACATGGGTTATAAATATGCCACAAATATTGTAAAATGTGATAACCATGCGTCATTAGGTTTAATGAAAAAATTGGGTTATAACTTACACCAATCAAATGGGGAAAGAGACTTTTTATATTTAGAAATTTAATGTTTACACATAAAGAAATAGAATCATTAAATAAAAGAATTTCAAATGAAGAATTTGAAACTAAAGTTTATTTATATCCAGAGTCAAGGTCAGAACCCGACGACAAGAGCGTAACATACTCTTTTAAAATTGTTGGGATTAAACCAATGATTTCAGTTGGTGAATGGTATGATTATGTTGCCTATGATGTTACAATTTTAGATGCTTCAGATAATTTAAAAAAGTTTTTAAATATAGTTGTTAACTTTTTTATTAAAAGTTTTGGTAAGGAAGATACAAAACAAAAACTTGAAAATTATTTAAAAAAAGATAGTTACATTTTATGGAATGTTACCCATGAAATTAATGATACGTTATCTTACTTTGGTGAAGGAGAACATGCTCGTAGCACTATGTATGATGTATATATATCAGATAAATTACTTGAAGAAATAATAAATATTGTTGTTGATGAATAACTAAGAAAACGGCTTAGGACCGGTATAGCGATGGCTATATAAAACCCCCAAAAGTGTCGCTACCAATGGGGGTTTATTTTTTTATTCAACTTCTAAAACTTCAAGTTCGAAAATTAAATTTTTTCCAGCTAATGGATGGTTGGCGTCTAAAACTACCGTAGCTTCTTTGATTTCTCTAACTACAAAGTTTACAGGTCCCATTTCTGTTTGTGAAAACAATTGGGTTCCAACTTCAACATCACCTGGCATTTGCTCCATAGGGACTTCTTGAACTAAATAATCTAAATACTCACCATAAGCCTCTTCTGATGGTATTTCAATTGTTTTTTGTTCTCCTACTTGCATATCTAGTAAACCATTTTCAAATCCTTTAATTAATTGACCTTGACCCAATGTTGTTTTTAATGGTTCTCTTCCTTCAACTAACGATGAATCAAAAATTGTCCCGTCTTCTAATTTACCTGTGTAATTTACAGACACAGTGCTGTTAGACTCTACTCTTTTCATATTTTTTTTAAACTTTAATTTATTGATATGAGAATAATAAACTATTTATTTAATAAAACAAATGAAAAGTAGAAAAAGTATTAAAATTAAACTTATAAACCAACTTGCAGAACAGAGATATTTGGATAATAAGTTTACATTAAAAGAAGATGAAGATAATGGATTACCTGAATTTCAAGTGACACCTGAGGGTCTTGGTAAATATAAAATAAAATATACTTGGAATAAAATCGGAACGAAACTTCCCAAAGATGTAAGAGATGATGATTTTTTTTCTACAAAGGAATTCGAACCTCTAACTAAAATTTACGTAGACCAAAAAGAAGCCCAAATGGCTGTTGATAATTTTTTGAGAACAAAAACATATTTGTTTAAGAAATAAAATATTTTTTGTATATTTGTGTCTATGGAAAATTTGGACACATTAGATTTACAAGAAATCAAACTACTTTGCAAAAAGTACGATATCAGTACAGTTGGTGATAAAAAAACATTAACTAAAAAATTAAAATACTATTTAGACCCCGTTGTTGATGTTTTGAATACACAACACTTACGAAAATTACCAAAAAACAAAGAAATCGTAGGTGTGAATTCTACACAAAAAACTAACGAAGTTTTAAAACGAAAAGGTCAGTTTATTTATTATTCTTTGGGTTATAGTTACTACATAGTGGATAAACTTGCTTGACCTTATATTTATTATTAAAATGAAACTATGAAAAAGAATTTATTGAATGAGTTGAATGAAATGAAATATCTTTTTGGGTATGAAAGAGGTAGAGTTATTTCTGAACAAAAATCTTTGGTTGAGGATTTTATGGATGTTGACCCTGATGTTGCTGAGCCCGAGGTAAAGCCTGATACAGATAGAGATAAAAGACGTAGAGACCGTGAGGAAAAACCATTTACACCTGGAAGACCGGATAGAGACCCTAACCGTTTACCTTACGAAGACCCTGATACTCACCCACAAGGTGATAGAAGAGGTGGTGGAGACTTAGAAGATTTTGTTATGAAATATTTAAAAAATAGAGGATAATTTATGAGAAAAATATTATTTGAAAGACCTATTGGTGACTACTTACCTGATGAGTTTAAAAGAAGAGCTAAAGAAGCAAGTAAAGCTCAATATGATGACCCTGAAGACCCAGCACCATCAAGTATGCAAACAGCATCCATTATGATGGGACTCCCTTCGATGGAAAGAGGTAAGACGCAACAATTACTTTCGATAGGACTAAAGACCTTCTATGAAATGTATCCTGACATCAAAAAGTTAGTAGACAAAGGTAAAATCAGAATGGACGTTGCTTTAGGTAGTGGAAGTGGTGGAAGAATGAAACAACAATCCCCTTCTTCACAAGATGTTGAACAAGTTCGAAATATGGACCCCGATTTCGAAGATAGAATCAAACAAAGAAATTTTCAAATGGCCAGAGTTCAAGGAAACGCATGGAGAAAAGGTTTTGGTTCTATTAAAAAAATGCAAGACGAGATTAAATCAATCGACCCAAACTTTTACAAGGCGTATGACGCATTTATAAAAGGAGCATCAAGATTTTATTGGGAAAACACTGCACAGTTAGAGGCAATGGCATCATCAGGGGCAGGTAGAATGGCTTATTGTGATGTATATCCCGATAAAACACAAAAAGGTGTTTGGGTTTTTGAAGCAAGAGCTCCTCACTTACCACTTTTGATGATGGAACTTGTT
>JBIPMB010000066.1:0-10793 GCA_044369355.1 Gammaproteobacteria bacterium | reverse complement strand
ATCTAGACCTTTATTTGCAAAGCTTCTTCTTGCAGTATGGCTTGTGGATCTATGCCTTATTATTTGTCATTATTTTTTTGGAGTCCGGGGTTATCCTAACAGCATTTTTACCAGGGGACTCCTTATTGTTTGCTACGGGTACCATCGCTGCGGTCAGTGACTTGAATATCCATATATTAGTAATCTTGCTGATTGTGGCGGCTATCGCCGGGGTGCTGTTCAATTATGCCTTAGGAGCGTGGATAGGGCCGAAAATTTTCAATAAGCCCAAAACAGCCTGGTTTAATCCGGAGCACATACATCGCGCCCACAAATTTTTTGAACGCTATGGTTGGGGTGCTATCATAATCACTCGCTTTATACCCATTATTAGAACTTTTATCCCTTTTGTGGCGGGTATAGGGCGTATGGATCTTAAAAAATTTATATTTTTCAATGGATTAGCAGCATTGATTTGGATAGGCGGTATTTTGTATTTAAGCTATGCTTTTGGGCAATTGCCGTGGATAAAAGCTCATTTTTCATGGATAGTCATGGCCATTATCATGGTATCCTTAGTACCCGTAGTAGTTACTTTTATACGGCCACTATTGGCCAAAAAGAGGAAACAGCCCCATGTTGTGGATTAAGGCTTTTCACGTTATTTTTATGGTAATGTGGTTTGCAGGCCTATTTTACCTGCCGCGTTTATTTGTTTATCATGCAGCAAGCAGCGATAAAGTCAGCCTTGAACGCTTTAAAGTGATGGAATGGCGCCTATATTGGTGCATTACTACGCCCGGAGCTATTTTAACCACGCTTTTTGGTTTAACCCTCATGTTTGCACGTCATCATTACTATGTCCACGCCATGTGGTTACACATTAAATTGGCCTTGGTGCTGGGTTTGTGGATTTATCATGCTTATTTGGCATTGTTATTGCGAGATTTCGCGGCGGACAGGAATCAGCACAGCGAGCGCTTTTACCGTATTATAAACGAAGTGCCGACGCTCTTTTTGATCAGCATCGTTCTTTTGGCCGTGGTTAAATAATTAGGCTGTTTTTGTCTTAAAATGCGAATTTAGTAATAAAAAAGCGAAATTTTTGTGAGAACACTTGACATGAGGCCAAAACCTTTCTACAATCCGGCCTCATTTTGCGTGTTTGCGCTTTGTGTCTGAGTCTGTTTAGCATAATAAAAACGCAAAGCAAAATGAGTAACTGTTTAGTACCGGATTCAAACTGCGCATATAAAGAGCATATTTTGAGGCGGGGTTGGATGAAATTCCAAGCTAAGTGAGCAAAATATACGCTACTTATCATATTGAGCTGAATGGTTACCAAAATGATAACTCACAGCAGTTGATTTTTAGGCGAGGCGCCGAGTCCTCGAGCACCAGGAGTGTAGTACTCTACATGACTGGGGCGAGATGGGCGAAGGCAACGAAGCCTAAGAAGCAAATGCGAAGAGTGTATATCCGAATTAGAATGTGACAAGCGTGTGGAGCTTTAAATATATGGCAAGAATTAGTCAGTTGGTGCGTGCCTCATCAAGCACGAAGCGTATCAAACGTAAGGTTAAGAGTAAAAACCCTGCGTTGAAACAATGTCCGCAACGACGCGGCGTATGCACGCGCGTGTATACGACGACCCCTAAAAAGCCAAACTCGGCTTTGCGTAAGGTCGCCAGAGTTAAGCTCACCAGCGGTTATGAAGTCACAGCCTATATTGGCGGTGAAGGACACAATTTACAAGAACACTCCGTGGTATTAATACGCGGCGGTCGAGTAAAGGATTTGCCAGGCGTGCGTTATCATATCGTGCGCGGTAGCTTAGATACAGCTGGTGTAAAAGGTCGTAAACAATCCCGTTCCAAGTACGGTGAAAAACGGCCTAAGGCTAAGTAATTTATTAATGATGGTAGGAAGATAATATTATGCGACGTAGAGCGGCAGAGAAAAGACCCGTAGTGCCTGATCCCAAGTTCGGTGATGAACTGATCGCGCGCTTTATTAATGTAGTCATGTTAAGTGGTAAAAAATCACTGGCAGAACGCATTGTTTATGGTGCTTTGGAAGAAGTATTTAAAAAGCAAAAAAGTGCCGAGACAGAGAGCAGTGAAGGCGGTGAAGGTGGCGCAACAGTAGCGATATTTGGTCGTGTTTTAGATCAAGTATGTCCTACGGTAGAAGTGCGTTCACGCCGTGTTGGTGGTGCAACCTACCAAATTCCTGTTGAAGTGGCTCCACATCGTCGTTTAGCTTTGGGTATGCGTTGGATGATCCAATCTGCTCGTAAGCGTTCTGAGAAGGGTATGATGCGTCGATTAGCCGCCGAAATGGGCGATGCTTTAGCCGGTCGTGGTGAGGCCGTGAAGAAGCGTGAAGATGTGCACCGTATGGCTAAGGCCAACCAAGCTTTTGCGCATTATCGTTGGAATTAATAATTTTATAGATAGAGGATCATTGTTGTGAGTAGAACCACCCCTTTAGACCAGGTTAGAAATATAGGTATTATTGCCCATATTGATGCTGGCAAAACAACGACTACAGAGCGTATTCTTTTTTATACGGGTGTGTCTTATAAAATTGGTGAAGTACATGATGGCGCTGCCGTTATGGATTGGATGGAACAAGAAAGAGAACGTGGTATCACCATTACTTCTGCTGCAACGACTTGTCATTGGTCTGGTATGGATAAACAATATCCGCTACACCGTATTAATATCATCGACACCCCTGGTCACGTTGACTTTACCATTGAAGTAGAGCGTTCATTGCGCGTGCTCGATGGTGCTGTTGCGGTATTTTCTGCTGTAGACGGAGTTGAACCACAATCCGAAACGGTATGGCGTCAAGCTAACCGTTATAAAGTACCTCGTATGGCTTTCGTCAACAAGATGGATCGTATAGGTGCTGAGCTTGGCCGTGTGGTAGAACAAATTAAAGATCGTTTAGGCGCAAATCCTATTCAAATGCAATGCCCCATAGGTTCTGAAGAAAACTTTGAAGGGGTGGTTGATTTAATCCGTATGGAAGCCATTTATTGGGATGAGGCTTCTAAGGGTGTAAATTATGTCGCTAAAGAAATTCCGGCCAATCTGAAGGCCGAGTGCGATTCTCTGCGTGAAACAATGACAGAATCAGCCGCAGAAGCGAACGAAGAATTAATGGAAAAATATTTAGAAACGGGTAAACTCACTAACGAAGAGATCAAAAAAGGCATACGTATACGTACTATTGCAGGCGAAATTGTACCTGTATTTTGTGGTTCGGCCTTTAAAAATAAAGGTGTGCAAGCTATGTTGGATGGTGTGGTAGACTTTATGCCTGCACCGGATGACGTAGAATCTATTAAAGGTATTTTGGATGATGCGGCTGAAACAGAAGCTGTGCGTCATTCTAATGACGATGAACCTTTCTCTGCTTTGGCTTTTAAGATAGCAACCGATCCTTTTGTGGGTTCTTTAACTTATATCCGTATATATTCTGGCGTATTAAAGTCGGGTGATTCAGTATTTAACCCTGTGAAAAGCAGAAAAGAACGCGTAGGCCGTTTATTACAAATGCATGCGAATAGCCGCGAAGAAATCAAAGAAGCACGTGCAGGCGATATCGTTGCCGCAGTGGGTCTGAAGGATGTCACTACGGGTGATACTTTATGTGATCCAAATAACATCATCACCTTAGAGCGTATGGATTTTCCAGAACCCGTTATTTCTGTGGCCGTTGAACCTAAGACTAAGCAAGACCAAGAAAAAATGGGTATTGCTTTGAGTAAGTTGGCCCAAGAAGATCCTTCTTTCCGTATGCATACGGATGAAGAAACCGGCCAAACCATTATTCAGGGTATGGGCGAATTACACTTAGAAATCATCGTTGATCGTATGAAACGTGAATTTAGTGTGGAAGCCAATGTGGGTAATCCACAAGTGGCTTACCGTGAAACTATACGTAAATCCGTAGAGCAGGAAGGCAAGTTTATACGTCAATCCGGTGGTCGTGGTCAGTACGGTCACGTATGGTTGCGTTTGGAGCCCTTGGAACGCGGTGCAGGTTATCAATTTGTAAATGGCATTGTAGGCGGTGTGGTTCCTAAGGAATATATTCCTGCAGTAGATGCCGGTATCAAAGAACAAATGGGTAGTGGTGTGTTGGGTGGCTATCCAGTCGTTGACGTTAAGGTCACGATTTTTGATGGTTCTTACCATGACGTGGATTCCAATGAAATGGCCTTTAAATTGGCCGGTTCTAAAGGTTTTAAAGAAGGTGCATTGAATGCTAATCCGGTCTTATTAGAACCTATTATGAAAGTAGAAGTGGTGACACCTGAAGAATATATGGGTGACATCATGGGTGATTTAAGTCGCCGTCGCGGTATGTTGCAAGGAATGGGTGATACACCTTCTGGCAAAGTGGTTCGTGCTGAAGTGCCTTTGGCGGAAATGTTTGGTTATTCCACCAGTGTGCGCTCTATGAGTCAGGGCCGTGCGACTTACACTATGGAATTTTTGAAATACAGTGAAACGCCAGCCAGTATTGCTGAGCAGGTCATTAGTAAGACGGGTAAATAAAGTAATAATCATTTAGGGGAACTATCGTGGCTAAAGAGAAATTTGAACGAACGAAACCGCATATAAACGTAGGAACTATAGGCCACGTGGACCATGGTAAGACGACGTTAACAGCGGCATTAACGAAGCGCTTCGGTGAATTTGTATCATATGAAAATATCGACAAGGCACCAGAAGAAAGAGCGCGTGGTATTACGATCTCGACATCGCACGTGGAATATGAATCTCCAAATAGGCATTACGCGCATGTGGACTGCCCAGGGCACGCGGATTATGTGAAGAACATGATCACGGGTGCGGCCCAAATGGACGGGGCAATATTAGTAGTATCCGCAGCAGACGGACCTATGCCGCAAACACGAGAACACATCTTATTGGCTCGTCAAGTAGGCGTGCCGTATATCGTGGTGTTTTTGAATAAAGCAGACATGGTAGACGATGCAGAATTATTAGAATTAGTGGAAATGGAAGTACGAGATTTGTTGAACGTATATGATTTTCCTGGAGACGATATTCCGATTATTACGGGTTCAGCGTTAAAAGCATTGAATGACGATAAGAGCGAAATAGGCGTGCCAGCGATAGAGAAGTTGGTGGAAGCAATGGATACATACTTCCCACAACCAGAACGAGCTATAGACAAGCCATTTTTGTTGCCAATTGAAGACGTGTTTTCGATATCGGGTCGAGGAACTGTAGTGACAGGCCGAATCGAACGCGGAATCGTGAAAGTAGGTGAAGAAGTCGAAATCGTGGGCTTAAAAGACACGGTGAAGAGTACGTGTACAGGTGTAGAAATGTTCCGCAAATTGTTGGACGAAGGCCGAGCAGGAGACAACGTGGGCGTATTATTACGGGGCACGAAGCGTGAAGACGTAGAGCGCGGTCAAGTATTGGCAAAGCCCGGTTCGATAAAGCCGCACACGCATTTTGAAGCAGAAGTGTATGTATTGACGAAAGAAGAAGGAGGCCGTCATACGCCATTCTTCAAGGGGTACAAACCACAATTTTACTTCCGTACGACAGACGTAACGGGCGAAGTAGAATTGCCAGAAGGCGTAGAAATGGTGATGCCTGGAGACAACATCAAGTTTGTGGTGAAGCTAATAGCACCCATCGCGATGGATGACGGCTTACGATTCGCTGTACGCGAAGGTGGACGCACGGTTGGTGCAGGCGTTGTAACTAAGGTAATTGGGTAAATAATATGGCAAAGAAACAACGGATCCGCATACGCTTAAAATCATTCGATTCTCGTTTGATTGAGCAGTCGGCTAGAGAAATAGTGGAAACAGCAAAACGTACTGGCGCTCAATTGCAGGGCCCTATTCCTTTGCCCACTAAAATTGAACGGTTCACTATATTGATTTCACCGCACGTCAATAAAGACGCGCGTGATCAATATGAGATCAAGACCCATAAAAGACTAATCGACATCGTTGATCCGACCGATAAGACGGTAGACGCGTTGATGAAACTGGACTTGGCTTCTGGTGTAGATGTACGAATTAAGATAGATAGTATTGAGTAATTGCCAAAGATTGTGTACAATCGCAATCTTTGTGTAGCCAGACCCTTTTAGGGGTAAGTGGCTGCACTTTAGGAATGTACTCACAGTGATTGGATTTTAAGCGAAGCGGCACAGCCAAAAAAGCATAAAATTCAAGCGCGAAGAGGAATAAGAGATCAACGGGTTGGCCGTTGCGCTCTCAACAAAAGAGGTTTTATAATGACAAACGGTGTGGTTGGCCGCAAATGCGGTATGACGCAGATCTTTACGCCTGAAGGTCTAGCTGTCCCAGTAACAGTAATTCACGTTGCGACGAATCGTGTCGTGCAAATCAAACAAGAAGCGACGGATGGCTATAATGCCGTTCAGGTCACTTCAGGTGAAAAGAAGCTATCCAGAGTAAATCGTCCTATAACGGGCCATTATGCTAAGGCACAAACTCCTCCAGGTCACTTATTGAAAGAATTTTTAATTAGCGATCCTAGTCAGTATACTTTAGGTCAAGAAATTAGCTTAGATATTTTTGCTGAAGGTCAGCTAGTCGATGTTAGCGCTGTGAGTAAAGGTAAAGGTTTTGCCGGTACTGTTAAGCGTCATAATTTTCGTTGCCAGCCTATGTCACATGGTAACTCGCGTTCACATCGCGTGCCGGGTTCTACGGGACAAAATCAATCGCCACGTAAAGTGTTCAAAGGTAAAAAAATGGCGGGCCATATGGGTAATGTCTTGCGTACCGTGCAAAATCAAACGTTAGTGCGTATTGATAAAGACAATAGTTTACTGTTGGTCAAGGGTGTGGTTCCTGGACCTAAAGGCGGTAACGTTGTAGTACGGCATGCCACAAAAAGTATTCAAGGGGGTAATTAGCCGTGGAATTACAAGTTTATTCAAATACTACACATGATGCGGTTAGTACGCTCAGTGTTTTAGATACAGTTTTTACTAAAGAATATAATGAACCATTGATTCATCAAGCGGTTCAAAAAAGTTTAGCTGGATGGCGACAAGGGTCATCACAAACCAAAACACGCGCTGATGTCAGCGGTGGTGGTAAGAAACCTTGGCGTCAAAAGGGTACGGGCCGTGCGCGTGCTGGATCTACCCGTGGTCCTATTTGGCGTGGGGGGGGGCATACTTTTGCAAAATCACCCCGTGATTTTTCGCAAAAAATGAATAAGAAAGCAATGAAAGTAGCTTTTTCTTCGATTTTATCGGAATTGTTACGCCAAAATCGTTTGAAAGTGATAGATAGTTTTACGGTGGCTGAAGCCAAGACCAAAGCGCTGATAAAAAAATTAGCCGCTTTAGGGTATACCGAAAATGTATTAGTCGTTGTTCCTGATTTTGATTATGACTTAATGTTGGCCGCGCGTAATATACCCAATGTTAGTGTTATGGAAATGCACGATATTGACCCTGTAGATTTAGTGGGTTTTGGCAGCATTCTAATGACGGTTGATTGCGTCAAATTTTTTGAAGAGAGGTTAGCGTCATGTTAAATGAACGTCTTTATGAAGTCGTCCGTGGTCCTCATGTGTCTGAGAAGGCGACCATTCTAGCAGAAAGCACCAAGAAACAATTGGTGTTGGAAGTGGCTGTAGACGCTACCAAAGCAGAGATCAAAACAGCGGTAGAAAAAATGTTTAATGTTTTAGTCGATCATGTGACCACCTGTCACGTTAAGGCAAAAACAAAGCGCGTAGGCCGCATTATGGGCAAACGCAAGGGTTGGAAAAAAGCGTATGTGACTTTGGTCGCAGGGCAAGATGTTCAATTTGCGAGTGCTTAATAGAGTAAAAGGTATAGAAAAATGGCTGTAATCAAGTTAAAACCAACATCGCCCGGTACGCGTCATGTGACACGTGCAGACAAAAAACATCTACATAAAGGTGCGCCGCACGCCGCCTTAGTAGAAAAGCAAACCCGTACTTGTGGGCGTAACAATTTAGGTCGTATCACGGTGCGTCATCGTGGCGGTGGACATAAGCAACATTATCGCGTGATCGATTTTCGTCGCTTGAAAGACGGTATTCCAGCTAAGGTGGAACGTTTAGAGTATGATCCAAATCGGACTGCTTATATCGCATTATTGTTATATTCTGATGGTGAACGTCGTTATATTATTGCGCCTCAAGGCCTAAAGGTAGGCGATGAAGTAATGTCAGGCCGTGATGTGTCTATACGTGTGGGCAATACATTACCGCTGATTAATATCCCCCTGGGTACTATCGTACACTGTGTGGAAATGCAGCCTGGTAAAGGCGCGCAGTTAGCGCGTAGTGCTGGTGCTGGCATGCAATTGTTGGCAAAAGAAGGGGCTTACGCCACCATACGATTGCGCTCTGGTGAAATGCGTAAGGTATTATTAGAATGTAGAGCTACCATCGGCGAAGTGGGTAATGAAGATCATAACCTGATCGCTTTAGGTAAAGCCGGCGCCAAGCGTTGGCGCGGTATTAGACCTACGGTACGTGGTGTGGCTATGAACCCAGTCGATCACCCTATGGGTGGTGGTGAAGGTAAGACATCAGGTGGTCGTCATCCTTGCAGTCCGTGGGGATGGAAGACTAAGGGTTATAAGACACGTCGCAATAAACGTACGACTAAGTTTATTGTTAGAACGCGTAAACAAACTAAAGCTAAGTAAGGTTAAGAGGTAACAAAGTGCCAAGATCACTCAAAAAAGGACCGTATATTTTATACAGTTTGGTTAAGAAAATAACCAAAGCAGTGGCTGCCAATGATAAGCGGCCTATCAAGACTTGGTCTAGGGCGTCTATGATCAGCCCAGACATGGTGGGACTCACTATTGCTGTACACAATGGCAAAACTTTTGTTCCGGTCTATGTTTCTGAAAATATGGTTGGCCATAAATTAGGTGAATTTTCACCCACGCGATTGTTTAAGATGCACTCTGGTGATCGCAAAAAATAGGATGCTGATACCGTTAAGGTATTGGTTTTGAAGTATTTAGAAATGAAATTTTAAGAGGTAAAAAATGGAAGTAGCAGCAATACACCGCTATGCCCGTATATCCGCACAAAAAGCGCGATTGGTTGCCGATCAAATTCGCGGTTTGCCTGTGAGCAATGCGATGAATATTTTAACTTTTAGCGTTAAAAAAGCGGGGCCGCTGGTAAAGCAAGTGCTAAAATCTGCTATAGCCAATGCCGAACATAATCATGCAGTGGATATTGATGAATTGAAAATATCGCAGATCTTTGTAGATGAAGGGCCTAGCTTAAAACGCGTATTGCCTCGTGCTAAAGGTCGTGCCGATCGTATTCTTAAGCGTTCGTGTCATATTACGGTCTGTGTTTCCGATGGTAGGGGAGTTTAGTTATGGGTCAGAAAGTTCATCCAGTTGGTATGCGTTTAGGCATCACCAGTGATTGGGACTCTAATTGGTTCGCTGAGAAAGATTTTTCGGCCCAATTGTTGACAGACATTAAAGTCAGGAAATATTTATCTGACAATTTAAAAGAAGGCGCGATTAGCCATATTAAAATTGAAAGACCTGCTAAAAATGCACGTATTAAAATTTTAGCTGGTAAACCTGGCGCTATTATAGGGCAAAAGGGTAAAGGCGTTGAAAAATTACGTGATGAAGCCAGCCGCATTATGGGTGTGCCAGTGCATTTAACGATAGAAGAAGTGCGTAAACCCGAGTTGGATGCTTTTCTAGTAGCGGATAATGTTGCGCGTCAATTAGAACAACGGGTGATGTTTCGCCGTGCCATGAAAAGAGCTGTGCAATCGGCATTACGTTCTGGTGCACTAGGCGTTAAGATTTGCGTCAGCGGACGTTTAGGTGGTGCGGAAATTGCTCGCTCCGAGTGGACTAGAGAAGGGCGTGTGCCATTGCATACATTCCGTGCTGACATAGATTACGCTTTGGCTGAAGCTTTAACGACTTATGGTATTATTGGCGTTAAAGTTTGGATCTTCAAAGGTGAAAAAGTAGCGCATGCACCGAAGAAAACTGAAGAGAAAGTGGAGTAAGACATTATGATGCAGCCTAAAAGAAATATTGGTAAAACGCAGAAAGGCTCTAAAATTTCGGGTGTAGCAACGCGCGGCAACAAGGTGAGTTTTGGTACTTGTGGCTTGAAGGCAACGGTAGGTGGCTATATTACTGCCAGACAAATCGAAGCAGCCCGTAGAGCCATGACGCGCCATATTAAGCGTGGTGGTAAAATTTGGATTCGTATTTTCCCGGACCTACCTAGAACTAAGAAACCTTTAGAGGTTCGTCAAGGTAAGGGTAAGGGTAGTATTGAACTCTGGGTAGCACGTATTTTCCCAGGTATGGTTTTATTTGAAATGGAAGGTGTGGACGAAGTCTTAGCGAAAGAAGCATTTGCTTTGGCAGCGGCTAAATTGCCTATGAAGACAACATTTGTGACGGAAGTGGTGATGTAAATGAAAATAAAAGAATTGCGCGCCCTGCCTACAGAGGGGTTACAAGCTGAATTGTTAGAATTGCGTAAAGAGCAATTTAACCTACGGATCCAGCAAAAAAGTGGTCAAAAGGTAAAGCCGCATTTGTTTGATAAAGCACGCAAACAAATCGCACGCATCAAAACCATTTTGACAGAGTTAACTTTGGCTAAAGGTGGCAAGACATTATGAGCGGTGAAGGCAAAATTAAGCGTACGTTAACGGGTAGAGTCGTTAGCAATAAAATGGATAAAACAAAAACGGTAGAAGTAGTTCGTCTTGTGTGTAAT
>JBIPMB010000321.1:0-2972 GCA_044369355.1 Gammaproteobacteria bacterium | reverse complement strand
GCGGCCGGCGTTGCCGGAGCGGACGAGGTCGAGGGCGTGGTTGATCTCATCTAGGCGGAGGCGGTGGGTGATGAGCCCGCTGCAGTAGATGTCGCGCTCGGCGAGGACGCGGAGGTAGCGGGGGATATCGAGGTCGGGGCGGAAGCCGCCACCTTGGGTGGCGCGGATGCTTTTGCCCTCGCCGGCGAAAAGGTGGCGGGCGTTGGCGATGCAGACAGGTTTCTGCGGGGCGTGCTGGCCGATCATCACATAACGGCCAGAGGGGGCGAGGCGCTCGAGGGCGGTCTCGGTGGCGGTGGTGGCGCCGGCGGTGTCGAGGATGAGGTCGTAATCGCCAGTGAGTTTCTCGGTGTCGAGGTTGACGAAGCGGGCGCCGGCGATCTCGGCGGGGCGGCGCTTGCTCTCGTGAATATCGCAGGCGCAGATGGTGGCGGGCGCGGCGAGGTTGAGCGCGGAGAGCATCGCAAGGCCGAGGCCACCGCAGCCGATGATGAGGACGTTTTCGCCCCAGCGGGCGGCCTCGGTCTCGATGGTGGCGAGGGCGGTGGAGAGGGAGCAGCCAAGCAGGGCGCAGAGCTCGGGGTCGGTATCGCCGGGGACGGGGGTGAGGCGGTTTTCGCTGCAGATGGTTTTCTCGGCGAGGGTCGTCACGAGGCCGGAAGTAAAAGCGGCGCGGCTGATGCCATCGGGGCTGGTGTAGCGGGGAAACGGGGACTCGATGCCGGCGGCTTTGCGCCAGTGCATGACGACTTTGTCGCCCACCTTGACGCGGGTGACGGCCGGGCCGACTTCCTCGACGATGCCGCAGCCCTCGTGGCCCATGAGGTGCGGGAGCGGGCCGCCTTTCTCGCCGCGGATCTCTTGGAGCTGCGCGCCGCAGAGGCCGGAGACGAGCACGCGGACGAGCACTTGGCCGAACTCAAGCGGGCCGGCGGGCGCGATCTCGGCCAGCTCGAGGGGGGCGTTGTGGGCGGTGAGGAGGGCGGCGCGCATCACATGAAGTCTTTGTATTCGATGAGGGCGACGGATTGGCCGCTCTCGACGGAGCGGGCCGCGAGGGCGTAGATATCGGCGACGCGGTCGGGGTGGTAGATGGGCCACACGGGAAAGCTCACCATCTCGCGGAGGGCGCGGGAAAAATCTTGGGTGTGGGTCGCGCCGGTGAAGAGGGGTTTTTCGCGGTTGCCGACGACGAGGCGGAGGATGACGGCGGGGGTGAACTCGGCGCGGGAGAGCAGGGCGAGCTTGTCGAGGTGGTTGACGATGGCATCGAGGGCGTTGAGGACGAAGTCGCTGCGCTCGAAATACACGACGGGCTTGCGGCCGCGGAGGGCGGCGCCGATGGCGAGGCCGGTCATGAGGTTTTCGGCGACGGGGGTCTCGAGGATCTGCGACGGCGCGACGCCGGGCAACGTGCCGCCGGCGCGGCCGTGGCTCATGCCGTAGCCGATGAAGAGGCGGGCGGGATCGGATGCCAGGGCGGCGTTGGCGGCGATGAGGGCTTGCTTGTAGGTCATGGGAAAAGGGCCGGCGAATCAGAGGAGGCCGTGGTCGCGGAGGATCTCGGGGGCGAGGCTGAGGGAGTTGGCGTGGACGGTGTTGGGCGTGAGCTCGACGCGCTCATGGCCGAGGAAGAGGAGGCGGAGTTTTATGGTCGCGGCGTTCCACACGTTGAACGTGGGCCACATGGGGCCGGTGGGGGTGCCGATGATGGCATCGATGCGATCGGTCGAAAGGCGGCCGATATCGGTGACGCTGGAGAAGCAGTCGAGCGTGCAGAGGGCGTCTTTGGTGGAGGAGGGCGCAGTGGTGTAGACGGTGTGGCCGGCGGCGTGGAGGCGGGCAATGAGGGCGTCGAAACCGGCGTGGGAAAAGGCGGGGAACTGGCCGGACTGCGGCGTCGAGTTGACGACGAGGATGCCGCGAAAGCCGGTGCAGATGGCGGTGGCCGGGGCGAGGGCGGGGTAGTCGAAAAGGAGATCGGCTTTTTTGTAGAACGGTGACTCAAGGCCCATCTGTGCGGCGAGGCGGGCGAACCAGCGGAGGTGGATGGCGGCAAAGTCGTGGTGGTCGGGCTGACCGTAGAACCAGCCCTCGGCGCCTCGCCAGGCATTGAGGCCGGTAGCGGGGGGGACGGAGAGGAGGGTGATGCGGCCGGGAAGATCGGCGATGAGGGGGAGCAGCTCGGGGCGGTGACGCTCGTGAGCGTAGTGGGCAAAGGTGTGCTCGGGGTAGCGGCGGGCGAGGCCGCGGAGGAAGTGCAGGTGGAGCAGGTTGTCGCCGAGGTGAAAGTCGTTGTAGGTTTGGAAATTCATCGGAGGAGGCCCACGGAACACACGGAATACACGGAAAAAAAAGCGGGAGAAATCAGCGGTGCCAGTTGTAGGAACCGGGCGGGATGCACTGGGGGAGGCCAGATTGGCGGAGCCAGGCGGATGCGCCGCGGAGGTTGTAGGAGCAGGGGACGCAGACCACGCCGCCGAGGTCGTGATCGATCTTGATCTCGCCGATCAGCTCGACGAGATCGCGGCAGCACTTGCAGGGGCTACACTCGATCACGGGCGCGGGCATGACTCAGGCGGGCTTGTAGGCGGCGAGGGCTTGGCGGAGAGGCTCGATCTTGATCGCGGGGTGGCTTTGGCGCAGCAAAGATTCGAAGGCGCCTTGCAGCTCCGAGACCGCGGGCGGGAAAAGCAGGCGGCCGAGGTGGCGGAGCTTGATATTGGTATCGGCCAAGACTTGGCCGCCGAGCTCGCGCCACAATTCGCAGAGCATCCAATCCTCGCTCTGCCATTGCTTGCGGCCGGTGGTGGCGCTGGGGGTGCCGTAGGGGCCGCTCTGGAAATAGTTGTAGTGGGAGGTGCCGGCCCATGGGCTGTTGGGCGGGCAGTCGTAGGCGGTGATGCGCGGGTGTTTTTGCAGATCGGTGAGGACGCTGCGGTGGATGAGGAGGAAGCCGGTGCCGGCGTGGA
>JBIPMB010000214.1:0-2986 GCA_044369355.1 Gammaproteobacteria bacterium | reverse complement strand
ATATAGAGAATCAAGAAATGCATCACAAGGATGAT
Organism: Gammaproteobacteria bacterium; assembly: GCA_044369355.1. Classification (GTDB taxonomy): domain Bacteria; phylum Pseudomonadota; class Gammaproteobacteria; order UBA1113; family UBA1113; genus VFKP01. The sequence continues at coordinate 2,951 of JBIPMB010000214.1, read as the reverse complement.
AATTTCAAGATATCGGAGTACTAGCTTTTAAGCTAATAATCCGCTTTGTAAGCGTTTACCAAGCTACCGGCTTTAGCCGGTAGTGATTGACAAGAATAAAAATAATTATCGCGATATTTATGAAAACGATGTTTGTAAATTAAGTTTGTAAATTAAGTTTGTAAATTAAGTTTGTAAATTAAGTGAAGATGAATTGATTTCGCTAAATCAGGAGCAAAATTTGGCAGGAAAAAGTAGAGAAAGATTTTCACAATAGGGGAGGTGAGAATAACAATGTTTGCTCTAACACGCCACAATCAGTCAGTGAGCATTTACATTGCTAAAAAAGTAAGGGATAATGGGCGGTGTATTGATGATGCCAAAACGTAAATTTAAACGGAGATAAAAGTAGAACAACGTTAATAGAATTGACTGGTAGGTAATAAAGTAATATCTACAAGATGCAGCACGATCGTGTTGTAATTTTTTTAACTGTGATTTAAGAGATGAATGTATATAATGATAGTACTTTTTTTAGAGCGCCGGAAGAAATAGAAACCTCGGGATCATCTTCTTCTTCAATAGTACCATATGAAATGTACGCGAGTGACTTTTCTAGTACTTCTTACGAAAAATAGTATTGAGGTAATGTATTCTTTGCGAATACGGATTTTAAAGGAGTAGATACAAAAATGAACTTATCTGATCTTGTCGAAGGTTTACAAATGCAAAGTTTAAACAGCGTTGTTTATGAGAAACCTTTAAATGACAGTGAATTAATAGTGTTAGCGGAACATTTGCCTAATAATCACAGTGTTAGCAGTTTAAATGTAAGTCAACTGAGAACAGAAACTTTGAATGTTTTACGTAGCGCTATGTTAGACAATCACAGTATTGTAACGATTAATTGGCAGTCTTATAAGCTGCCGATGTCCTATGAATTATTTTTTCAAGAGATTTGCGCAAGAAATCAGACTGCCGCTATTGCTTTGGCTAGAGCGTGTGTAGATGGAAATGCTGTGAAAGTAGAATCTTTTCTAAGACAAGGGGTAAGCGTTTATACCATCCCGGCTCTGTGCCAACAACCCATTATTCATCAAGCTATTGCAACGGGTAATTCCGCTATTCTCAAGTTGATTTTTGAATTGCGACCGATGTTGGATTTGGATTTTGCCACGGGAACTTCTGTCTCCGTATTAACCGAATTAAACCGAATTACAAAACATTGGTTACCGCCACTATTAGGCGAATTTGCCTATATGCAAGGCGTTCTATGTGAAAGAGCGAAGCAATTTAAGCGGGCCGTTGTTTGTTATCAGCTCGGATCTGAAAAGGCGTATCCCCGTGCTCAATTACAACTAGGAAATTATTATCTTAAAGGCTGGGGTGGTTTGCCTTGTGATATTAAAAAAGCGCATTTTTACTTAAAGTTAGCTGCCGAAGCTAACCTTGATCGCGCAAAACGGAATTTAGCCAAATTGGAAAGTGAGCATCCTGAACTGATTGCAGTCGATGATACAAAAAGACAAGAAGAGAATGCTTTAAAGGATAATCAATCTAAAATTTCCACTCCCAATAGACCAGATGAAACATCATTGGATAGCCCCTTAATTTCTTCTTGCTCAGATAAGGCTTTAATTCAACCTCGTAAAATTGAACTGTTAGAGCCACAACCAATCAACATGAATGAAGAAATAAAAGACAGTGTTTATGTTCCGACGAAAAGTCAATGCGCCGACAGTGATTTACAGCGCACTCCTCAAGAAGAATTATCCTTAAGTACGCCATACTCAACCTTCTCCGACGTAGCAAGTCCACAACCCTCTTTGAATATACAGGAATTAATAAGGCAGGAAGTGGCGTTAATGCATGAGAAACTTGTGCAGGAATCTCGAACATCACCTACAAAAAGTTATTCTCACAATCAAGATCAATTTTATCAAATAGTGCGCCGTAAATTGGAACAATTGTTGGTTGGAGCGATGGCCGTTGCCAGTGGGCGCGTTAAAGTTAAGAAAGGGTTATTGCCTACTATGATGCAAGGTGGCATCCAGCTTTTAGGCAGCTTATTGCCAGTGCCCGGCATTTCTTTTCTAGGCTATCTTTTTGGACAAGGTTTGCAAAGGACCGTAGTAAAAGATCAATATCGTGAGGCGGAACAATTGATTGTACATGCGGTACCATTGATGGAATGGATAAAAGCAGTTGACATAGTCGCCCAAAGATTAACTTTTATTTATGCTGAACAACTAAATGAATTACGCTCGACTGAACAGGAAAGCATTAGTAAATCGCTACCGTGGCGACAAAGCCAGGCAGTTCCTGTTAACGATTTGCCCGAAACGGCCATTGAGCTGGTAGCAGATTATGCGGTGTTGTGCATGCTAACGGCCATGTTAGCAGAAAAAATTAAAGAGGAAACACTCATTTCAGATTTGGTTGATGCGGTTATTTATCCAGAGGCAATGGACTTAGAAAAAGGGATTACCCATGCGATAAAAGAAATCTTGGACACGATCCCTCTGTTATCTACACGCCTACTTACGGTTCACGGCCAAGCTTGGCGATTAAAAGACGTGTTTATTAAACCAGGAGTTAGAGTTATCCATGATTTGGATGATTCTTGTGAATATTATGCGGGGGATACTCATCAACCCGCTTTGTATGGTTATCGTCATGGTACCTTAATGGAAGTGCAGATGCACCCTGAATGGCAAAAACATTTTCTGCGCTATGAAAGGAGTAATGTTTCGATACCAATTATGCCTTCGATTTCTGAATCTTCTTCAAGTAGCTCCGCTGCAGTTTCACGATCTGTGTTTCTACAATCATCATCGCCTACAAGTTCACCACAGAATCCACGCCCATCCTCAGCGCGACTATCTTTTTTCGCGTCATCTGCGCCTATCGTTGATGGTAAAGATGAACAACCATCTGTTGCACCGGATTCAGCCCCTATTCCATCTGGTTTT
>JBIPMB010000349.1:0-2989 GCA_044369355.1 Gammaproteobacteria bacterium | reverse complement strand
ATGAAGGGAGGCGTACGATTTTTTGCAACTAGCTCACAATGAGTGGATTGCGAGCGCTGAAAATTGGGGGCTAAAGATTGTTTTTACCCCCCATTGACGGGGTGAGCGCCCAAAACTCTTCCGCCATTCGCTTGGTGATAGTTTCGCCGCTCACCGTTTGGACTGCTCTGTAATGGCGAAACAACGTGCCTTCGTTCAACGAATGTCCGAGTAAAGCCTTCAATTGGTTCTCGTTCTGGTATTCCGAGTAATGAAACGACGCGAACGTGTGGCGCAACACGTCCGGCACCCACCCCTTAAATAGTCCCGCTTCGTCCCGCAGGTTCTTCCATCGTTTTTGGAAGTTTGGCGGGCGGAATGCCTTGTCTTTTGGGCAGGCTTTCCGCCACCGGCTCAGCCAGTTATGCGCCGTGTCGCAGAGCGGAATCACGCGATTCTGTCCCGTTTTCGACGCCTTGGCTGTGATTCGGATAAACCGCTCTGGGAGCGATAGGTGCGAGGCATCGGTGGTGTAAATTTCCTCGGGCCTGATTCCGCAGAACAGAGCGAGCGAAACAAACCCCAACAGCTCAAGGTGTTCTTCTTTCTGGGCGACAGCCAGCAACGCCTTAACCTCAACGATGCCAAGCGCGAGAATCGGTTTTTCCTCGGTGTCAGAGATGCGAATCCGGTTCTTCGCGCCGGTGGTCGGATTCTGCGACACATACCGGCTGGCAATGAGCCACTCGTAAAACGCCCGGATGGCTCCCAAGCGATTGCGCTGTGTGGGGATTGCCGTCGCAGCCAAAACGAACGGCTGCACGTGATCGCGGTTTATCATGTCGAGCGGGGTGTCGGGGTGCTGCTCGAAGAACCTAGTCAGCACGGTGACCGAGTTTTTCACGTATTTAAGCGTCCGGTTGAGGCGCATGAGTTCGGAGCTGTAATCTCGGAACAACGTCTCAACCGGAGGGATCTCCCGACCACCGGCAGCGTGAGCCAGGTAGAACCGGAACACGTCATCCACCCCGACTCCAATGGGGAGTTTCCCCATCCAGTCGGCCAATTTTCCTCGATCCTCAACAGTCACCGACTGGCCGCGCTCACCGTGTGAACGGAGTTCTATTTTAGCGAGCGCCAGCGCCCCTTCCGCTTCCAGTTTTGACTGGTACGTCCGCCGCACCCGGACGCCATCGACAACGCCCATATCGAGCCGCCATGAGACCGTTCCTGCCGGTGTTATTCGCTTCTCAATCTTCATACTGTTGCTTCGTTTGTGGGACGCCGTGGGGCGGCTTTTCTCGTGGGACGCCTTCTCTGTGGGACGCCCCACGTGGGGCAACGTGGGACGTCGTGGGCCAAACTATGAGGGTACTATGGGCCACTATCAAGGGGTTATGACGTCCCATTTCTCACGCTGTACAGAGAGGGTTTTCAGCGTAAGTCCCTGTGGTTAAGGGGTGTCTCCGGCGGGAATCGAACCCGCATCGGCGGTTTAGGAAAGGATTATGCTGTTTTGTAAATCCTTGGGGATCAACCGTGGGGCGTGGGGCGTGGGACGTCCGTGGGCGTGGCGCGTTTTAACAACCGCTAAATCACAGGGGTGCACCCTTGGGTGTCCTACCCCTCTGTGCGTATTTTATGCGGACAATGAACACCCCACTGCATCCCCTATTGTTGGAAATCGCTCGGCTCGCTAATGTTACGCCACAGGAGGCGATGGAGAGGATTCTGGATAGCGTATTAGAGCAGGCAAATAGGGATGAGGAAGTTACTCAGTCGCTTGTGGATATTTGCGATTTATAGACCTGCGCATCTTCAGCAACGCGGGAAGGTGTCATGCCTCCATTGTTTTTTAAATAGTGGGCGCAGGCGATTTCGATTACCTTATTTACCTTAACGCCAGCGGCATCCGCGATTTCTTGCAATGTTGCCTTCAGTTCCGCGTCGATTGAAAAATGGATGAGCGGGCGTTTTCTAACAAAAGGATTTCGTTTTTTTTTCGGAGTCTCCATGAGCTCATTTTACACTAGAAAACGCGATCACAAAGGCAGGAAATGGGCCCACTCTACGGAACGCGATCGCGTTATTTAACTGGCCAACGCGATCGCGTTGGGGCTAGAAATGGCCCCGTGAGCAAATTAGTTACCAAACATAAAGTGTGCCTCAAGGCCTACTTACAGGAGCGCCTCAAGGCCAAGATCCTAAAAGTCGCCAGACGGGAAAAAATGTCAGCGTCACGTTTAGTTGAGACGGCTGTTGTTAATTACATCGAGGCGCTATCTCGCCCCGCCAAACAGGAGGCATCCGTATGATAGAAGTAGGGATCATCGTCGCTGCGGTCATCATCGCATCCGTCTGGCTCGGCTATAGCCACGGGCGAACCGTCGGCAAAGAAGAAGGCCGGAATGAAGCGTACTCAAACATTAGGATCGCCCAACAACGCTTCTGAGATGAGCCAGGTTCTATTGCCTGAGCAGGTCGCTGACCTGTTGCAAATTACAGTCGAGGCCGTCCATGACCTCAGACTTCGCGGACTGCTCAAGTGCGTCCGTATCGGTCACCGTACTATCCGGTTTACCGAGAAACAGGTCTCCGACTATCTGGCGAAAATAAGCCAGTAAGCCAAACAAAACAAAACCGCCCACGGGCAACAAGGCACGAACTATGTCGAAAACAATGGATGCTCTTATTATAGAGCGCACGCAGAAGAACCATTCCGATCTAATGGTTGTACATACACGGGAATTAGTGGCAGGGGCCGAGGAGTCGGGTGAGCTGACTATTTCGATAACGCACAAGATTAAACACATAAACGGAAAGGTGCCGTTTATTAAGACAAGCATCCGTAGCACGAAGAGTTTTTCGGATGAGACAGAGGGTTGGTGTGAAGACCCCACCCAAATGAAGCTCCCCATTGAACCGTAATGAATAACGAAGACGCATTGCGGCTAAGGATCCGCCAATTAGAGCGCGAGGTAGCACGGTTGACAGAGTGCCAGCAATTACT
>JBIPMB010000064.1:0-10849 GCA_044369355.1 Gammaproteobacteria bacterium | reverse complement strand
CATCGTACCATTTTTTATAATCCGCTTTATTGTGCACCGTTATTTCCGGATACACCATTAATAGATTCGTATCTGAAAGTAGCACCGTAGATTTATCAATTGGAAGGTGTTTATCATGCAAACCAAACCAATAGTAGACAAAAGAACGAATTTGATTATCATTAAACTTGTGCGTTTGGTTCAACTCCAATTGATGATCATATTTTAAACGAACGCTATCCAATTGGTTATTCGCAAGGCTAGAACTCGTTAAAATCAATAGGCTTAAAAATATAAATGATTTTTTCATGTTATTATACCAACGTCGCTCCCTTAGCGATACCTGGCGCAGCGATTTTATTTATTTGCGCTAAAATATCCGGTGATAAATGCACGGATGCTGCCTTACTGTTTTCTATTACTCTTTGAGGATTGCGTGTGCCCGGAATGGGAATAATATTTTCATCTTGCATCAATAACCATGCCAATGCCAATTGTGCTGCGGTTATTCCTAAATCGGTTGCAATCTGTTGCAGAGGCGCAAACCTTTGTAAATTAGCCTGCAAGTTATCTGAACTAAATTTCGGATTGTTGTTACGAAAATCATCGTTTGCTAGTGTCTTTACATTTCCTGTCAAAAATCCGCTGCCCAATGGAGACCAAGGCACAACGGCTATTTTTAATTCCTTACATACAGGCAATATTTCTTGTTCAATTTCTCTGCGCCACAAAGAATATTCATATTGAACTGCAGCAATGGGGTGTATCTTATGCGCTCTACGTATTTCTTCTGCAGTCACATTACTCAATCCCAAATATTTTACCTTCCCTGCCGCAACTTGCTTTGCCATTGCAGAAATGGTGTCTTCAATTGGTCTATTCTGTTCTGAATAATGTAGATACCATAAATCTAAATAATCTGTTTTCAGTCGTTTTAAACTTTGTTCTAAAGCATATATGACATATTCTGGACTACCATTAATATTTAAATCAAAACCCCATCCAGTTGGCAATGGTGTACCCTGCCAGTTATCATCAAAAACTATGCCAAACTTGCTTGCTAAGAATGCTTGTGGCCGACGCTTGCTTATAGCTTTAGCAATCACTGTTTCATTATGACCATTTCCATAGGCATCCGCCGTGTCGATCATCGTCACCCCAATATCCAGTGCCTGATTTAAGACTATATCTGCCTTATCATCATCACTTGCACCATAATATCCTTCAAGTACCATAGCGCCATAGCCAATTGCACCTACTGAATTATTGCCGATTTTACGCTGTAACATAATATAATTCCTCATTGTTTCTTTCTATTGTTCTATTCTTTGAACTTTTATCGATTCAGGATCAGGAACAGCTTCATACCCATCAGACTCTTTAAAAAATCCATACACCCGATATCCTAGCCATCCGCTAGCGGCTACTGCAGCGGTACTGAATACGCCTATGCTAGCGCCTAAAGCCCCATTTAAACCCTCATTCGCAGCTGGAGGATCATATTGCTCTTGTTCATTATCGACTGCGCCACACAAATATAATGCAAGCGCCACCGTGCCCAAAGTAGTTGCTGTGGCTAGTACAATACGTATTCCCTTAAATAGAATAGAAGAAGATGGATTTTGTGATTCTGGATGAAGCAAGCTGTTGGTAGTAGCCTCTAGGTCATCCCCTGATGCATCTTGAGTAGGTTTAGAATTGCGTTCAATGCAATAATCAACCACACCGATACTTATTTGTCGTGTTATTTGCATTCCCAATGTAGCTAATAAAAATCTGTCCATGCTATACATCGGAAAGAAATAATATAAAATGGGTGCAACCAAAGTTCCTGCTATGGCACTCGGTAAGGTTACTTGTGCCAATAGTTTTTTGTATCCATGAATTTTACTGCTAGAAGAACGGTATTCAATAGACAATGCATGCATTTCTGGCATTAGATTTAAGGCCAACTCAGCAGCAACACTACTGGCAATAACAACAGGCAAAACAAATGAAGGGCTATCAAAGCGCTCCCAACCTGTTTGATAGTGGTAATATTGAGCAACACCACTTATACCCCCTAATAACAAATTAAAAGCGGTTTCACTGCGAATAAAATACAAGGATTGTGTCAATATGGCACTATATTTCTCATTACCCGGCTTGTCAGGTTTTATCAATGCGAGTAATCCATAATTTGCTGTTACTCTTAGCACTGTTGATAAAGTGACGGGCGCTATTAATAATAAATATGGCCACCACGGTGAATTTTTATTTTGAGTAGCAACTGGGCTCGGTGAAGGACTAGGGCTAGGCAATGAACTTGGCACCGGCGAAGGGCTCGATGAAGGGCTCGGCATAGGCGAAGGACTCGATGAAGGGCTCGGCATACGCGAAGGACTCGGTGAAGGACTCGGCATAGGCGAAGGACTCGGTGATGAACTCGGCACAGGCGAAGGACTCGGTGATGAACTCGGCATAGGCGAAGGACTCGATGAAGGGCTCGGCATACGAGAAGGACTCGGTGATGAACTCGGCACAGGCGAAGGACTCGGTGATGAACTCGGCAAAGGCGAAGGACTCGGTGATGAACTCGGCATAGGCGAAGGACTCGGTGATGAACTCGGCATAGGCGAAGGACTCGGTGATGAACTCGGCATAGGCGAAGGACTCGGTGATGGGCTGGGCGATGAACTCGGCATAGGCGAAGGACTCGGTGATGGGCTGGGCGAGGGACTTGGCGATGGTGGTTTAATAAAATCAACATTACTATGTGCACCTGCTACGATCTGTGGATTAGGCGCCGCCGTATTGGCACAGATTTGCTTCTCATTTTGCAGTGCTGTGTTATAAACTTGCTGAGAAGTTGTATTGAAAATAGGCGGATTTACAGTTTGTTGCTCATCACCACACCGAATACCATCATTAGCGTTTCTTAATTCCCATGCTGCGCTCTGCCCGATCGTATTAAAAGTTGTATCAAATGCCTGAATATCACGAAAGTTTCCGCTACCCTCTGCTTCCACAGAAACACCACTAAAGGCCATACCATTTATGCGAACACTATTGTCCGTAACCAATCTTATTGATGGTTGTTCATCTGCGCCATATACACTGAAACCATTTACTCTTGTATTTAATAGAACCTGTACTTCTGTTTCTCCTTCTCCATTTGGCACAGAAACAGTCAATGATTTAAAATCACCTCCAGTCAAAACAATACCGCTATTAGGATTAACAAAATTGATGGTACTCGGCTGCGTATTGGTTCCTCTTACAATTTGTAAACAATTCGCGGGTGCCGTAGAATTAACATAAATCTCCGTATTGGTGTCTAATCCTATATTCAAGGCATTGAGAACAACTTGTGGTTCTCCCGCCTGGCCATCCAATAATATATTGCCCGTGGTTTCCATGCTGCCACCATTCACATAAACTTGAGAAAAGTTGTAGACTCGATTCACCGAAAATACCAGTGAATTTCCAGCCGCGAGCATCACTTGTTCTACCCCATTTGTAAAATAAGTCTCGCAACCTTGCGGAATAAATTGTTGTGCTATCTGTACCACGCCTGGAATTTCTTCAGCGGCTGTTAAGGCTGCTTGCCCACAAAAAGCAGTTGTGTTTTTTAACACCCATTGACTAATATCATACACACAAACAGAATTAGATGACATGTTTTTTTTCCTCTCTTATCGCCTGAATATTTTTATTGATTAGCAATGGTGCCATTTTGTACCACTGTTGCTGAAGGGTTATTTATAATTTCAATCTTGTATAATTCATTTCGGATGCATTCAAAGCCTGAGTATTTTTTTGCATCACTGTAGATTTAACACTACTAGGATCCACTGTAGAAAATTGACAATTATCAGGGGAACTAGAGGAACAATTGACTGCGGGTTGCTGCGACAATGGCCAGAATGCGGGCGCCCCAGGAATCCAATTATTTCCATCAGCTTGTACCAGTTGATAACTTGTATTGGTTAATATTAATTCTTGAACTGGCCCTATAGTATACAAACATGCTACCGGGCCTCTAGTTGCATCATTCATAATATTAGCGGATCGAAATGCAGGCTGAAAATTACTCACTCCTCCTAAGGGGTAGGATTGTACCCATCCACCTGGGGCACTAAAACTACTTGATGAAGAATTATACACAAGAGAGCCATTAGCTGGACAGGTTGCGGTCACTGATTGGAAAGGTATGTTATGTGCTACCGTAGTAATTCTTTCATCGCTAATCGCCAATACATCTGGCATACGCACCGCAGGTGTGGCCGTCCAAGTTAAGAGATTTTCTGCGCTCACATCCGGATCGCTAAATCGTGCTACCGCATCTTTATTTTCGCGTGGCTGATCCCAGACAATACTGATATTGATGCCATTCGTCCAAAAACGACGATCCGTAGTATGATCATCGGTATAAGTGGAATTAAAACCCGCAGCCCATGCGGTGGTTTTGTGTGAGGTCCAAATCCAATTCAAACCACCCCCATAAGTGTTGGTCAATTGCGACACCAGAGATTGCAATTGTAACTGTGTACTAGCCGTTAATAATTGTTGCAAACGAATATGCCCACCAAACCCTTGTGCATCACCAGTACCCTCATCCTGAATTTCATATTGAGTATCATAGCGTACATTATCATAATCGGCGCCAAGGACTACTAAACTGTGTGGCCATAAACGCATCGCCGTTTCGGCAGTACCATTCCAATCATTAGCCCCTGCAATACGGCGTTGATCCAAAAGAGTTGTATTATCTAAATAAAGGGTTTTGTCGGATAAATTTTTACTCCCCGCATGGGAATAATAACTACCTAATTGAAGACTTTTAAAAATACCCCCATCTAACCAATATTCATAAGCAGCGCCCACGGCTCCTTGCCCTACCCATTGTCTGGTATCACCTGTGAAATAATCGAATTCCAAGTTTTCACGCAAATACTCGCCGGTTAGTTTAATACGATTTTTATCATTTAAAGCATAACCATAGGTTCCATTAGCTCGAAACACCTTAGGACCTGCTGCTAACTCCACTGCTGTTGCATTCGCGGGATTAATACCAAATAATCCTTTGGCATCGGCAATCCACCCCAATAAACTGTCCTGATCAACAGACAAATTAACTGGTTTGGAATTTTTAACGCCTTCTGTACTATTATCTGCACTAAATTGCGCTATATCTTGATTATTATTTATGATTTGTGTATTGTTAGTTGTGCTGGCAAACAGTACTTTAATAAAAAAAAGAAAAGATATTAAATAAAAAATTTGTTTTCTTTTTCCCATTCTCTTATACCCTTTAACTAAAAAATACACATTATGATGAACATTATCCAATAAAATTGCCTGAACCGGTGCATTCTAACAAAATAAATTTTTACATACAAGTAATTGGCTTACTGACATTAGGATAATTTAATCGATCACACGATACTATATTCATAGCAATTTAATTTTAGCTTAGGCGCGAGCACTCGAACTCGAGAAAATGTATCAAACATACCTAACCAAGAGGAAATTGGCCGACAACAACACCTAAAAGCTAAGCACGAAGAGTATATTTAAATAACAAAAAAAGTATTGTGACAAGGAATTGAAAAACAAGCTTGCAAATTTCAGGGTTATTTGATACCATTTTTATCTTGATATTAATAACAAAACAAAAATTAAGTAAAAAGTGATTGAGCCATAGATTTAGGGGGTATTATTATGCGAAGTTTAGCCGAATTATCATCTAGCAGCAGTACATCATCAGGCAAAGAACCAGAAATTCAATTTTTTTGGCAATCTGAAGTAGAAGGTATACTAAATGGTCTTGAGAGTGATGCAAAAAAGTGCGCGAAAGCATTCGGCGAAAACCCTAAATCGGGGTATGGATTCATTCAGCAAAACTTAGCACGCGCACGCGACGCAAAAACCATTCAAGATGTTATTATACCGCTAATTACTATACAGGCAGCTGTTGATGCCAGAATAAGTGCCTTTACTCGTCATGCTTTAGACGCTGATAGTAAAAAACCAGCTGGTAGTAAAAAACCAGCTACTCAAGTACGCGTGCCTGATGATAGAGAAGCATTTATTCAAAAGCTTCAAACTGACATAAAAACTTTAGAAGCGCTTCAACAAAGAGTATCAGAAGATGAAAAGAAATCATCATCGATATCAGAGCAACAACTCCTATCATTAAGAACTACAATTGATGCAAATACACGAGAATTAGAGGCTAGGGGCAATCAAATAGACTCGCTTTCAAGAGAAAAAACAGAGCTTTCGCGAGAAAAAGAGGAAATTTTGCACACAAAAGCCAGTCTAGAAGAAAAAGAAAAATCATTAATTTCTGAAAAAAGCAAACTGGAAGGAAGGTTAGAAGAAAAACAAGAACAAGAAATAAAAATGTGTACTATGCTCGCTGAGGAAAAGGAAGAGAAAAAAAAACTGGAGGAACGAAACAAAGCTCTTGAACATGAAGCAGCCAATTGGCAACAATTAAGACAGTTCGCACTCGGTTTTTCTTCTCAACAAACAGAAGCTAGCGCTCTTGTACCTTTTGGCGATCAACATCTTTTATCTTTGTGTATGAGCTTGTTAGCAGAAAAACAAGAACGTCAATCAAGACAACATACTTCTTCATCTGAGAAAACACTAGGGGCTCAACCCTACGCCCAGTATAAAACCATGAAAATAGACAAAAAGGAAGTACATACTTATGAAATAGATGGTATGCAATCTATGTTAATGTATAGCAAACCACCTTTGATCTTTCATGTCATAAAGAACCTTTTAAACAAATTGCCTACATTAAATTCTCAACTAAGGGACAGTACAGCTTCATCAATGAGTAGTAGCAGTACTCTGTTTGCGAAGCCAGATTTAAAGATACAAATTCATAATATACAAGTTATTTTGTGTTATTTTTTATTGTACAATGCACCAATGTACTTTCTTATTGAACAGGCTATAGAATTTTCTAAAACAAATCCTCATTTAAAACCAGATGCTTGGAATAAACTACAGCTTATTGGGCAAGAAATACCTGGCCTTGAAACTGTGGAAAAGATCATTGGAAAAGAAACAGTCCGCCTGCAGCAACAAGATGATTATATATCTTACCAGAAATTTATTGAGTCTCGCGTTAAAGACTTACCGCAGCAAATAGATCGTGATGAACTCCCACTCATTACAAAATACAAAAAATCCTTTCATACATTTAAATGGCATCAATTAGCTGGATTAATGAAACTTTTCAGAAGTCAAACCATAACAGACATTTTTGGTAATGCTATATTGGTTCCTATATTTTATAACGAACTTAAAAGCCAATGGAAAAAACATGAAGAGGATGTTAAGCAGAATTCTACTGTTTCCATGATGGATGTTAAGTTAGAGGATGGCAAATTATGTTGGCTAGATAAAGATAATCCGATACACGTATCACAAACAGTTAAACTTTAAAAAGGTCATTTATGCTAAACAATAGAATACCATCGCTAACTCCGCAACCAGCCCCCGCACCAACGGCAACGCCTTATTCAGCTCCCCAAACACGGGGAGAAGAAAGGTTATTGTTATTTTTTTTAGCATTTAACGGTGCGACTATCTTCTTACTGCTTCTTATGGCTTTGCTACACCGCTATAAAAAACAAAAGTCTTCTTCTTTTGTAGTAACTTATAAAAATTCAGGGGATAATCACTCGCTTAATTCTACGCCCAGTGAGTATGGTACTTTTCCTCGAGTATCAGCATCATCAACACCATCCTCTTCACCATCAACACCACCCTCTTCATCATCATCAACACCACCCTCTTCACCATCAACACCACCCTCTTCACCATCAACACCACCCTCTTCACCATCAACACCATCTTCAATACTATCTTCAGCATCAGCACCATCTTCATCATCAACACCATTACCAGCACCAGCATCATTACCAGCACCAGCATCATTACCAGCACCAGCACCATTACCAGCACCATTACCAGCACCATTACCAGCATCATTACCAGCACCATTACCAGCACCATTACCAGCACCATTACCAGCATCATTACCAGCACCATTACCAGCATCATTACCAGCTCCATTACCAGCATCATTACCAGCTCCATTACCAGCATCTTCATCATCAACACCATTACCAGCACTATTACCAGCAATACATGTCCCACCACAAAGAAAACCAGAAGAGATCACACCGAATAATTCTCCAACATATCCAGGAAATTTGAATGATTTCGATATATCTGATATATCTAATATATCCCATATACCTTTTCCCTCTTCTCAAGGAGAAGGAGAAACTGATTTTATTCCTGGTATGGGCCAAAGTCGCACACTTTTTTCTTTGTTTCCAAGAAGTACGACACCGCCGGCTGTGCCCCTAGATAAAAATAGCTCTTCCATGTCTCATGATTTATCACCAGAAAGAAGCGTAAGTAAAGCACTTTCGGCTTTGTCCCTAGATGAAAATCGCTCTTCCACATTTGGTGACTTATCGCCAACAAGACAAGAAATAAGCCAAAGTGGTACATTTTTTGTTTCGTTATCAGAAAGTAAGATATCTTCGGCTTTGTCCCAACGCTCTTCCACATTTGATGATTTATCGCCAAAAAGAAGAACAAGCCCCAGCTTTTTGGGTAATTCATAAACCTCTCCTCCAATTGAGAAAAAAGAACGGTCGAATGCTGATCTTAATGGAAGTACACATAGCTTCCTTAAGCTATCTCCAGATAGACCTGATCCATAAGGCATACAGCATCTGGAGACTTAGTTTTACCACCTTTTATTGAAGTCGAGAATTTCGACTTCAATCGCCCAGTCAAATGAACTTAACGTAATATTATTACGTTTTATAACGTTATAATAGCCTTTCATAGCGTCCATGTTCCTACTTGGTTACTAAAAATGTAAACTTTCCTATAACTACTCATACCGTGTAATCAGAAAAACCTATACTGGATAGATTAGCGCATAGTTTCGCTTTCCGCTCCCTTACGGTCATATCTTTATACATAAGTCTCTGTGGATCGTCATTGCTGTAAAGGTTAAACAATTCGTTGACAAGTTTCAGCAATGACGACGTTCGAGATAGTTGCTTCGTAATGATCACAGAGACTTATGTATAAAGGTATGCCTTTACGGTCGCGGCGCGGTTTATCCGCTTGTAACCACGACTAGGTCACTTTTTTAACAGTTCATTTCTTGCTCGAATCGTCTCAGAACGCTAAATATGTTATCTTATGCCCATATTCCTACGAGTTAAGGCAGCATATATGAGCGATAATCATACCCCGATGATGCAACAATATTTGAGCATTAAAGAGCGATATAAAGACGTTTTCTTGTTCTATCGTATGGGCGATTTCTATGAAATGTTTTTCGATGACGCTATAGAAGCAGCTAAATTGCTCAATATTACTTTAACTCAACGCGGCCAATCTGCCGGAAAAGCCATTCCTATGGCGGGCGTGCCCTTCCATGCTGTAGATAATTACTTAGCTAAACTAGTACGTTTAGGCCACAGTGTGGCCATCTGTGAACAAATCGGCGAACCGAGTAGCATTAAAGGTCCTATGCAACGCGAAGTCACTCGCATCATTACCCCAGGCACTTTAACTGAAGAAGCCTTGCTCAATGCCAACGACGACAATATCTTATTGGCATTGTATCAAGACAAAGATCGTTTCGGTCTAGCCTGCTTGGAATTAAGTCGTGGCCAATTTGAAATCAGCGAATTAGACAGTCTAGAGGCCGTACAAGCTGAGTTAGCGCGCTTGCGTCCGGCGGAAATATTGATCAATGGTGAAATGCCTGTGCCGCAATATCTAAAAGAATTTCATGTCAACAAGCGCCCACCCTGGGATTTTAATTTAAACAGCGCTCAAAAAGTATTGCTGCAACAGTTTAAGGTACAAACGTTAAAGGCCTTTGACTGTGAACATCTGCCTGCAGCGGTGATTGCCGCTGGTGCTTTGTTACGCTACACCTTGCAAACTCAATGTACTACTTTGGCACATTTACAATCCTTAAAAGTGGTTTCCAATGCAGAGACGGTCATTATGGATGCCCACAGCCGTCGTAATTTAGAAATCAGCGTCAGCTTACACGACAAAGCATCTCATACCCTACGCGCTATTTTAGATAAAACCAAAACCCCTATGGGGAGTCGCCTGTTAAATCGTTGGCTTAATCAACCTTTACGCCAGCGCAATGCATTAGAACAACGGCAACAAGCGATACAATCTTTGCTGGCAAACCACAATATAGTTAGAGAACTATTAGCGCCTATAGGCGATGTAGAGCGTATTTTAACGCGCGTCTCTTTGCACAGTGCTAGACCGCGCGATTTATTAAAATTAAAAGATACCTTACAGGCTTTGCCCGCATTAAAAAATAGTCTGAAAACAAATGACAGTGAATTATTAACGTCACTTAAAGAAAATATACATTTATTCCCCGAGTTAAGCGCAATGCTTTTTAAAGCTATTGCCGCTGAGCCCGCAGCATTGATACGAGACGGTGGCGTCATTGCGGAAGGTTACGATGCTGTCTTAGATGAATTACGACAACTCAGCACTCATGCAGATTCATTCTTAGTGAAACTAGAGCAAGAAGAAAAACAAAAGACGGGCCTAAGCTCTCTTAAAGTAGGCTTTAATAGAGTTCATGGATTCTTTATTGAAATAAGTCGCATGCAGGCTGAGCAGGCTCCTACGCATTATATGCGCAGGCAAACACTTAAAAATGCCGAACGCTTCATTACGCCTGAATTAAAATCATTTGAAGATAAGGTATTGAGTGCAGAGGCTAAAGCTTTAACTCGAGAAAAAGAATTATACGAAGCCTTGTTGGATATCATCAACGAACAATTATTGC
>JBIPMB010000276.1:0-3006 GCA_044369355.1 Gammaproteobacteria bacterium | reverse complement strand
TACCTAAAGAAACATAGCTGGTCATGCCCAACCAGAGAGACTCAAGAATAGGAGCATCAACCGGAATCATAGCTTTTAATTGTAGTTTTGTATAACCTTCATCCCCTACAATCCATCTGTTTAGATCAAAGTTTCCGGCTTTTGCTAAGTCTTCATAGGGCGGTTCTTTAGTCTCGCAATAAGCATCAAATATCCTACCTTGAACTTTACTAATATTATCCCAATCATGATCTAAAGTAACGGTTATCCCCGGTGCTAACATTGCTAACTTTTGCAATGAATCTGTTGACCATTTTCCTCGACTTCTATTCATCAAATTGTCGGCGGCGGTTATTTCTACCACCACAATCTGGTGGGATTCTGCCTTGGAAAACTTTTTAACTTTTAACATTTCCTCCGGTGTTGGGTGGGGAAAACCAATTTTTCGGTCTGAATCTGTAAACATTTTGTATACTTAAAATATTGAGTTAATAACAATTATATGGCAGTTTACGTTGATAAAAATAACCCGCAAACTATTGTCATCTCATCACGGGATGCTAACGGTGATTTGCAGGAGGTAGGGACGGTTTCAGTAGCTTATACCGTAGTGGCAAACAAGGAAGTTGCAACTCTGGCAATTGTTCCGACTCCTACTGTGGCAACCCTTGGAGGGACTACAGCAGCCGTCACTTTGACGCTTGCATAAAGTCCTTATTCCAAATAGAAAGGGAGAGCCGTCTGACAAAATCTTTCGGCTTTTCTTTTGCAAATTCCTTAAAACAACCACAATTAGACCGACAATCACATTGTTCCGTTGGGGCGGGGAGTGTGTTAATTGGTTGCCATCCCATGCCCTCGTAAATGATGCAGGGTTGACAGGATTCGGTTTTGGTTCTTCTCCGGCGCTCCCAATTAAACCCGTTTTTAGAGTGCCCCTCGGTTCGGGCTTTTTCGTGTAATCCAGATCCGGCACTACTATACAAGTCCAACCTTCTGAAAAATTCAGCTTGACTCATACCCTTGGTTCTGAGTTCTTCCCCGAATTTCCTCAAGTATTGATACTCCCTCCTAAGTCTTTGACCAATCAATCCATAGTCCCGTTGAGTTACGGAGTTTTTACCACCAAGCCCTAATAAATAGGATTGAATATGCAGGTTTTTGAGTGCGATCGCCGTGGTTTCTTCCCAGGTTGAAAGGGATATTTTTTTATTGACCAATAGTTCGCCAATAGTTCTAATATCCTCTTGGGTTTGTTCTATATTGCGCTGCAACATAAATTTAATGGCAGTAGCGGGGACAAATTGACCCCGCCCTGCACCCTGTTTATAGTGGTAGCGCTGAGTTTTAGGATTGAATATAAACTCATTCATAGGGCATTGTGAACTTATGCTCTGTGATGATATTAACCAGATTTTCCAACTGTTCGTCTGTTAATAGAACTTTCCCCCCAAAATCATCGGTAATAATCCACTGGGTAGTATCCCCGTCCGTTTCCTTGGCTACGGTTGGGCAACACCGATTAGAACATAATTCAGTTCTTTGCATAATCTTAATTGTTGTTATTAGGATCTGGCTCTAAATCTAATTCTAACTCATAGATTCCTTCTAGTTTGTCAACTTGAAATTCTAGGGAATATTCAATCATTATCGCAACGTAGGCATTAAACAGCGCACAAAGGAAACCTTGGGGGATATTAAATGGCATCCCCAAAAGGAAATACACTATTACCGATGTTTCAAAAGTTTGGCAGTATGGACACCCAAAAAGCTCAGCAAATAGCGGGTGCTTATCGTTTAAATAGTTTCTGACTGGGTGCAGTAGTTTGTATTTGAATAGGAACCAACGCAACCCTAGAGACAGGAAAAGGAAGATTATAATATTGTCTAATAATGGCATAAAGTTTAAATGTCTATAATATTTTGGTCTTGTTTCTCCCGAATACTTTGATAATATTCAGCTAAAACCTTGGTTTGATCTAACTGATCGTAGGCTTGAAAGATTGTTTTAACTACTTCTACAGCAGTCCGAGTTACTCGATCAGAACCCGAATATGTCAGCCTTGTACAAGCCTTGATCGCATCATCACTTTTCGATGCTTGCTTATAAGCATTACTGCTTACAGTGAGTGAGTGGGCTGCAATTGTTTCCAACCCACTAACATAAGCCCTCAATTTTCGTTGACGTTCTTGCAGTTCTTGTTCGTATATCCCCTCTTTATCTTTTTCGATTATAGCTTCCATTTTACTAGCCCTTCCCCGCAGCAACTCTTGTCTTATTTGTTCCCAGATTGGATCTTTCTTCCAAGTGCGGATAACTTTTTCGTCGACTCCGATTCGTCTGGCAACCTCTCTATTACTGAGTTCTGGGTCGTCAAACAAGAGTAGAATAGCTTTTTTTATTAGCTCAATATGTGATGTTTTGATGGTTTTGTCCGCACCTTTCCGCAACAACATTAGTTTTAAGTTAACATAATTGAAAACATTGCTACAACTTAAATATGGTTAAACCTAAAATTACTGAGACAGATATCAGCAAATTGACTCCCGATCCTAACAACGCCCGCAAAAGAACGCCCTTATCAGCAAGCGTTATTAGGAAATCGTTAGAACAGTTTGGGGCGGCTCGGAGTATTGTTGTCGATGAAAATGATGTGATTCGGGCGGGTAATGGAACCTTTGAGGAAGCGGGTCAATTAGGGATTGAGAAGGTTGTCACCATTGAGGTAGATGGTAATACTATTGTTGCAGTCAAAAGGAGAGGATTGACTGAGGAACAATGGAAAAAGTATGCGATCGCTGATAATACGGCATCTGATTTTAGTACATGGGATTATGAAATATTGGAGGAGTTGGCTCAAGAGGTAGATTATTCTGAGTTTTTCCCTGATGATAAATTAAATGAATTATTGGAGTCATTGGGTAAAGGTGAAAGTTTTGGAGTTAGTGGACAAGGTGAAGAAAACGAGGAAGAAATTGCCGAACTTCTGGATAAGGTAGATGAGATTGAATCTAGGGTTAAACTCG
>JBIPMB010000347.1:0-3010 GCA_044369355.1 Gammaproteobacteria bacterium | reverse complement strand
CGGCGGAGATCGGGCAATTAACGGAGCTGACCACGCTTTACCTCGGAGGAAACAACCTGACCGGCTTACCGCCGGAACTTAGTCAATTAACCGCTGACATCAAGTTGAAATAACCCCGCCCTAACGCCGCCCTAATAACCCGATAATTAACCCTATCGGGTTTTTTATTCTTGACCTGAATTATTCTTGCCTAACCCCACTCACCTCCCTCCCCCGTCCTAATAACCCGATAGTAACCCTATCGGGTTTTTTTTTATTCTCGCCTGAATTATTCTCGCATTGAATTATTCTCGCATTGAATTATTCTTGCCTGAATTTTATTCTTGCCTGAATTTTATTCTTGCCTGAATTTTATTCTTGCCTGAATTTTATTCTTGCCTGAATTTTATTCTTGCCTGATTCCCACCGATCATAGAAATCACACCGACCTAAAGCCGTCCTAAGACCGTCCTAAGACCGTCCTAAGACGCCCTAGAACGTCTCAGAATCCCTTTGACCATAGAATCACCCTAGGCAATCCCTAACCCGTTCCTTAGACAATCCCTAACCCGTTCCTTAGACAATCCCTAGCGCTCATCCTAGGGAACCCTAACGCTGACCCTAGGGAACGTCCTACCAGTCCCTAGGGAACGTCCTACCAGTCCCTAGCGCTCATCCTAGGGAACGTCCTACCAGTCCCTAACGCTGACCCTAGGGAACGCACTACCAGTCCCCACGATAAAACCCTGATGAATCCCTCAAACCATTACAGCTCTAGGGTTTTAGGGTTTTGTTAGAGGCATTTCCCCTAAAACCCCTAAAAAATAACACTAATAATAATAATAGGTACTCACAAAACCCTACAACCATAGAGCTGTAAGGGTTTGAGCCTTTCCAAGGGTTAATGATAACCTTACCCTATCTCAGAGATAAGCAATGTTAATCAATAACCTACTATACAAATATCCTTGCTGGCTGTTAATTTAGTTCCATCGAAACGAAAACACAAAGGAGACACGAACATGCATATTTTTAACGCAATCGAGACCATCATTAACACCACCGAAACAATCGAGTTCCTTCAGGAACTACTGGAGAACCAAAAACGACTTCTCGAACTCCAGCAAGAACTGGAGGCAGCCTTGATGGTCGCAAGCCAGTTTGACCTACTCGATCCGGAGTCAGATCGACTCCAAGAGCGAGTCGATGATATCTCAAATCAAGTACTGGATTTGATCCAATACAAAGCTGAGGGAACAAGTCTTAAAGCACGGGATCTAATCCCGGTATTGATTTCAAACCTAAACGCGCAAATTAACACACTTGTTTCCATCCACTGCGGGACACCGCAGCCATGCAGTGAGTGCATGGCTGACGGAGACGACGTCTTTATCTGCTAGACACAAAGCCCCTAGGTGTCACGGGACGCACCTCAAGCAATCCCGGTACTCTCGATAAACACCAAAATAAAGGAACCACAGAGGAAAGACAAATGACTGCTACTAACGAAACCATGATCGAGATGATCGAGAAAATTAAAGAAATTATCTATATGACGGCTGCCTATACCCCGTTACCGGAAGAGTTGCTTGCAATCCATGCAATGATTAAAACCAATTCACCTGAGCTGGAAGAAACGTTGAATGCGTTTTTTGGGTATGACGAAGATTCAGACGATGAACTTGATGATATGTTCGCCGAACTTGATGATATGTTCGGAGACAATCCCTAGCGCATCCCTAGCGCATCCCTAGGTGTCACGGGACGCACCTCAAGCAATCCCGGTACTTCAACCTAAAAAACAGAGAGGACAAGACGATGTTTCAATTTACGATTACTGTCAATCAGTCAATTTTGTTTACCGTAACGGTAAACAACGGTAGTATTTCTCATATTGAATCCAGTGGTGATGAACATCGTTGTGCTGCCTTCATTGGGCAGCATAATATTTCTGATGACAATGATATGAGCGTATTTGACGCTTATCTGGAATCAGCACAGAAGATCGTAGACTCTGATGGATTAATGATATCGATCGATCGTCGGTACGGTAACGGAGGGAGTCGTATCGCTACCGTAGAAGTCGTCCAATCTTTAATTGGACGGGAAGTTCTTTTCCAACGGAAGCATCGAGCTACGGTAATACGTGAATTTAAAGCTGAGGATCACGATTTAGAGTTTGGTGAAGACTGGATCACCATTAAACTCGAAAAGTCCGGGAAGCGGGTATCTTTAAGCAAGGATGCAAAGACCCTAGATTGGATTAACTAACACTCTCATCTAATCCCCACTACTAACCCGATAGCAACCCTATCGGGTTTTTTATTGTGACAATCCCTAGCGCATCCCTAGGGGACGTCTTAGGCTAACCATAGGGACGTCTCCGGCTAACCCTAGGGGACGTCTCAGGCTAACCCTAGGGACGTCTTAGGCTAACCCTAGGGGACGTCTTAGGCTAACCCTATGGGACGTCTCAGGCTAACCCTACCGACTAGGGAAAACCTAGTGACCCGTGCATAACACCCGCTAGAATCGACTGACACGTCAATATGATGTGTTGATACCTTTGACCATGCAAAAGCCCTTAAATCGCTTTGTAGCCCGCGTAAATGACACATGGTGACTTGACGGAGCAGAGAGAACCCTATCGCTACCAGATTTAACCATAAGGTTGTCTTATATATTTGATAAGGAATTGTGATGAATCAGTAGGGTTAAAATGCTTGTCAGATTGCACGTTTATCCTTACTGTGGTGACAGTTAAGTTACGTTCCACAAACAAAGAGAGACACACCATGGCAACCGAAATGACGGGTAAACAAATCTTTAAAAGTGCTCTGAAAGCAAACTATGAGGTTAAATCAATTCGCAAAAACAAAGACGGTGATGTTGTTGTGAAGCTTGATAATAAGGGCGAAATCACAACCATGTGTGATCTTAAAACAACACGCCAGTTAATGAAAACGTCTAAATCGCATCAATTGAAGGCACAAGTTGCATGGACTCAAATGAATAATTTTAAACAGATCCG
>JBIPMB010000320.1:0-3015 GCA_044369355.1 Gammaproteobacteria bacterium | reverse complement strand
CCACGCGAGGGTGGAGGTGGTGACGTAGGGGAGAGGCATGGGAGCGGGAGGAGTGAGCGGTTAAAACGAGGCCGCAAAACAGGCGGCGGTTTAAGAGGGGGCAGGTGTCAATTAGGTGGCCGCGGCGTAGACGGCGGACGGGATGATGTAATCGAGGGTGAAGGCGAGGGTGGTGCGGTCGGTATCGGTGCGCTCGTCTTCGGCGGGGGCGGTTGTCTCCTGGACAAGATCGAGGAGGACGAGGCCGGAGCAGGCGGCGGGGGTGAAGTCTTGGGCGGGGCGGCTGAGGAGGTAGCCGATGCGGCCGATGCAGTAGGCGTGGTTGTCGGTGACTTGCTGGCTGGCGCGCTGGCTGATGACGGTGAAAGCGAGGGAGCAGCGGCCGTGGTCGTAGTAGGGCGTGGAGACGTTGCCGATGGTGGCGAAGCCCATGTGGTCGCTGGCGCGGCCGGCATCGGTGGCGGTGATCTCGACACGGTTGATGTTTTGCTGCACGAGCTGCCGGTTGGCGTAGGCGGGGAAAGGGAAGGCCGGGGAGTCGGCCGCGAGGATAATTTGGGCGACGTTGGCGAAAAGCTCGGCGGGGTTGTGCAGTTGGGCGAGGGTCATGGGCGGAATGTTATGCAGCCAATCGGAGGACTTCGACGTAGGGGTAGGCTTTGGCGGCGCGGGAGGCGGAGAGGAAGGTGCCTTCGGCGAGGTTGCGCTCGAAGTATTTGATGCGGCCGGCGATCACGCCTTGCAGCGTGCGGTCCATGAAGAGCGGGCCGATCTTGGGGTAGCGGTTGACGAGGGTGAGGTAGAAGGACTTGGCATCGGAGCCGATGATGGAGTAGCCGTTTTTGTAGATGCGGCCGTTTTGCGGGATGGCGCGGCGGGCTTTGGCGAGGCCGGCGGCGGAGAGGGAGCCGCCGCCGCGGACGTTCTCCAGGCGGATGCCGAGGTCGTCGGCGATCTGCACGATGGACTGGCGGGAGAGGCCGCCGGCGCGCTTGGCAGCCTCGATGGTGGCGCGGTAGTTGCGGCGGAAGGCTTCGACAAAACTGGAGACGGCGCCCCAATCGACGGGGGCGATGCGCTTGCCGCGGGAGAAGCCGGGGCCAAAGACGTCTTGAAAGCCGGCGCGGCCACCCGCCTCACCGGCCTTGCGGGTGCGGTAGTAGACTTTGCCCATCGTGCCGCGGATGCCGAGGTTGATCGAGGCACGGCCGGAGGTGGTGCGGCCTTTCATGAACGGCCAGCCGGCGGCACGGTAGGCGCCGCGGTTGGCCTGGAGGAGACCGCGGCGGGCGAGTTTCTCGGCGGTGGCGACCTTGGTGCGGCCGGCCCACGTCTTGAGGATGACGCCGGCCTCGGCGCGCGCCCAGGTCTCGATGGAGGTGCCGACGGCGGCGGAGATGACGCGGCCGGCCTCGGAGAACTTTTTGAGCTCGATCTCGGAAAAGCCAGTTTGAGAAGTCATGAGGAGTGGCCCACGGAATACACGGAAAACACGGAAAAAATTAAGCGGTGCCGGGGACGCAGGTGAGGCGGTAGTGGGCGTCGGCGGGGGTGACGGCGATGAGGGACCAAGTGGCGCCGCGGGCGGTGAGCAGGGGGCGGGTGGCGGGGTTGGGCACGGAGCTGAATTGGGTCTTGAGAGCGTCGATCGTGAGGACGGCACGGTATTCGAAGCCGGTCTGGGTGGGGACCATCGTGCTCTCGGGGGCGGGGATGACGCCGGTGTAGGCGGTGCCGGCGAGGGTGAAAACGCCGGAGGCATCGGGATCGACCATGGGCGCGAGGATGCCTTGGGCTTGCTTGGCGGCGCCGGAGATGAGGGAAGCGTAGGACATGGTTGGAAAATAATTGGCCCCAGCCCCCGCTAGGCAGGAAGCTGGGGCCGGTGGGCACGATGAACTGGGCTGGCAATGGAGGCGGGCGTGTCAATTCGGAGAGTGGCCCACGGAACACACGGAAAACACGGAACTCAGGAACTAAGCGCGGCGTGAGCGAGGTCGATCGGGGTGATCTCGGCGGGGCGCATCTGGCCGCCGGGGCGGAGCGTGCTGAACTCGGCGCGGAGGCGGTCGGAGACGCGCAGGCTGGCGTTGTCGAGACGGGCTTTGAGCAGCGTCTCGGGGTGGAAGGGGCAGCCGGCGGCGAGGAGCCCGGGGATCTTGTCAAAGACATCGAAGTAGGCGGGGGCGGCTGAATCGCCCATGATGGCGAAGCGGTCGTTGAGGCCGCCGAAGCGGCCCCACCAGGGCGTGAGGACTTCGTCGGCAAGGAGGTCATCGACGGCGAGGTCGGAGGCGAAGGAGTGGAAATAGAGATCGGGGCGGAGGCGGATGACGGTGGGGAAAAACGGCAGGTGATCGGTGGAGGCGATGAAGTGGCTGTAGACTTGGGCTTGATACCAGTGCTGCAGGAGCAGTTGGTGGGCGGGTGCGGCGTTGGTGTAGGGGGCTTGGTGGTAGGCGCGGGCCAGCTCGGGGGTGAGGTGGGCGGAGAGGTCGGGGTCGGTGAGTTGCTGGAGGTGCACGCGGCCGGCGCCGTAGTCGGCGATGAGGGGGGCGAGGATCTCGTGCGCGTCGGGCTGGGCTTGGACGGTGATGAAGAAGTGGCAGTCGGTGAAACGGCGGAGGACGTGCCACCGCTGCGTGGGGTAGCACTGGGCGAAGGTGCGAAGCTGGCCGGAGATGAGGATGGCGGTGGACATAAATCAGGCGGAGGCGGCGAGGCGCTTGATGGCTTCGGGTTGGAAGGTCACACTGCCGGGCGGGAGGCCGGCGCCGCCGTGGGGGTAGGTGGGAAAGTATTGGTAGCGGGTGACGCAGTCGAAGTGGTCGAGGGGGAAATGGGTGGTGGTTTTCATGCCGCGGCGTTCGTCTTTGGGCGTGTCGACTTGGCGGGCGTTGTCTTCGATGATGAAGGTGATGGGGAGGTCGTTGGACTCGGCGAACAGGGCGGCTTCGTAAAAGTGGCCGTTTTCTTCGGCCCCGTCGCCGAGGAAGCAGTAGACGTGCGGGGGTG
>JBIPMB010000063.1:0-10922 GCA_044369355.1 Gammaproteobacteria bacterium | reverse complement strand
CCCTTAAAATTGCTATAATTTGCCAAGTTCCATGCAACTAGATTATGTCGAATCAAATTTGACTGTCTAAAATAAATCAAATCTTTATTATTTAATTTCTCAAGAATTGCGGTTAATTCTTCTTTTCTTTTCACACTTAAAGCAATGTCCTTTTTATATAAAGACATTTCTTTTACACCTTCCTCTATATTTCTTGAACCTTCTCCTAGAAGAGACATTGTAAGCGTCAGTGACAATTGATTATATAGCTGCAAGTCTTTTTTTATTTTTTTCGTTAAACCACCATGCTCTTGCGCCTTTACAACATATATTTTTTTAATCTCCTTTTCTAGACTCTCGAAAAACCTTGTAATGAACTTATTATTACCCACAACAACGGCATATTGATAAACTTTTTCCCATAGTCGGCTAAATCTTAAAGCATTCGCACCTTTGAAAAATAACAATAATTCCGGCAATATAGAATGATCTTTACTTAATTTACAGAGATGCTGCGCAGTAATATGGATAGATAGATATTTTGCTAGTTCAGTTTCATTTTCTGCTAAACCTATAATACTACGAAACTTATTAGCTGAACCATCATATAGAATATCATAAGCAAATTTGTTTAGTTCTTTGTCAATATGATCAGTAGGTAAGAATTTAAATGCACTGCTATTTTCTTCTAGCTCTTGCTTAAAAACCTCTAGTCCAGCTCGACTATGCTCTTTATCAAAATATTGAAAGATAACTTTTTTCTCCTGAATAGGCAGTTTATTTTGCTCTGTTATTTTAACAATATATAAATCTTCACTCTTTATTAGTAAGTTGCAAAAATAGTGATTTATAAAATCTGCTGTTTTATTACAAGCACTAACTTTAGGTCGTTTAAAAACCATTAACATATCATCAACATAACGGCCATAATAAGCTGGCCTAACATCATCAGAAATTGCATGATCAAATGGAACTAAATACCAGTTAGCTATTATAGAAGACGAGGCAAAGCCTATAGGTAAATTTCGTTTCTCTTTACAGTCAATGTGCGTCAATTTTAAAAATGGTTCAATTCTAGCTCTATATTCTGAAAAAATTTTTTCAAGTAGATTAGTGAGCATCACGGCATAATCTATCAATTGCTCTTCATTACCATTTCTTATGCGGTCTCTTATTGAATTAAAATCTAAATCAATATGGTAGAAATAAGATTTTAAATCCAGAGATAATACGGCAACATTTTCTTTGCTTTTTGATAGCTCTATTGCATTATTGATCGCTCGATCACGCCAGTCATTATATTGTTGAACATAATATTTAAATAGTTTTGGTTGTTTCGATTTAGAAGTATGACTAAAATCTTTAAATTTTTTTGCAGATTCATGCATTCGATTACCATAACAATCCGTCGTTAAATCTTGTTCTAAAATTTGACCCACAATTAAACACCATAAAATATCAATGATATGCAGCTCTATAGGTGCGTTGATAAAATAATTAGTCTCTATTTTATATATCTCTGATGTCTTAACGTTGCTAATATATAAACCTTTTTTCTTATTTTTGTCATTCTCTCCTTCCGGTTCTTCTTCTGGGCGAATAACTGTTTTAGGAATTAAGTGATAGTTAATTTCTGATAACCATTTCTTAAAATCTTCTGTATCTAGAGGGTTTGCAGACTTAAGCATTTGAACAATTTTTGCAATACTATCGTCAAATGATTCACATTCAAACTTTGCGACCCTCTGCTTTAGAAATAAGTTTAAATTTTCTTGGTAAGTATAGCTTTTTAAATAAAGATAAGCTTGTTTGACATCTTCTGTTTGTAATTCCATTTAATAAGTCACCCCTCGCAAATACATACAAAACAAATCATTCATATTTGTTCTCCAACTGCTCCTGTACCAAAGCTCGTTCACGTTCTAATTCCTGTTTTAGCTCTTGCTCTGTAGGGAGATGGTCCAAATATTTTGCAGCAAACATTTGCCTGCTGTCAGTAAGTACTGAATATTTAACCACCGCCTCGCTTTTTTGGCTACACAGGATTAACCCTATGGTTGGATTGTCATCGCTGCTTTTACGATGTTGGTCATAAATACGAATATATGTATCCATTTGACCAACGTCTTGATGGCTTAGTTTTCCGAGTTTAAGATCAATCAGCAAAAAACATTTTAGTTTGAAATTGTAAAATACTAGGTCTAGATAAAAATCTTGATCTTCAGTACGAATACGTTCTTGACGTGCGACAAAAGCAAAGCCTTTTCCTAATTCTAAAAGAAATTTTTGCAGATTGTTAATAATACCTTGTTCTAGATCAGTTTCTAAAAATGGCTGTCCATCAAGATTTAAGAAATCTAAAATATACGGGTCTCTTAGATACTCATGTTTATTATCTGTTAAAGATAGGGCTTTTTCCTTTGCTTCTTCTATCACCGGAGCCCGATCTTGGCTGGATAATAGTCGTTCATAGTAAAGCACCGATATTTGCCGTTCAAGCGCGCGTGCACTCCAATTTTGTGCAATGGCTTCTTGCATATACCATTGTCGTGCTTGTGCATTTTCAATACGAATTAGCTTACGATAGTGAGTCCAGCTCAATTCAGGACGCACTGCGTCCTGAATTGGAAACAGCATATAAAAAGCCCGCATATTTCTTAAGTTACTGATATCAAAGCCTTTTCCAAACTCTTTTGTCAATTCCTTGGCCAAATTCTGCAATTGTTGCGCCCCATAAACTGCCCGCTGTTCACCTGCCTGCTCTTCTTCAACAATTAAACGGCCTATATTCCAGTAAGTCTGTACCATACTGCTATTGATAGCCTGCAGCACCTGCCCTTGAGCAGCCACTATCAGTTCACGAATAGGGTTGATCAAATTATGACCCATTGAAGAGTTGTGATTATCATTCCCCATACTCTTCAAATCCCCATCGCTTTTTGCAAAATCAAATTTTTAACAAAACCCAAGCGATCAGTTAAGTTCAACCCTCGATGACGTAACCATTTAATGACGGGTATATCGTTGCCAAATAATTGTTTGAAGCCATCCATCGCCGCTAACATAGTTGCATTATCGGCCTTGCGTGCACGTTCATAACGTCTTAAAGTACTGTATTTTACGCGTTCGTTTTTATGCGCATAGTCTTGCAACACCAATTCGGCTAGTAAGGCCGCATCGGCTAACCCTAAATTTAAACCTTGTCCAGCTAAAGGATGTATCGTATGTGCAGCATCCCCAACTAGAGCTAAGCCGGGTTGCACATAGTGCTCCGCGTGACGCATAATCAATGGAAATTGAGCGCGCGGCCCTACTTCTATTACCGCACCTAATTGCGATTGAAATGCTTCCGTTAATGCTAACGTAAAATCCTCATCGGACAATTGCATCAAAGTATCTACGTATGTAGGTGCGCTGGACCAAACTATAGAAGAATAATGCGGCGCATCTAAGGGCAAAAATGCCAATGGCCCTTGCGCCATAAAACGCTGCCGTGCCGTTTTATCGTGTGCTTTTTCGGTTTTAACCGTGCATACTATGGCATGATGTTGATATTCACGTTCGGTGATAGCTATATGTGCCGCCTGCCGTAACCACGATTGTGCCCCATCGGCACCTATAATCAACGGCGCACTTAAAATCCTATCGCCACTGTGTAGTTCAATATTCGCGTTATGCTCATGGCGTTGTAAATATTTTAGCTGAATGTCATTTAATACGGTAATTTGCGCGCAGGCAGCCACTCGTTGCCACAATACTTGCAACATTACATTATTTTCTACTATATACCCTAATTCATTTACGCCCACTGAAGCCGCGTCAAATTCAATTTTACCACGACCATCATCGTCCCAAACATGCATGTGCGTAAACGGACTGACGCGTAATGCCTGCATATCATCCCAAACGGATAATTTTTGAAATAGCTTGACTGAAGCCGGGGTAAGTGCACTGACGCGCACATCGTATTGCTCACGATTAAAAGATTCTACTCTACCTTTATTATCTAATAAGGCAATACGTTTATCGCTCTCCGCCAATAGCAACGCCAAGGTCAAACCGACTATGCCACCGCCGACGAGGATCACATCATAACGATCTTTGACTATACCCATAATGCTTTCTGTGCGCCCCCTAAGCCTAAACGCGCCAATAAAAATTTAGCGCCTGGAACCCATTCTAAACCGCACAAGGCTAAAGGTTGCCACTGTTTAAGAAATTCATTCTCTTTTGCAAATCGACTCACTAAAAAATGAGTAAATCGCGCGATTTGTTTTCTATCCAACGCTTGTTTAGCCACATATTCGGCTAAAACAGCGCTCTCTGCATAATCGCGGCCTATCTGTTGCGACCATTGCAATACCTCGGCCAGCATCATGGCACCGCGCAGGCCTAAATTAAAGCCTTGGGCTGCTACGGGATGCAAAGTCTGTGCAGCATTACCTATTAACACAAAACCATCCCGATAGAGTTCATTGGCTTCTATACGTCGCAAAGGATACTGTATAGCAGGCGTTGCACTTTGCAAACGACCTAATCTATAACCCCATACACTTTGCAACTGCTCCAATAAAATCTTTTCGTCTGCGGCTTGCCAATAAGCTACCTTATCGCGCGGCATACACCAAATGAAAGTGGCTTCATATTCTCCTGCAGGCAATATGGCCATTAAGCCTAAACGCGTAAAACGTTCATAAGAGCGGTTATTTAAAGGTTTAGTAAACGTTAACCGCGATACTAAAGCACTTTGCTGATAATCCCACACTTGCGCCGTAATGCCCACAGTGCGTCTTAGTTCGGAATCCCTGCCGTCTGCGGCAACCACTAACCGCGCTTGCAGATTCTGTGACGAAACGCCATTGGATACCGTGAGTTGCCATTGATCCTCAACACGTTGGCACAACGTCACACGATAAGGTGTATATAAAGTTAAGTATTTTTGTAAACCAACCTTTTCAGCCAATACTTTTTGTAAATACTGAATATCGATATTGCAGCCCAAGGAATCTAAACCCTGCTCTGCGGCGGAAATAGTGGCCACACCAAAACGACCTTGCAATGAAATGTGTACGCTGTCTATAGGATGCGCCTTAGCTTCTATTTGCGACCACACGCCTAGCTTTTGTAAAATACGCTGTGAAGTATAGGACAGCCCTATCGCTCTATTGTCATCCGTATTATCTGTTTTTTGCGCGTAATCCGTAGCCTCTACAACCGCTACCCGTAAAGATGATCCTGCTAAAGCCAAAGCTAAGCTATTGCCAACTAGGCCGCCGCCGACTATGACAATATCATAGCTTTCATCCCTCATTTTGCCATCCAAGCTTCTATCTCAGCTACTGTTTTAATGAGGCCAGCACTTAAAACATCGCAACCTTTTTTAGTTACGACCACATCATCCTCAATGCGTACGCCTATGCCGCGCCATTTTGCATCTACGGTCATATCGTTAGCATCAATGTAAAGACCGGGTTCCACTGTTAGCGTCATGCCGGGTTCAAACAACCGCCATTGACCATCTATCTTATAAGCCCCCGCATCATGTGTATCCAAACCTAAGAAGTGGCCCGAACCATGCATATAAAATTGTAAAAACGCTTTTTCCTCGATCAACGTAGCGACATCGCCTTTGAGTAACCCAAATTTGACTAAACCCGTCGTGAGGATCTGTAACATGACGCGTTGGACTTCATTCCAAGCAACGCCTGGCTTCACTGCGGCTATACCCGCTAATTGCGCTTCTAATACCAATTCATAAATTTGTCGTTGTGGCTCGCTAAAGCGGCCATTCAACGGGAATGTGCGTGTTATATCGGAAGCATAATAGTTATACTCACCGCCCGCATCGATCAACAATAAATCGCCATCGCGTAATGGTGCGGTGTTTTCTATATAATGTAAAATGCAGGCATTAGCGCCACCCGCCACTATGGGGGAATACGCTGGTAAACGGCAATTTTCTAAACCACAGTGGTAGTTAAAATAAGCTTCTACTTGGTATTCATGCAAACCGGGTTTAGCGTATTGCATCACCGCCTTATGAGCTTTAGCGCTCGTTTGTGCCGCATAACGCATCAGTTCAATTTCATAATCGCTTTTAATGACGCGCATTTCATCCACCATGCGCTGCACATCGATAAATTCAGTAGGCCAAGCAGTACCTCTGCGCACTTGTTTTTTTAACTCCTCTTGCGCACCCATGACCCATTGATCCAATTGCGGTATTCTTCCCCAAGGCGCATAAACATGTTGCACTTGTTGCAAGTAATGCGGTAATTTTTCTTGAAATTCAGCGATAGGGTAAGCTTCGTCCATGGCCAATTCGCTCACAGCGCCTTCTAGGCCAAGCATAAAACCATTCCAGCGTTCCAGTTTGGGATCACGTGGCCGGTTAAATAAAATACATTTCCCGCCTAAGTCCTTGGATAATATCATCAATACGGCTTCGGGCTCGGCTAGACCGCTTAAATAGAGAAAGTTACTCTCTGGCCTATAAGTATAGGTACTATCACCACTGCGCAAGACTTCTGGGCGTGCCATCAGTAAGGCCATACTGCGGGGTTTTAATTGTGCTTGTAAGTCTAGACGGCGGCGTTTGAATTCAGCTACATTGTTCATTTTTTGTATTACCTTGGGTTTGCAATAGGGGCTTATTGTAACACAATAGTACTTCTAAGCTAAAACATACCAAGGTTTAGCTTAATATTATAAATCCATGAAATTAGTCACACTACCCTTGCTTCATTATACAACGTCTCAAAAGCGGCCTCTAAGCGAGACCTACCCGTGTAACATAAACCACCGCGTATTTCAAGAGTACGTTCGCCGCTTCAATATCGTTATTTTCTTCTGCCAGTCGCAATAGAGAAATATCTACCTGCAGAGTTTCCCATAAAATGCTTAAGACTTCTATTGCCTGGCTTTCAGTATCTGTGATGTTAAAACTAACATTTTCATTAGATACACATTGATTTAGGAACATTAATAGAAAATACTGAACCTTTGCTCAATTCACTGTCCACGCGCAATGTACCTCCTAAATCTTCCACATATTTTTTAACAAAATAAAGTCCCAAACCAGTTCCTGGGTATTTTTGTGAGTCTCCAGTATCATCACGTACATATTTATCAAAAATAAAGGGTAAGACATACCCCCAAATTAATAGAGAATCATGGACGATAATGCCATGCAAAACAATTGCAAATTGAATAAGCAACAGCCCAACAAAAGTTGTAAGCGAAACACTTTGTGCGGTTTTTTCTCTAAAAATACGTATGGATTGTGGGATAAACAATAATGCATTTATAAATAACGCCGCACCAAAAATAAACTCAACTATCGTATTAATCACTTAATTCACTCCCTGTACTATTATTACACTCAGGTTATTGTACCCCAAACACATAGGTTTTTCTAGATCCTCGATTACAGCCTCACGGCCGCATCAAGGATGACAAAATTCTGGTTTACAGTTACTTTCAATTTCATTTCGCATTATGCGAAATCGCTTTTGCGAAATGCCCGCTGATGACTAAATCGCCAGCTTCGTATTCAGGACTATAACAGCATCGATTTCGACTAAAGCGCCTTTAGGTAAACGGGATACTTCTACTGTAGTGCGTGCCGGAAAAGGCGGTGATAAATAATGTTCTTGCATCACTTCATTCAGCAAAGGAAAATGATTTAAGTCTAATAAATACACGGTAAACTTAGCGCAATCTTGTAAAGTAGCACCGCAGGCTTTAGCCACATTTTCTAAATTCGTAAATACTTGTCGCATCTGTGTTAATACATCGTCTCCTGCCATTTCACCCGTTTCTGGAATCAAGCCTATTTGTCCGGCTAAATACACCGTCTGCCCTACTTTTAAAGCTTGCGAATAAATACCGCTAGGCTCGGGAGCATGGTCGGTGTAAATAGCTTTGCGTTCACTGTGTTCCATCATATTCTCTAACTCCTAAACTCTAACTACCCGTATCGTTGTTTCCAAGGCGCGAATGCGCCGTAATACTTGTGCTAAGTGTTTTCTATCGCGCACCATCACCAACATAGACACTTCACTATAACGACCGTCTTTATCTTTCACTTTCACATCTTCAATATCAGCTGCAGAATGTGAAATAGTCGCAGCCAATTCTGCTAAAACACCGCGTTTATTGCGCACATCGGCCACTATCTCAGTATAAAATTCACCCGGCGTTTCGTCTTGCCAACTCAAATAAATACAGGTAGGCGTACCGTGTAAATGCTTAACTTCTTTACATTCCTCGCGATGAATTACCATACCGTGGCCAGCCGCTAAAATACCCACGATGACATCTCCCGGAATAGGTCTACAGCAATCCGCAAAAGTAACTACCAACCCTTCACTGCCTTTGATAATCAGGGGTTGTTTAGCGAGTAGGCGCGTTGCTTTTTGTTTTTCTTTTTCTTCTTCTAGCGCTTCATCTTTAACAGCAAAAGCCAAACGCCGTGCTACGGCTAAGGGGATCTGACTCCCCAAGCCCATAGATTCTAATAATTGATCTAAGTTTTTAAATTTTGATTCTCGCAACACATGTCGTATATTTTCGGATGAAATATCTTCTAAACGTAATGATAAAGTACTCAATGCCCGCTCTAACAACCGTCGTCCCAATTCAATCGATTCACCTAATTTTTGTTTTTGTACCGATTGTCTAATCTCACTGCGCGCCTTGGCCGTCATCACAAAATTTAACCAAGCAGGATTAGGTCTGGCTTCAGGTGCTGTGATAATTTCTACTGTTTGCCCGCTTAATAGCTGGCTGCTCAAAGGCGATAAACGACGATTAATTTTAGCAGCCACACATGCATTGCCTATATCGGTGTGAATAGCATAAGCAAAATCAACCGGGCACGCACCACGCGGTAATTCTAAAATATTCCCCTTAGGGGTAAACACATACACTTCATCGGGAAATAAATCGATCTTAACGTTTTCAATAAATTCTAAAGAACTATCGCCCCCTTTTTGCATATCCACCAAACCTTGCAACCATGCTTGGGCGCGCAAATGAGCACGATTTTTGCTTTTGGTAGAACTTTTATATAACCAATGTGCAGCAATACCACTTTCCGCCGTCGCATCCATTTCTGCGGTGCGAATTTGAATTTCAATTGGCACGCCATAAGGACCAAACAAAACCGTATGTAAGGATTGATAGCCATTGGCTTTGGGAATAGCGATATAATCTTTAAAGCGCTCCGGTACAGGCTTAAATGAAGTGTGCATCGATCCTAAAACGCGATAACAACTATCTACAGAGCTGACAATGATGCGAAAAGCATATCTATCCATTATTTCGGAAAAAGCAATGTGTTTATTCACCATTTTTTTATAAATACTATACAGATGCTTTTCGCGCCCTAGTATTTTAATAGCAGAAATACCCGTATTACATAAGGCTTTTTGCAATGTGACTTCAATTTCAGCTAAGATTTCCTTACGGTTACCGCGCGCTTTGGTGACAGATTTTTTTAACACCTTATAACGCAACGGATAACGCGCAGCAAAACCCAGTTCTTCAAATTCAATGCGGAAACTATGCATCCCTAAACGATTGGCAATAGGCGCATAAATTTCCAAGGTTTCTAGGGCAATACGATTGCGTTTCGCTTCCGGCAATACGCCTAGGGTGCGCATATTGTGTAATCTATCGGCTAATTTGATAATCACCACGCGTATATCTTTGGCCATAGCCAAAACCATTTTACGAAAATTTTCAGCTTGGGCTTCTGCTTTGTTTTCAAATTTGATTTGCGTTAACTTACTGACGCCATCGACTAATTCCGCCACATCCTGGCCAAATTGCTCTGAGATCGTTTGCTTGCTCACTTTAGTGTCTTCGATGACATCGTGTAATAAGGCGGCTTGTAACGTGGGTGCATCCAAATGCATTTGCGCCAGAATGCCTGCAACGGCAACGGGATGGGTAATATAGGGTTCGCCACTGAAACGACTCTGCCCTTCATGGGCTTCATGAGCTAGAAGATAGGCCTTGCGTATGGACTCTATGGCAGATGGAGAATAATGTGCAGATAAAATTTTAGCCAAGGGTGCAAAATAATCATCCACCATCTCATTTCCCTTCCTACATAAGATTTTTAGAGTGTGTCATCTTCCAAGGGTAATGGGTGATTTTGTACCATTTGCTGGGACATAGGGATAGGTTGATATAATTTATCCCACTCGTCCAGTTTATCGAAGCTAACTTCACCTACAGCCACTTCACGCAAAGCCACCACGGTGTTTTTATCATTTTCAGCTTCAACCAAAGGCTGCATAGCTGTCATCGTTAATTGGCGAGCACGTCTTGCCGCTAATAAAACCAAACTAAAGCGATTATCGGTGTGTTTTAAACAATCTTCTACGGTAACGCGGGCCATATTGAACTCCTGATTTAACTCTTAATTTTTTATTATAACAGGATTTTATCCAAAATGTCTCTATTTCTGGCAAGTTGGCGCTGTGTTTTTAAACTATTGGCCGTAAAAATGGCTTGTAGCTCCGCTAAGGCGCAGGAAAAATCATCATTGATGATAATATAGTCATATTCGTGACTATGTGACATTTCTTTGGTCGCTTCACCCAAACGGCGTTTAATGACTTCTGGGCTGTCTAGGCGTCGTGCTTCTAATCGTTGTTGTAAGATGGCTTTCGAAGGCGGCAGTATAAAAATCAATACGCTATCAGGGTGAAACATACGGCATTGCCTAGCGCCCTGCCAGTCGATTTCCAAAATAACATCGATACCTTGCGCCAAAACCCGCTCCACCCAATCATGGGAAGTGCCATAATGGTAACCAAAGACCGTGGCATATTCCATGAAACTGTTCTTGGCCACCATTTGCGCAAATGTAGCTTCGTCCACAAAAAAATAATTTACGCCGTGAACTTCACCCGCGCGCGCAGGTCGTGTTG
>JBIPMB010000053.1:0-12712 GCA_044369355.1 Gammaproteobacteria bacterium | reverse complement strand
TATTTGGGCTTCAACTCATATCTGCTATGAGTATGGATCAGGGCAATTCAACCACGCTGTTTGTCAAAAAGGCTGATAATCATATTGCATCTGTTACTGGAGCGCAGGGCAAAATACGGGATGTTTATGATGGTTTGTTTATAGTAGATGGTGGCAGTTCTTAAGCGTTGTCATCCGCAGGGTTATTCTAGAAGGGGGCCTCGCGAGGCGCCCCTACAGAATGAGCCTCGGAACATGTAGGGGCGGCTCGTGAGCCGCCCGAATGCCCTGTGAAGGTTTTAAAAAGTTCACATCTTGAAATGCATCGATCTCTATTGCCCTATCTTTTCCGGCAACACCGCGCCTTGCAGCAAGCCTGGCACAAAGGGATTAATCGGTGTGGTG
This sequence comes from Gammaproteobacteria bacterium, assembly GCA_044369355.1. Taxonomy (GTDB): domain Bacteria; phylum Pseudomonadota; class Gammaproteobacteria; order UBA1113; family UBA1113; genus VFKP01. The sequence continues at coordinate 12,328 of JBIPMB010000053.1, read as the reverse complement.
AGACTAGCCAGCGTATATTGTACGCTGTCTTTGCTGTCTTTAGGCAGGCTAAAGATAATTTCAGTGGCCGTAGTGGTAGGCTGTAATTTTGCTTGATTGACCAACTTGACCCAAGCCCAAAGCCCATCTGCTTGCACATTCTGTGTTGCACCGACATCATTGGTTAAGCTGAGATTAAGCGTATTGTCGCTATGTGGCCAAGTCAGGCTGACTGGCGCTGTTTTTTGATGGTTATACTCCGTGCTTTTGCCATTGGCGATTATAGTCACTGTTTTAATATTTTTAGGCAGAGCAGGAATGAGTGCTAATTGCATTGGAGCTAAGTGAGGACCTTTATTGAAAAACAATTGCGTGATGAGATCCGTTTGTCGTAAAGCTTGTAAAGTTGCTGGCGATAAATTTAGGCCAGCATTGTCGCGAATTTTTACTTTCCACTGCGTGGGATCACTCTTATCTATGAATTCGTCTAAATATTGCGTCAGGTAAAGGTTAAACGTGCCTTTAGGCGCAAAGAAAGCTTCAAAGTCGTTTGCTGTAATGTCTACTTTGGCATCTGCATCTACAGGAAAATGTTGAGCTATATTTTTATTGTAACTAGGCCAAACATGATCTTGCCAAGCGGTGTTCATATAATTTTGGCTTTGTTGCAATAAACCCAGCCAGCTTTCTTTCGCCAATTGCTGTGACCAGTTCCTCCATAAAGGCGGTAGGGCTGCAGCTTTATCCTCTAAGTCTGAAAAAATATCCACTTCGTTTATATGCATCATGCGATATTGTGCTAATAAAAAGGCTTTCTCTGCAGGATGCGGTGCGCTATTTACAGTGCTGATTAAGTGGTTTAAGCGGCTTAGATCATGATACCAATCTTTATCTACAGTATTGGCAGGCGATAACGTTGTATTGAGAAAGGCTAAGCTAATGGGTGTAGGCAGACCTCGATACAGCACATTCGTATTATCTTGTATAGTCTTTAAAAATGCCGACAAGGTAGAACGCGCATCTAATATTTGCCCTAAAGAGGCTTCTATCTTATTTAAATCGGTGCTGTCTTCTAACTGCATGGATTGTGCTACTGTTTGCCAGGTAGCGATGTATTGCGCCATATAAGCATCACGGGCTTTTTGTAGCGTTTCATTTTCATCGAAGGAGGGCAAGATGTGATCTTTTAAAATGGATTGCTCATCTTTTAACTGTTTTATGCTTTTTAGTAATTCTTGATCATAGATGGCCATAAAATTTTGTTTGGTAAATTCTGCCGGAATGCTGTAGTTGTCGGCATCGCGCTTAAATTGAAATATAGTTTTCGCCGTGGGGAGTTTTATGATTAAAGGGGAGTGAGTTAAAGCATAATCACTACCCACCATGGCAGTGGCCAATTTTTCTGGGGGTTGTTGCACTAAATTATTATATGCTTTTCTCAATAGGCTCGGTGCTAAGCTTACTTTAGGTAGTGACGGTAGATTCTTCAGCTCAGACTGTATTAAAGCTAAATCTTTTTCATTGGGTTGGAAAGAAACTTGCCAATAATGTGTTAGCCAATTCTGCGCATAGTTTTTCTCAAATTGTTGCGGTGCATTAATAGCTTGATAGGTTTTTAAAGCACCATAAATAACCGCTGGCGATGGGTTTTTATGGTCTAATTCTTGTTGCAGTATTTGTGTTAATTGCCAGGAAAGTATTTTTTGTAAGCCGTTGGCTATTGTTATTTTTCTTTGTGCAGACAGATCTTTATTTTTGCTCGCCCATTGCAATATTTTCGGTAATTCTGCTTTATCAATGGCATCTTGCATGGTAAATAAGCTTTCTAAGGCGGCAAAAGATTGTTGCGGCGAGAGATCTTTAGGTGGCTCTGTCGTTAAGAATTGATAGCGGGTGATGGTTTTTTCAGCAATGGCAACGTTATTAATATTTTGTGAAACATGGTAACTCCAATATACAAACGCAGCGATAACGACACAGACCGAAGCGGTTAATACACTGCGGCGGTGCCATAATTTACTTTTAAATTCAGTTATATCTTTTTGCAGAGTAAATATCCTTTGATCGCTTAAAATTACCCTTCTAAACAGATTCTTTATAAAAAAGGATTCGCGTACTTGTCTTTGTGGTGCCAATACGGGTCGCGTGTAATGCGTTAAAGAAAATCCTTGTGATAAGGGTTTTAGTAAACGATCAATGACATGTTCTTCTGGAAGTGCGCTGGTAAAATAAACACCTCTAAGCACAAAAGTAGATAGAGCGGTGAAGTTGTCCAGTTGCTTATGTAAAAAATAACTCAATGTTTTTTTAAGACTTTCAATTTGCAATGGGAAATCTTTAATAGAAGAGCGGCGGTGCCAATCGCGTTCACTGTGTAACCTTGCCATTAAGCGTTCATTTAAATTCTGGATTAAGCCGTTAAACTTTAGGGTAAAAGTGTCTAATAATGTTTGTGAAGAATTTAATTCATCCTCGGTAAAGCTTAAACCCCAAGGTTGCTCGCGCTCTTCTGGGGACAGGTCGTCAAAATATTCGCTAAATCCGGCTAGGCAGTCAGCCTTAGTCAACGTCAAATAGATGGGCGCAGTGTGTGTTTGTTTTGCTTTTAATTCACTGAGACGTTCGGAAATATTTTGAAAATGCCATGATTGCTCTTCTTTGCTTTGCAAGGCCAAGCGTTCTAGACTCAAAATTAAAATAATGCTTTGTATGGGGTCTTTTTTCTCTTCAAACAATAATTCTAAAAAATGTTCCCATAATTGCGCACCACCTTGAGTGGCAGCATCATGTAAGGTAAATTGTCCGGAAGTATCAAAAAAGACCGCTTCGCGCGATACCCACAAGTCGCAATGGCGCGTGGTGGGAATGATATGTCCAGGTAAGGTTGATTTTTTAGTTAAAATAAAGTTTAAGCCAGAATGTGCCAACAGCGATGATTTTCCTGTTTGTGGGCCGCCTAAGATCAAAAACCAAGGCAAGTCAAATAAAGTTTTTCCTTTTGGGTCTAGATCGATCTTTGTGTTCTTTAAGAACTCCATCGCGCCCGCGAATGTTTTTTCTAATACGCTGAGCTCAGTAGCAAACTTAATTTGTGGTTTTATCTTTTCTTCTATCACGGGTAGTTTCATTTAACATCCTCCGGTGATGATGTTGTTGCTGCAGAATTAACTGCGTCTAAAGCGGAATACAGTGGTTGCGACGTAGTATGTATTAGATAACCTGTGGCACAATAGGAAGCCAGTAGCACTGCTGCAGAAACTAATACAATCACCCACCAAGGAGATAAAGCCGGAGGCTTAGCGCTTAACTTTTTATAAGGTTCTTGTTTATGGTTCAATTGATGTGAATAATAGCGGCGTTGTTTACGGATCAGTTGATATAGATCGTCTACGATCGCTTGTAATTGCAATTTCCCGTTTTCAAAGACGCGAAATTGTCCTTCAAAACCAGTAGAAAGGCATAGATAAATAAATTCCAACAAATCAATATAAGTTTCAGGATATTCGCGTAATTTTTCTAAAATAATAAAAAAGCGTTCGCCGCCCCAGGCTTCGCCTTGGAAATAAGATAACAAGTTATTTTCATGCCATTTAGCCTGTTTACCCCAAGTGGTATTTTGAATGACTTCATCTAAGGTAGCGCAAATAGTATAACGGGCGACTAAGACTTCATCATCGCCATAAGAGCGGCGCTGTGCGCTCCAGATGAAAGCATTGACTTCATTCACTAGATTGGCATGCAATTCGCCTATTTTGGGGTAAGCGTCGGTTTGTCGAAATCTACTGGCCAGAGAGAATAAGGCGCTGGCTGCAGCAGCCAAAGGGTTGATGCCATGTTCAGGAATAAAGGTTTTGGATTTGTAGCGTTTTTGTAGAGTACTTAGAGGTTGCCCAGTCTTAGTAATGTCTTTTAAGCTTTCTTGTCGCGATGGTACGGCACGCGTTTTTAATAACGCTTGCGCTTCTTTACTAAGCAAGTGTTCTATGTCTGCTGGGGTATTCACTTGTTGCGTCATATCATTCCCTCGCGACAGCGCGCCAACCAATATCCTTACGGTAAAACTTGCCAGGCCAATCGACCTGTTCTGCCCAATAGAGTGCTTTAGATTGTGCTTCATGCACAGTCTGGCCCAACGCGCTAATACACAATACACGGCCGCCGGAAGTTATTACTTGTTGTCCTTGGCAAATTGCTCCAGAGACAAAAAGTTTGACATCCTTATCACAGTCGTTTGTGTAATTATTAACCGAATCACCGGTTTTAACTGGGCCTGGGTATCCTTTTGCACACAACACTATCGATACCACCACTCGTTCATCCCATTCTACACTTTTGTCTGGAAGTTGACTATGGGTTGCGGCCCAACAAAGTGTAAAAAGATCGCTTTTTAGGCGAGGTAATAGCGCCTGAGTTTCAGGATCACCCAAACGGCAGTTAAATTCTAATACGTATAGGTCTCTTCCTGGGGTAATCATTAAACCAGCATAAAGAAAGCCGCGATAGGGGGTACCTTCTTGCTGCAATGCTTTTAAAGTAGGATCTATAACCATTTTTAATATTTTTTCTTCTAATTCAAGTGTAATCCAAGAAACGGGAGAATAGGCGCCCATACCGCCCGTATTAGGGCCTAAGTCGCCGTTATCGCGGCGTTTGTGATCTTGGCTAGTCGCTAAAGATATACGTTGCACGCCATCGGCCATCACTATAAAACTCACTTCTTCGCCTTGTAAAAAAGCTTCAATAACGATTTCGCTGCCCTGATCACGGAGTAGAGAGTCTATAGCGGCGATAGCTTCTGCTTCATCATTACAAATGATTACGCCTTTTCCAGCCATTAAGCCAGAGGCTTTTACCACCAGTGGTAAAGGATGATTATGTACATAGGCTTTTGCTTTATCTTTGTCGCTAAAACTGGCAAAGGGTGCGGTGGGAATACCGTGTTTTGCCATAAAGTTTTTGCTAAATACTTTGGATGTTTCTAACTGCGCTGCTTTTTGCGTAGGACCGAAAATTGCTAAGCCTTTTGCTTGAAACGCATCCGTTATACCTGCTTCTAAAGGTGCCTCTGGGCCGACGACGGTTAAATCGATTTGTTGTGCTAGCGCAAATTTTAATAGTTGTGGAATATCAGTGGCAGCGATAGCCACATTTTCAATGCCGGGTTCCAACGCAGTGCCGGCATTACCCGGTGCTACAAAAATCTGTGTGACTTCTTTGGATTGCTTGAACTTCCACGCCAAGGCGTGTTCGCGGCCACCCTGACCAATGATCAATACTTTCATAGGGATTTTCCTCGATTTAAAAAAGTCTAATGCTTAAAATGTCGCATGCCGGTAAATACCATGGCAAGTTTTAATTCATTTGCGCGTGCAATAATCTCTTCATCACGCATGGCGCCGCCAGGTTGAATGATGGCAGTGATACCTGCAGCATGCGCGCTTTCTAAGCTGTCACTAAAAGGGAAAAAAGCATCGGAAGCCATTACCGCACCCTGTAAGCTTAATTGCGCATCTTTGGCTTTAATGGCAGCGATGCGTGCGCTATCGATGCGACTCATTTGTCCTGCGCCTATGCCCAGTGTTTTTTCATGCGCTGCATAAACGATGGCATTCGATTTAACATATTTAGCCACACACCAAGCAAATTTTAAATCTTGCCATTGCTCTTTTGTAGGCGATGCGGTGGTAACGACTTTCATTTCATCTTGTAATAATAAAGGTTTATCCACCGTTTGTACTAAATAACCCCCGAAAATTGCTTTTAATTCATATGTGGGTCTTTGTTCGCGCAAGGCTACTTGCAAGCAACGCACATTCGGTTTTTTTTGTAAAATACTTAACGCCGATGCCTCAAAATGCGGTGCTACTATCACTTCTACAAATTGCTGCTCTATAATAGTTTGTGCTAACTGAGCGTCTATAGTACCGTTCATTGCAATGATACCACCGAAAGCGGATGTAGGATCAGCCGCATAAGCGTTTTGATAAGCTTCTATCAACGTTTCTGCTTTAGCCACACCGCAAGGATTTGCATGTTTGACAATCACACAGGCTTTTTTGTCTACTCCTAAAGCAACTAAGCAAGCCCAAGCGGCATCGCTGTCAGCTAAATTGTTATAAGACAAAGCTTTGCCTTGTAATAATGGACTCATTGCCAAGGTATCGTTGTCCGTATTATCTGCAGCTACATAAAGCCCTGCTTTTTGATGACTGTTTTCACCATAACGTAAGCCGGTCTTTTGCTCTAAATTGAGATGAAGCTTTGCTGGTAAGATATTGTTTGTTTGTTTCTTCTGTAAGAAATAATCGGCAATAAGGCGATCATATTCTGCAGTATGTGCAAAAGCCATACTGGCCAAGTGCCAATGATCATCAGCTGATAAGGGTATTTTGTCATTTAACGCATGTATTAATAGCACATAATCCTTGGGATCCACAAACACCGCCACGCGTTCTTTGTTTTTCGCCGCGGCGCGAATTAAAGTAGGACCGCCTATGTCTATATTTTCTATCGCATCTTCGGGGGTGCATCCTTCTTTGGCAATGGTTTCTTTGAAGGGATAAAGATTGACGATCACATAATCGATGGCTTCTATCCCCAATTGCTGCATGATTGCCTTATCTTCAGGTAAGCGCGCTAAGATGCCACCGTGAATTTTAGGATGTAGGGTTTTAACGCGCCCTTGCATGATTTCTGGAAACTGTGTGTAGTCGCTTACATCGCGTATCGGTAAATGCTGCGCACGTAAATAAGCCGCCGTACCGCCGGTAGAGAGTATTTCTACACCATGGTCGACCAACACTTTGGCCAATTCAATTAAACCCGTTTTATCTGAAACACTGATCAGCGCTCTTTTTGTCATAGCTTTTAACCTCTAGAATAACGACGATATAATACATATACACTTTGCGCTAACACCGTGGTGATGAGTAACAATAACGCCAAACCTATTTGTGTTTTTTGCTGCAAATGAGAAGCAGTGACGGTAATGATAAAGACAACTGTCAATTGGCACAAAGTATAAAGTCCAGCAGCGCTGCCTTTAGCGTGATTAAATTCCCTGATGGCTGAAATCATGGCATTGGGCATGACTAATCCTGAACCCAGCATAAAGATCATATAGGGAAATAAAATAACGCCAATATTAAATTGGTGGAATAAAGCGAATACACTCATGATGACAGGTCCTAGCCACATACTAAACAAACCTATTTTCAAGCGCGCCGGTATAGCCCAACGTCTTGCTAAAATTATATTTAAACCGCGACTAATGACTAACACCACGGCTGTTACTAAGGCCAACCAACCATATTGCACCGCACTTAATCCTAATTGAGTTTGATATAAGAAAGGGCTGATGGCGTAATAAGCCAGGATACCACCGAAAGAAACACCACTTAACAACGTAAAGACTAGAAAAGAAGGTGTGCACAACATTTTTTTATACAAGGCCCATAATTTGCGTAAGTGCAAGGCGTGCGGGTTGCGCACTAGATGTGTTTCTGGAAAATAAATAGAAACTAAAATGCCTATTATGCTGAGGTAAACACAAAAAACGATGAAGACACTGTGCCAGCCCCAATACTGTTGTAAATAGCCGCCGAATACAGGCGCAATAATAGGCGCTATGCTAAACACCATCATTAAAGAAGAAATGGCTTTGGAGAGCCTTTCTGGATCATCTTGATAGAGATCTTGAACTATACTACGGCCCAAAGTAGCGCCAGCACCTACGCCCATACCTTGGATCAAACGGCCCACTAATAATAAAGTGATGTTAGTCGCAATGGCGCACAAAAAACTGCCTAAAATCCCGATGGCAAAGCCCAGCAGAAAAACGGGCTTACGACCAAAGCGATCAGATAGGGGGCCGTAAAGCAGTTGTAGACTGGCAAAACCCAAGAGGTATATAGACAGAGTCCATTTAACGGCGATGGCTGAAACGTGTAGCTTGTCGGCAATGGAGGGTAATGAGGGTACATACATATCCGATGCCATGGTTCCTGCCGCAATGGCAGCTAGCAGCAACAGGCGAATTGTCCATTTTTTTTGCTCTAATAGGTTTTGTAGTGCTGTGGGTGTGGTATTCATGTGATGACCTTAACAGTGAAGGAGAGCATAGGGACTGCCGCTACCCGTCCTTCATTAATAGAGGAGAATAGTACCTGAAAAACGGCTCCAATATCAATAAAAAAGGCAAAAAATAAACAAAAAAAGAAATGTAGTGCTAATTTTAAACAGAAATTTGTTTTTCAACCGTTAGCTAAATTGGGCTGCAAATCCTGATCCAGAACGCATGTTTTTTGTAAGAGGCATGCCACGCTTCGGTGAAAGACGTACGCATCATGTACATATCGTTGAACCTAGTTCAAAACATTGGTTAGGAAAGATCCGTTTTAGAGATTATTTAATAGCGCATCCCGAAGTGGCTCGTGAATATGAAGCTATGAAGAAACAATTAGCTGAACAGTATACACACGATCGTGAAAAATATACTGAAGAAAAATCGGATTTTGTGAATAAAATATTGGCATTGTGTTCCACTTAGGCTAAGGCATTTTCTTCTTCGAGGATATTATTTTTCTCATAAAATTCCTGTAATTTTACTTGCAACAGTGCTCTACTGGGCAAGAGTGCTTTACATTCCGCAATGTGTTCTGGGGTAAATGATTTATTAAATGTATATTTTGTAAGACTATTTCTTTGGTTTGTGCAAATCAATAAACCAATGCTGGGTTGTTCGTGTGCTTTTTTAATATTATTATCCAATGTTTCCAAATAAAACGATAATTGTCCTAAATGACTGGCCTCAAATTCTCCTAACTTTAATTCAATGGCCACTAAAGCATTCAAGCCACGGTGAAAAAATAACAAGTCTAATAGAAAATCCCATTCTGAAATTTGTAAGGGAAACTCTGAGCCCATAAAACAAAAGTCACTGCATAATTCAGTAAAAAAAGATTTTAGTTGATTGATCAGTGTATGGCGTATATTGGTTTTGGTGCGCTGGGTAGGGATGCCTAAAAATTCTAATATATAAGCGTCGCTTAATGGGGCCGTGATCCCAGGATGATTGTATAACATCATGGGAACTATTTTGCGCGGCAATAAAACAACCCGTTCAAATAAGTTTGATTCAGCTTGACGTTCTAGTTCGCGGCTGCTCCAACCTTCTTGTAATGCCATACGCAAATAAAACTCTCTTTCTTCAGAGCTTTTACTGCGATTTAGAATAATCAGATTATGGGCCCAAGGTATAAGTTTTACTAGTATCGCAACTTTTTTATGTTCCTTATAGGTTTCATAAAATTGTCGCATTCTAAACAAATTTGCAAGAGTAAAACCGCGTAAACCGGGCTGTGTCTGTTCAAAATGTAGGGCTAATTTTTTTATCGAGTCTTCAGTCCATTCTGCATCTGCTATTTTACGGCTGATGTATTCGCCGATCTGCCAGTAAAGATCGAGCAAAACGGTATTGGCTGATTGCAAGGCATTTTGTTTCGCGGCTACTACTCGTTGAGCAAGCTCAACGAGCTGATCATGTAAGATTGGATCTTTATTCATAGTGTCGCTCCTTCTAGCTTTAATATATGTCCAGAATTTGCTCCAATTCTGTCCTAGAATCAGGCGCACATTATTAATGTATATTATAAAGGAAAATATGATAAAAAGCAGCATTTTTAAAATTTTATATTGTTTTGATTTTATGAGAAAAATTTATTGTCTTTTAAATAGAGTGGATTTTAGAGCAAATTATCTTGAGAGATTGAATAACATAAGATTTGAGCTATAAAGGAGAGCACGTTAATGATAATCTTGATCCGATCGATAACTCTAAGTGACCTTATTTTGCTCTATCAAGCAACTGCCTTTTAAATTGAGGAGAAAGCCCCATTCTTCATCAAAATTGTTAATAAAGCCAGCTTTAACACGGGGTCTTTTTAAAACATTATCTGACCATAGCTGTAATGTAGGGAATTTAGCTAGAAGATCAATAGAATATATCCTGAATAAACAGTCAAAGCGTTTAAAAAGTGGCGCATATGTTAGGTCAATCATCGAAAAATGTTCGCCATTAAAAAAGGGTGTATTCTTCACTTGTTCTTGAAGCGTTGCTAGCTTTTGTTCCACCAAGTGTTTTTTTTCCAAAAAAACATCGTGCTCTTTGGCCAGCGTCATTTCGTAAGCAGCAAGAATCAGTGTGCTACCCCATTCTATCCAGGATTTATTCAGATGTTTTTTGATATTATCAGCGGGATACAGGCTATTTGTAGGAGAAAGATTATCGAGGAAATCGTTGATGACAGCCGATTCAAAAAGCAGCACATTGTCTACCAATAATACCGGGACTTTGCCTAAAGGAGATATTTTTAAAAACCAGTCTGGCTTGTTTCTAATATCTACATCAACACGCTCAGCATGGATGTTTTTTTCATTCAATAATATTCTTACCTTTTCTACGTAAGGGCAGATACGAAAGCCATATAGAGTTAAATGCATGTTGAGCCTAAAGCGGGGTTTTGTTTAAGCTGTTATCTTACTATGTGAGCATTTCTTTTTCAAGGCATAAAAAGCACTAAGATGTACGGGCTTTTATGCAACTCATTGATTTGTAATGAAATTAAAGGTTTAATTTCATTCTTCCTCTGACAAACTTGCAAAAAGTGTAGTAAAGAGACACTCTTTACTTGTAAAAAGTGTAGTAAAATGACACTTTTTACAAGTAAAAACTGTTGATCTAAATTTTGCGGGGGCAGCAGTTAATAGCCCGATTACCACTATATTTGGCCGAGAAGGTTCCAGAGTTACTGAATAATATTGAATAATCAGTCTAGCATAGAAAAAGGAATTGCCCAGAGGGTATCTCCAAAAGGCAAACATTTATCTCCATTGTATAGGACTATACCACTCAGCCAATTCTCACCAGCTAAGTTAGCCAGTTTTCTTAATCCACGAAAATCCTGACTAAATATAGTATGGCTTGCCTTAACTTCAATACCAATTAATTTACGCGCATGATTTTCAAGAATAAAATCAACCTCCACTTTATCCTTGTCGCGATAATAATAAATATGCCATGATTCTTCTGTGAAGGAGATAGTTTTTAATAATTCGCCATATACCCAGGTTTCTAATACTGCGCCAAAATCAGATTTATTCCGTTCAACGCTTTCTATTGTCATTCGGTTAAGGCTCGCCAAAAGGCCACTATCTAAGAAGTGAACTTTTGGCGTTTTAAGAATCCGGGTTAAGGCATTGCCATGCCACGGTTTTAATTGATGCACTAAAAATAGAGCTTCAAGTAAGCTAATATATTTTTGTGTTGTTTTAGAATCTAAGTTTAATTGTCCACCAATTTGGGTAAAATTAGTTAGCTTTCCTGATTGCTGTGCAAGGACTTCTAGAAGCCTTGGCATTTCGGCTAGTTTCTCGATCGAGGAAATATCTTTTATGTCACGTTCTACGATGGCTCTAATATAAGATTTAGCCCATGCACTACGTCTGGCTGGATCTGGCCGCGTTAGCATCTCTGGATATCCACCGGTGAGTACCCTAGAAACAATATCTAATTGCTCTGAAGTTGTTTGCTGTGGCCAAGATTGATTTTTGACGTAGCTTAAAAAGAGACTTTCTCGACGACCAATTTCAGCAAGAGATAGCGGTAATAAGGTGAGTATTTCCATACGTCCAGCCAAACTATCACCGACTTGCGGTAAAGTCAGAAGATTGGCTGAACCGGTTAATAAAAAGCGTCCGGGTTGCCTATTCTGGTCTACTGAAAGTTTGATCGCACGCAGTAATTCTGGTGCGCGTTGAATTTCATCTATGATGGCTTTGTCTATTTTATTAATAAAACCCACTGGGTCTTGCTTTGCAGCATTCAGTGTATTGTCATCATCTAAAGTGTAATAGGATAAGGATGATGAATATTGTTTCACTAACGTTGTTTTCCCAGATTGTCTAGGTCCGTTGATCAACACCACAGGGGTATCTTGCATCGCAATTTCCAAATGGCGCTTAAGTTTTCTTGGAAAATCGGTTTTATTTGTTTCCAATGGTTTCCCCTGTATATTTTGTAGTCAAAAAACGCTTTTAAATGGGACCATCTTCACGTCTAAAATGGAACAAAGCTTCGTCTAAAATGGATTATAGGCCCGTCTAATATGGAATGCAAATGAATTTTTAGATTATTTATCAATAATTTGAAAAATTAAACACATCACTTTGCAGCTAAATCAAATAAAAGAAACTCTGCAGCTTCGATACAGCGAATATGACACAATTTTTCATGTTGAATTGCGGCGCCATCACCTGCAGATAATAGTTGTCCATTGAGATCGCAGCGGCC
>JBIPMB010000021.1:0-20510 GCA_044369355.1 Gammaproteobacteria bacterium | reverse complement strand
ATAAATTTACATCTTGCTGAATCGTGATAGATCCATTTTTCCCTTCTGGTGAGCCAATCAGAATGAGTGAATTTTCAGTTCTCGAGATAGTGTTTTGCTGATATTTGGGTTTTAGTCCAGAGGATTTAGGAATGATCCAGATTTGCAAAAAATGCAGTAAACTCGAAGGAGAGTGATTAAACTCACTATGTTCAATGCCCGTGCCTGCCGACATAATCTGAATTTCACCCGGAGTGATAACGGACCCTGTGCCCATGCTGTCTTTATGTTCTAACGATCCGTCTACAACATATGAAATGATTTCCATATTATTATGTGGATGTCTGCCGAAACCCTTTCCTGGTTGAACGGTGTCTTCATTGATGACGCGTAGATTACCGAAACCCATAAATTGTGGATCATAATAGTCCGCAAATGAAAAGGTATGATAGCTACTCAGCCAGTCAATTTGACTATGTCCACGATCACTGCTTTTGCGTAAATGAATCATGTGAGCCCCACCCTGTAAATGAATACTGTATAAGCTTCCAATGCTAAGTGTAGCAGATTTGGGTAGAGTGTGAGACTAAAGTAATTAGGGTAGATTTTAAGATAAAATCAATCCTGATAGGAGATAAAACTGCAGAATTAAAAATATGGGATTGTGCAGGGCAAGAGAAATTTAGAACTCTTCCGAAGGGATATTATCGGGGAGCGCAGGGTATTGTTCTTGCATTCGATTTGACGGATCAAGTAAGTTTTAATCAGCTTGAAAAAAATTTAGAACAAGCGAAGATTAACGCAGGGTCATATTCTAATCCTGAAATAATCCTTGTTGGTACAAAAAGTGATGTCGTAAAGCGAGTAGTTGAGTATGAAACGGCGAAGAAATACGCCGATTTACTAGGCTGTCAGTATATAGAAACCAGCGCAAAGGCGGGCCTTAATGTAGACAAGGTGTTTACTCAAATTGCTGAACAAATTGCAGCAAAAGAAGATGCATTAAAGCAGCAAAAAGATAACGAAAAAGCGCCTTTGTTACAGGGCAATGGAGCATCTAATTGGTCCGCAGGACCTGGTTTCTTGGCGCCGCCAACCAGGGACAAGGATGCCAATAATGAAGAAAACTGTTGTTTAAAAAGCTGTGTCATTCTGTAAAATCAGATAATCAGGACTCATTTTTCGTGCCTTTTCGTTGGTCGTGAGCGACTATAGAAAAGGCACATTTTCTCCTTTTACTAATTAAATCGACGGTCATCAGTGATTGTCGAAAAGCTCAATAGTTTAAATCTTTTTTAAGAAAATCAGTTTTTATCTTAGGCTGCCATATCAATTGAAGTGCGTTTATGATGGCAGCAATATCAATTATTTCTTGAAGTATCGCCCCTGCAACCGGAGTAATGAATCCTGCGGCTGCAAAACCCATCCCAATTAAACTTAAGAACATACCACCTATCGCACTTTGTAATACAATTTTATGAGTGGCCAAGCTGATGTGTATCAATTCATCAACTTTTTGTAAAGTACTTTCCATGATTACTGCGCCTGCAGCTGCAGCTGTCACATTACTATATTGCCCAAAGGCAATTCCAACAGTAGCTGCCGTTAATGCGGGCGCATCATTAATACCATCCCCCATAAATAGCGTGGCGGCTTCTTTCATCTCAGATCTAACGATTGATAATTTTTGTTGAGGAGTTTGCGAAGCATATATTTCAGTTAAATTAAGTAGTTTCCCCAAATAATTCACTTCTGATTCGCGATCTCCTGAGACCAACATTATTTTATTAAATTGGTGTATATGGCCCAAATGACTGATAAATGATTTGCTTTCTTCACGAGGTATATCGCGAAAAAATATTGTTGCAGCATATTTGTCATTAAGCAGGATAATGCATTCTAACCCTGTAGCTGTAGGAGGGAGTTGGTCAATAAATTCGGGATGAGATTCCATTAACTTTTTACGATGCGTCACGGATATATTATTTCCATTAATAACACCACTTAATCCTTTTCCTGGCTGCTCAGAAACGCTGTTTGCATTTAAAAGGGTTAATTTATTTTTTTCAGCTGCTTGAAGAATAGCCCCAGACAAAGGATGTTTAGAATAACGTTCTAAACTAGCAACATTTTGTAATATAAAATTAGGATCGACGTTTTCAGAGGTTAATATTTTAGTTAACACTGGCTTAGCGTAAGTGAGCGTTCCTGTTTTGTCGAAAATAGCTGTGCGACAAGTCGGTAGTTTTTCTAAAACAGTTGGGTCTTTAATAATAATGGCTTGTCTAGCGGCTATTGAAATAGCACTAATCAAAGTGATTGGAATCGCGATCAGCAAAGGACAAGGTGTTGCAATCACTAATACTGCAAGAAAACGGATTGATTCACCGGTGAAATACCAAGCAGCTAATGCAAGCACCAAAGCTATAGGTGCAAAAATAGCGCCAATTTGATCGCCAATTCTGCGAAGCGTTGGTCGCTTTTGTTCAGCTTCTTGCAGCACTGCAACAATAGATGCATAACGTGAATCAGAAGGTAATTGTTGAGTTCGTATAATGAATACGGTCTCGCCATTAATTGCGCCCGATAATACCGCTGTTCCAGGTGCTTTTGAAATTTGATAGGGCTCACCGGTTAAATATGACTCATCCATTGAACCGCGGCCTTCGATAACGATACCATCGACTGGACAAGTTTCATGAGGGTAAACAACGATTTCATCATCAATATGGATGTCAACGAGTGGAATATCCTTAATATCACCATGAGTTCGACGATGTACAAAAGTGGGCATGCGTTCAGAGAGCGCTAGCAAAACAGATGATGCTTTTCGCATGGCATAAACTTCGAGGGCTTGACCACTGGCTAACATTAAAATAATGATAACACCCGCTAAATATTGATTTAAAATAAATGCCGTTATCAATGCAATCACAGCTAATGAATCTGCGCCGAGATTACCTTTGAGTAATTTTGTTAAGATTTGAATAGTAGAGGGTATGCCACCTAGAATTATGGCAATCAAAAGTGGCAAATTTGGAGATGCGATGGATGTGATCTTAAATATTAGAGATAAAACAAGTGCTATTAATGAAATGCCAACGACGATTAACTGCCATCGAGATTTTGCCGTAATAGGGGGTAATGATTTTTGATTCAAGTACATATCCTTTTGTATTGAATAAAAAAATAGACCCGATGGGCCTATTTTTTATTGGTGGGGCGGCGACTATCAAATTGGCTATGTATCTTGTTGAATTGTATTAATTTCTTTTCTGGTTTTAAAAAGAATACCCCCAAATATACCCCCATTGTGAAATAACTTAAACAGTTATCTCAAAATCTATAGTAGCTGAAGGCGTACAAAATGTAAATCATAGGGGAAAAAAAGTATGAATCTTTGTATTGCATCTTATTTGTACGAAATTTCTTAAAGAAAAGAGCTTTAATGGATATATGAATAGCTCTCTTTATGTGCAAGTAACTGACGCAAAAGGCTATTTCTGGCCTAAATATGCTCTAATCAATAATTCTAGTATCTTGCAATAGAGGTCAAATTGTTCTATTATGTTCCAACTGTTCATGATGTGTGTATATTAAGCGAAATAAGTTTAAGCCCTTTTCAGAGGCACAACTATAACTTGTTACAAAATGGAGTTGTGCCCGTAGCTGCAAGTGCTTAAAGAACCCATGGGGTGTGAGCCATTAGGATGAATAAAATATCAAGCAGTAAGTAAGCAAAGCTAGAATGTGAAGAAAGTAGATTTCTTATTAGGTTACATACTCTGGTACTACAGGAACAATTGAATGAGTTGTTTTACAAAGTTGGAGTGTACGTTAGATATTTTAAGAGCTATTTCTAGGTTAATAACATGGATATTGTGCTAGAAAGAATAAGAAGCAATCAAGCTGGATTAGACTAACGTTAAGAACGATCATTCACATGCAGAGTTCTATATAAATATAATCAATACAGATGTTTTTACTTATTTGTATTGCAATGTGAAGACGATTGTTCTATTCTGCTCAACAGCGTAAATGCAGTTATTTCTGAATGTGTAAGTAATAACTAAAGAGTCTCAGCAAGAAACAGAGTATATAAATGCGGTTTTATAGAAGGATAGAGAATGATACTCGAAAAAGTCATTGAATATAGTTTTGTAGCCAGTTTATTTGTGAATGCAGCGCTATTTATTCCACAAATTATGCGTATTATAGCAAGTAAGGACTCAAAAGAAGTTTCTTTTATCACTTTTTTTGGATTTTGGCTTATTCAATTGGCAACCGCTTTGCATGGGTTTTTAAGAAAAGATTATCTACTTGCCTTTGGAACTTTAGCCAGTATGGTTACTTGCGGGGGTGTAATTTGGTTGATTGTTTTTTATAGAATGAAAAATCAAAAACAAATGTTTGTTTGAACTAGTAAATTATAATAAAAAATATGTAAGGTGTAATGTATGTCAAGAAAATTAAAATTAAAGATGGTTTTTAATGAGAAAAGTCTAGAAGATTGTAAGGATAGCTCTTGTTTATTGACCATTAGCGTAGGGCAAGATTATCATGAGGGAGAAAGATTTATTTCAACGGTCTCGCTGATTAATGAGAATTTTAAGTCATGTAAAATATTGGTTGTAGATACGTTACAGCGTTATACAATGTCCCTTAATAGTGAAATGATGCCAGATTATTTTTATAATTCTTCTTTAAAAGAAGGAGATGCGTGGTTGTCACGTAATGAGAAGTACTATTCCATATTGAATTGTCTTGATGGGGTTGTTCGTTGGGATTTTTGGTTACAACATCCAAAATATCAGTATTTCTACGATCTGTTGAGAGTTGAACTAGAGCAAGATGAAACTTACAAGGCTCTTTTTGATAAAACAATAAATTCTTATCTTGATAGATATAAATTGCGCATACATAATCCAGCAGAGTTTAATCGAGATAGAGCATACAAAATTTGTTTTTCATATATACTTGAAGAATGCGCTGCTTATTGCATATGGCCTGAAGTTGATTGCGATTTTGAGGTATATCCTGTGCGCAGAAATGCCGCAATGATTGAAACATACAAGCGATTTATTTTGAAAGACGCGAGAAAATTATATCCACTGGATATTCAATTTGGAAAGGATGGTTTGGCAAAGCCGCAGCAATTTTATTTTGCCGAATAAAGATGCCTTAGATTGAGAGAGAATTGATGGGAAAGAGCAAATAGGGAAGAATGATGACTAAAAGTGAAAACAAAAATAACTTAGAGCGACTTGAGACAATCATATCTATTGCTCCTGGTCATATTTATTGGAAAGATAGCAATGGCTCTTTTTTGGGATGCAATGATGAGCAGGCAAGAACTTTCAATTTATCGAGTGCTAAAGACGTTCTTGGAAAAACAGATTATGATTTTTATGGAAAAGAACAAGCAGAAGCTATCGTTCAAGCCGATCAAAGAATTATGCTATCTGGAGAAACAACGATCTTAGAAGAGCCTGTTACATTATTAGATGGTAGAAGTGCAGTTTTCTTATCTAAAAAAGTACCTCTGCGCAACAAAAGAAATGAAATAATAGGTATTATTGGTGTATCTGTTGATATTACAGAGCGGAAAGTTATGGAGGCTGAACTTGCCTCTGCAAAAGAGCGTATTGAAAGTATGCGCTTGGTCAGTGCTAGTATTGCCCATGAATTGAGAACGCCCTTAAATTCAATTAAATCGTTTGTTGCAGGCTTAAAAGCTTATCTGCCGGACTTAATGCAGGGCTATGAACTTGCTAAAAATGCGAGCTTGGATGTTCCCCCTATTCGTGCCGCGCATATAGACATTTTGAAAAAAGGAATTGATGGGATCAACGTACAAGTTGATCATGCCTCTTTAGTAATTGATATGCTATTAACCAACTTGTCTTTTAGAAAAATTGACAAGCAAAAATTTGAACAACAGTCCATTGTTGAGTGTGTAGAAGAGGCTTTAGCGATATATCCTTTTACTGCGCAAGAAAGAAGTTTAATACATTGGTCTTGCGATATTGATTTTCAGTTCTTAGGTTCAAAGGTACTCATTATTCAAGTTTTACTGAATATTCTCAAAAATGCAGTTTATTCAATCGCGGCAGCGCGCCGTGGAGAAATAAAGCTGTGGGTAGAGAATGGGCTTGAGAGGAATAGACTCTATATTGAAGATACTGCTCGAGGGATTAGCCCAGATGCTATTCCTCATATTTTCGATAAATTCTTTACTAAGGATACAGATCATGGCACTGGCATTGGGCTAGCGTTTTGCAAGATGTGTATGCAGGAACATGGCGGTGATATTGATTGTGAATCTGAAGAGGGAGTATATGCGAGATTTATTCTCACTTTTCCTAACAGGGAGGGAAAGTTTATTTGAATATAAAAATTAAATAAAACAACGGGTTATGTAACTCGTTATTTTTCGATATAATTTAGATGTGTTTATCAGTCTAATATGCTTGATTTGCCAAGCAATTAAGATGATAATCAACACTTCTAGATAAGTGTTCAGGATTTTATTTATAGCTAAGGAGTAGATTATGATGTTTAAAGAAAGTATCCCTTGTTGTTATTTCCCAACCAAAGTTATCATCGTTGATGATAATGCCGATTTTTCCAATAATTTGTCATTGGCATTGGGGAAAGACTTTCATTCAGAAAGTTTTGTTTCACCTACTGAAGCTTTAACGTATCTCAAAAAACACGGCGAATTTATGAAAACGCTGTTGACTAAATATATCTCAGTTTCAGAGCATTATATTCCTTCGGCTGTAACCGTTGATGTGAATGTAGCCTCATTGTGTAAGGAAATATATAATCAACACGTTAGATTTGATCGTCCAGTTGTTCTTATAGTCGATTACGCTATGCCAGAGATGAATGGGCTTAAATTTTGTGAAGAATTATCTGGGTTACCTTATAAAAAGATAGTGCTTACGGGTGAAGCAGACAATGATTTTGCTGTGGAAGCATTTAATTTAGGGCAAATAGATCGATTTGTTAAAAAAGAAGCGGCAGATTACATTACAAAAATAAAAAGCTATGTTCAAGAACTCAATATCCAATATTTCAGCCAATTGTCGCAAAGTGTGTTTGATTTGCTGAGTAAGAATGGACATGATGTTTTACACAGTGAAGCATTTATTAAAAAGTTCAACGAAATACTAGTTAAGTATAACATAGTTGAATTCTATCTAGCGGACGATACTGGCAGCTACATGCTGTTGGATGAGAAAGGCAATGCTATGGAACTTGTGGTAAGAACAGAAGAGGATATGTTCTTTTTTGCAGAACTTGCTGAAAATGATGGTATGCAATCCATGGCAGAGGCGATTACGGCCAGAAAGAAAATGCCTCGTCTACTGGTCGCGGATGATAGATCCGCATTAGCCGAAAGTTGGGAACTGTGTGATGCAAATGCATTGCATGACGGCGATACAACTTATTATTATTCGGTCATTGGAGGTAGTGGTTCAGACAAACAGGCTAAAGAGAAACCACTTTCTTATCACCAATACCTATATGGTGATACTAACGGCCCAGAGCATAAAGCACTGTGGCAGGACATAGATCAGACTTTGGCTTGCTCAATGGAACATTCCTTGTCTAAAAGAAGTCTGCAAAGTGAAATGTTTCGCTGAGCCGTATTAAATAGAGTTAGATGCGGCGGGATAGTCCGCCGCATTTGGCACCAAAGGAAACTATTGTCAAAATGATATCAATAGTGGGTGAAAAAGCAGGTTTAAAAATAGACCAGCTAAATGCACTATTCAGGCGTTTGCCATAACTTGACAGAAAAGATCAAGAAATGTTTGAAAAAGATATAGAGCAAATTCGTCTTGAGATGAAATCAGCGCATAATCCATGGGATTAGTATTAGATACCTGCGTTACTATGTCAATAGTTCAAATTAAGACTGTTCTCAAAAGGAATCCATCACCGTTACGCTAATCTGTTCTATGACATTTATGGCGTTTTCATATTCCAGTGCAGGGGTACTGTCGTATACCATTTCTTCGATAAAATTTTGATATCGCTCTTTCCATAACGGTTTATTTTTCAGTAACGTTAGGGATAATTGAATTTCGCTGCCTGGATCAGCTGAGTATTCAGGATGTTGGTTTTTAAATTGCTTGGCATCATTGCCAACAATAATCTTGGCTAAAGTAAAAAAAACCACATTAATTTTATTAGCTTGTTTAATTGCATTTAAATCATAGACGTGTCGTATCAATGTCTCATCATCAGGATGATATTTACGCTCAATAGCCGCAAGTCTACGTGTAAGACCAACCCATTTTTCGATTGCTGTATTTTCTACCGAGATACAAGGAGTAGATGAAGATGGGAATATAATTACATTTTCTAATGTTTCTTCAATTAGTGTTTTTACTGGCAGAGTTGTTGTTGCAAGATGAATATTGGATACCGTAAATTCTAATAATATATGTGATCTCAGTCTTGTGCTAACAGGAAAAAAGGATGGGTAGTTAATATCAATTCGTGAATACTATCCTTCATTACGCACAACTGGCATACCCGTAATTATGCCGGGGAGGGTCAAATTTGCTCTAATATGCGATCTGAATTCTTTCAACTCTTTTAAGAATTTTGTTTTGCTTAAATTCGCATCTATTTTTTTTAATTGGATTTTAAAATCTACATCTTCCGACATGCGGTTAACAATTTTATGCGCTTTAGATAAACAGGTACCACCGCAAAACACCAGTCGAAAATACTCATTTTCTATCTTTGAAAGTGCATGAATAACTTGGGTAACAAAATAGTCTTTTTCAATTACTGAATCCTCCAAGTCTAATTGTTCACTGGTGGCCGTAATTAGTTCAAATAATTGATTATCTAGCATTGATTCCCTTCTCTATAATTAATTTTCTGTTACCATAATTCAGATGACCTCTAAAACGGCTTTTTAACTGCACGATAGTGCGTACAGGGACTTGGGTCGATAGACCTGCATTATAGGCCTGCTCAGCACTACCAGGCTGCCATTTAACACCTAATTTTGTTAATGCTTCTTTGCAGACTTGGCCAAAACCACTCGCAATTACTGGTTTGTTAATATATTTTGATAAGTAAGATTTAGCGTAGATACCATAGCCAATTTTAATTAAGTCACCCATTTCTACAAGATCTCTAAAACATCGGCTAATTTGACGAGGACTTCCCATGTCTTCAATATCTTCACGCAAGACTATATTCCCAGACATCTGCTGGATACGATCTAATACCTTAAATTTCAGACTATTTTTATAGTAGCTCTTAGCCATGTTACTCTCTTACTATATTGCCAAATATGGACAATTTAAAGGGAAATATGGTAGCAAATTGATTTTTATGGAATTTTTGGAAAACTAGTACTTTCAATTTGGTGGAGGCGGCGGGAATTGAACCCGCGTCCGTAAATTCTCCGCCCTTAGCACTACATGTTTAGCCGTATTATTTAATTTGACCACTTAGGCTCCAATCGGCAGGATCCTAAGCAGCGAAGCCCTAAATTCAACCGACTAAGTAGGGGCACTACTTTAGCCAGCGGTCCTGTATTGTATTACCCTCACCGTAAGCCCACAGGCGGACTAGGGTGCTGGCGCCGTGCTGTGTTTTAAGCAGCAAGCGGTAAAAACTAAGCAGCTTCTGCTAAGAGTTCACCGTGACCGACGTAAAGTTCATCATTTGCGATTACTTTAATTGCAGCGTGATTTACGAGGTAAGCTACATCCTCGACATGCGCCTTAGGTTTTGCAACCCACGTCGAAACCAGGTCGCCCCCTATACATTATAATTATACCATGTCTTTAATTACTTTTCCAATGCTATAAGCACTTCATTCATGGTTTTTAGAAAATTGCATAAAGCATAGTAATCTAGCCAAGCTTGGCGGCTATAAGCGGGATTCTTCTCTAAAGTAGCCGCTTTTTGCTGTAAAATACCGTACCGCGTTGAAAACTCTGGGCTAAATAAGATGTCTTTTTCCTTTATAAGCGCTGTGTTGATGTCGCTTAAATCTTCTAGAGAAGCGTTTAGCAGAGCGCGCAATTCGTCTTTTAATGCTAAAAACAGAGATCTGTCCTGTAAGTGCAATAACCAAGAAGCAGCATCACTGAGATAATAGTAAAAATGACTCAAAGCTTTAAGCGTGTATTTGATTTCTTTTTTGCTGTGATGCCGCCCCACTTCATAACCTAAGTGCTCATATTCTTGATCCAGTTCAGACAACAATACCAGGCAGGCATTGGCCTTTTTCAGCGTGGCTTTGGGGTTTGCTTTAGGCGATAACAAGGTTTCTAAGATTTGATCCGACAAAGCACGAGCATCTCTTATAAACAGGGGGATTTTAGTGAGTAAGCTCTCTTCTGTTTTGATGGGAAAAATTAAAAAACTACAAAATGAAGTAATGGCTGCACCTAATATAGTTTCGAGTATACGTACCATCAGCAGATGTATGCTCCACGATTGAACTAGAGCGAAAAAGAAAACAATAAACACAGAAGCAAAAAATGCAGAGCCTAAATAGAATCGTTGCATAAAACAAATTTGGAAAAACACACTACATAGAATAATAGTTACAAGAGGTAGTTCTGTAGTCGGCAGTATATAATAAAGTCCAGTGGCGAGGCTGCCGCCGAATATAGTCATGGCGACACGTTCGAATGACTTTTTAATGCTGCTGCCTAAGGTTTGTGAAAACAAAATCATGCTGGTAAATACAGACCAATAGGAGCGCTCGAAATGATAAACGTGCTGTATACTCAGGGCAATGGCCATGGCAACGGCCGCTTGTAGACCTAAACGAAAATTTGGATTACTGAGCATAAGCTGACTCCTCCGCGTTTACAGTGGATTCGTCTGTAAAGGCGCATAAGCAATCGCACAATTCATTCAAGCTATTGATGAATTGATATAATGGCACTAACTCCACGATATTTAAAGGTGATTTTTCTAATAATTCTTTTAAGAACTGGATGCTTTTAGGGTAAGCAAGGAATTTATCTTTTAGAACAATTTTAAGTGCACGCGAATCTACGTGTATATTTTGTGTGAAAGCGCTCATTTCTTTTAAGCTTTGACAAAGTGCTGTTTTAATTTCAAACTCTTCAATTAAAGGGCTGTGCGCTAAAGCAATGAGGTTATCTTGCAACATCAACAAGGCTTTTCCTGCCAAATAATGAGTTGTTAACAAAGATAAAAAGAGATTTTTACGAGTAGAGTTAGCAACTTCAGATGATGCCAAAATAGTTTGATTGTGCAAATAGTACTTTCTTAAAGAACGGCGTAGTTGTAAAGGATACTTTCCTTTAGCTTTAAAAGGATTAGGTTGTTGCAGTTGCTGTTCTAAGGTTAAGCTACGCGAGTGAACTAAGATTATAAAATAGCGTATGTTTTCGAAGAAGTAAGATAAAGGGCGTGGCGGTAGCAGATAAAAATAAACCAAAAAAGAAATGCCACAGCCGAGAGCGATGCATCCAAAACGCATTATAAAAGCAAAACCCGTGACGCTGGGAAAGATGCTGGTTATAAACCCCATAATCCAAATAAATAAAGGAAAGAGTGCATAGCGTGGGCCTAGGCTACGCAACGCAAACACGGCAAAGCTTGTGCAAATGATGATAATAGCCATCACCAGTGGATAAGGATTAGCATAAGAGACCAATGTAAAATTAGCGAGTAAGGCTACCGCCGCTATGGCAAAAGTGGCTTTTTGTGAGCTTATTTTTGCATCGCCGATGCCTTGGCAGATAAGTCCAGCTGCAAAGCATGCCAATACACGCGTATACAGTTCTGGCCAGAAACAAATTAATAGAGTGGCAATTGCTGCGATCAGAGTGCGGCCGCCTTGCCGCAGGTGCAGGTACCCGGGATCGGCCTCCCAGAGAGTATGCGTGAGTCGTTGTTTTAAATGGCGAAAAAAGGTAATCATAGAGTGTAAGCATAACGTATTCTGCATTGAGGGACAAGTTCTTTGTGACCGAGCGGTTCTAATGACTGCAGGTGGGGTTATTTTCATCTATACTGAACCTATAATTTAAAAATAGGCGAAAAATACATGTTAGAGAGTAAATTCAAAGAGATAGATTTATTTTCAGGATTATTGGAGCTAGAGTTGGCGCAGTTGATGAGCTATTTGCAACCATTTTCTGCTGCTGCGGGAACACGCCTTATTTCACAGGCTACCACTCATCAAGGTTTGCATATTATTTTATCCGGTAGTGTTCGAGTTCGGTTGAAAATTTTCGGTGGTGGTGAGTTAGACATTGCCTTATTAAAAGAAGGTGATATTTTCGGGGAAATTTCTTTAATTGCAAATTATACGGCGACAAGCAGCGTGACGGCAGTAGAAGCTGTCACTGGGCTTTTGCTAACGCCTAGCAGTTTACAAACCGTGGCCATTATCTATCCGCAATTAAGTGACAAAATAAAACAAGCTATTGCCTTACGGTGTTGTCAACGTAGTCGCCAATTATTACAACATATTCCGAATAAAGCAGAGTATCAACAAATTTGGCCTATGCCTAAATTAGTTAAAAAAGAAGCCTTAAAAAAAGCTGTGGATAACTTAAACAGCCATAGTCTAAGTGAGTTTTTGAAAACACCTAATGCACAACCGTTGCCTATTCCTTTCTTCAGTACTTTAGCTCAAAATGAAATTGATTTTTTAAACAGTTTGGTTAAATTGCGTGTTTTATACCGCGGCGAAGTGGTGCAAAATACTCACGAAAACAACCATTGTTTCTATTGGCTATTGTGGGGAGCGGTACAAGCGGTGATGCTCAGTGAACACATGGTCAAAGTGGCCACTTATGGTCCTGGAAACTTTTGTGGCACCATAGAATATGTTGACAAATTAATCCAACCTTATCGCTATGTTATGCGCGAAGATGGTATCTATTTTTCTTTAGATGAAGCAACAATGACCATCATTAAAGAAAAAATGCCTATCTTATGGACTAAAATCATGCAACCTTTGTGGGCTTCTGTGGGCGCACAAATGGCAGCGATTAATTGGATTTTTTTACAATTGAATGTGGAAGATGTATATAAAATGAGTCAAGAGGTAAACCATGTGTAGAGCGTTAATGTATTTAGGTAACACATTGAGCCTGTATGATTTGTTATATAAAACCGATGCTTCTTTGGTTAAGCAAGCGTATGACCCACGTTATATGCATGGCATGCAGAATTTAGCAGGATTTGGTATGGCAACATGGAGTAAACAATTTTCTGCAGCAGAAAAACCCATGATATTCAAATCGATTACCCTGCCTTTTTACGATAAGAATCTGGAAAATATTGCCGCCCAAATAAAAGGTGAATGTATCTTGGCACATGTGCGCGGGTTGCCTTATGAGGGTGATCAAATGGGTATGCGCAATGTGATCTCACAACAGAATTTACACCCATTCATATTTGAAGGGACCAATGTAGTGTTAGCGCACAATGGCGCTTTGACCCATTTGGACGAATTGAAAACTGCTCTAACTGCAGAAATCAAGCCACAATACTTTTCACAGATTAAAGGTTCTACTGATACAGAATGGTTGTATGCTTTGTTTTTAAGCCGGTTACCATCGTTAGTGCCAACCTTAAAAGAAATGATACAAGCAGTATTTGAAAGTTTTGATATTTTAAGAGCCATTAGAAGCGATAAGGGCGTTTATTCTTTTTCACCTATCAATTTATTTATTACCGATGGTCAGCGATTAGTTGCTGCGCGTTATGTTATTGATTATGGACATTATGTACCAGGAGCAGTTGATGCACATTTAGATTATCACTCATTGTGGTATACGTTAGGCGAAGCGTATACGGACATCAAAGGTCATTATGAAATGCGAGGTTATCCGTTGAAAAGCAGCATTATTGTTTCTTCTGAGCCATTAACAGTGGATCCCTCTTCGTGGATCAGGGCGCCGGAATATTCTTTATTGGCTGTAGAAAGAAATGGCGATACTTTGGATCTACAAATGTTTGATATAGATTTGTAATTGTCATCCTCGACGCGGCCACGAGGCCGCAGTCGGGGATCCAGGAAAAACTTGATTTAAAACTGGATCCCCGATCGGAGCCTGTACTCGGTACTCCGGGTATCGAGGATGACAAAGCTTCGATTTAAATCTATAGCATTCATCAAGATCTCACATCTTCATTGGCGAAGAGTATATCAAACATCTCTACGTGTTAGTCCCAACTGTGTCACAATTGTAGTAGAGATCTCTTCTACAGAACGCACTGTGGCATCTATAAAAGGTATATTTTCACGCAACAACAAATCTTTCATGTTTTTTAACTCATGTTGACAACGTGCTAAGGAAGCATAGGCGGTATTGGGTTTGCGTTTACTTCTAATCGCATGCAAATGATCGGCGGAAATGATCAAACCAAATAATTTATGGCGTTGTTCTTTTAATGCGGAGGGTAATTCAAAGTATTGCCCATCGTCATCGGTGTAAGCATAATTTGCGGCATAAATACCAAAATGCATCGCCAAATAAAGACAGGTAGGAGTTTTCCCTGAGCGAGAAACACCCACTAAAATGACGTCGGCTTCGGGGTATAATTGATATCCTAAACCGTCGTCGGTGCTGAGCGTATAATTAAGAGCGTCTATACGCATATTATAAGCAGGATTATTTTCTACACCGTGCGCACCGCCTATGCGCGTATTCGAGTCTATTTTCCAGTGGTTTTCCAATTGTTCTATAAAGCCATGGAAGAAATCCAGCATAACGGCCTGGCTTTGGTAGATTTCATTGCGTAGGGCGTCATCAACAATGGTGGTAAATAATACCGGTTTTTCCCCCGTTTTTTCATAGATGCTATTGATTTCGGCTACAACGGAGCGTGCTTTTTCCAGCGAATCTATAAAAGGCCGAAATTGCTTGATTAATTGCACATTCGGAAATTGCGTTAACAGACTATGGCCTACATTTGCCGCCGTGATGCCTGTGCCGTCGGAGATAAAAAAAATCGTTTTAGAAGTGTACATAATACTACTTATAGACTGTGGCTATTTAGAAGGAAGTGTACCCTACAATAAGCTAGTACTCAATCCAAGAATGATGATAGAATGAGGCGTTGTGTGATAGAGAAAGTGGTGCACAGCACAAATTGTTTATTTTTAAGACACAATTCAGTGAGTGGAGTAAGTCATGGCTTGGAATCAACCTGGCAATCAAAAGAACAACGACCCGTGGGGCAAGAAACCGGCCAACGGTAATGATACTGCGGATATCGATAAGCTACTTAAAGACATGCAAGATAAATTGCGCCGTGTGTTTGGCAAAGCCAAGCCAAATGGCACAGGCTCTGACGATGCCCCTGGCAAAGGTCTGCCGTGGCGTTGGATTGTGGGTGTTATAGTCGGACTATGGGTGCTCACAGGCTTTTATATAGTCAAACCGGCTGAAAAAGCAGTTGTGCTGCGTATGGGCAAATATGTTAAGACGGTAGGCGACGGGCCGCACTGGGCGCCTAGCTTATTGGACCGCATCTATAAAGTAGATGAACAACATGTTTTCTCTTATTCCTACAACGCAGATATGCTGACTAAAGATGAGAATATCGTCAATGTTGATATCGCAATACAATATAGAATCAGTGATGCACGTGACTTTCTATTCAATGTGATCGATCCCGTCGCTACTTTGCAAGAATCCACCGCCAGCGCTTTGCGGCAAGTTATAGGTAATACCACTTTAGATCAAGTGTTAACCAGTGGCCGTGAAGATGTGCGCGCGGGTGTACAAACTCAGCTAAGCTATATCCTAAAAAGTTATGGTGTAGGCATGCAAGTAGTAGATGTCGCTTTACAGCCTGCAAAACCGCCAGATGAAGTCAAAGATGCTTTTGATAACGCCATCAAAGCAGAACAAGAACGGGAACAAATTGTGAATCAGGCGCGTGGCTATCAAGAAAAAGTCATTCCTGAAGCTTTGGGGCAAGCGCAACGTTTATTAGCGGGCGCTAGAGCCTACAAAGAACAAGTGGTGTTAAATGCACAAGGTGAAACTGCACGCTTTTTAGCGATGTTACCAGAATATCGTCGTTCACCAGGGGTCATGCGCGAACGCCTCTATTTAGGTACGGTGGAAGCTGTATTGTCTAAAACCAATAAATTGTTTATAGATGTAAATAAGAGCAATCAATTGTTATTGAATGTGCCACTAGACAAAATGTTGGGAGATGTAGGCGAGGTTGATAACCCTGTGGATAGTGCTGCGGAGGCGGCCAGTGGCGATGATAAGCAAAATACAACGCTCGCAGCTGCGGCAGCCAGTATCGCCAATAATAGCAGCAACAGCTATTTAGATTCGACTACATCTGGCAATAGCTACATTAGTTCTAGCGATGGAGGCCAATAATGAATCAGCATAAGAAACTCATAGTCATTGTCACCGTCGTTGTGATTGTGTTGGCAAGCATGTCTTTGTATACGGTACGTGCCGATCAAAAAGCTATGATTCAACGCTTAGGTGCTTTGAAAGGGGCGAGTGATGGCAGTACTTATATTGCAGAGCCTGGACTGCACGCTAAATGGCCTGTGATAGAACATGTTTTGATGTTTAGTACCAAATTGCAAAATTTAGATATTAAATCGTCACCTATAGTCACTGTGGAGAAAAAACGCGTTATTGCCGACTACTTTGTCAAATGGCGCATTCGCGATGTTCCGCAATTTTACAAGACAACCGGTGGCAGCATTCAAAACACCGATCAACTACTAGAGCAGCAATTAAATGACGCTTTGCGCGCTGAGTTTGGTCGTCGGACTATCAATGAAGTCGTGTCGGACGATAGAGCGAGCATCATGCAAGCATTGAATCAAAAAGCCAATGAAGGCGCGAAAAAACTGGGAATAGATGTCGTTGATGTGCGTATCAAGGGTATTGATTTACCGCCTGAAGTCAGCGGCTCTGTGTTTGCACGTATGCGCGCCGAACGTGAAAAAGTAGCTACTGAATTGCGTGCTAAAGGCCATGCTGAAGGCGAAGCGGTACGCGCTAAGGCCGATGAACAAGCAACGGTGATTGTGGCAACAGCTAGAAAACAAGCGAACGATATACGTGCTGAAGGCGATGGCCGTGCTGCTAAAGTTTATGCTGATGCTTATACTCAAGATGAATCCTTTTACAGTTTGTATCGTAGTTTAGAAGCGTATAGAAAAACGTTTTCAAATCCTAAGGATATCATTGTGGTAACGCCGCAAAGTCAATTTTTTGATTATTTTAATCAATCAACTAAAGGTGCGGCGAAGTAGAAATATAAGAGCGACTGTAGGGGCGGCCCGTGAGCCGCCCAACCCAATAAAACTAAGAGAGAGTGATATGGCTAAAAATGTAGTGATTCTAGGCAGTCAATGGGGTGATGAAGGTAAGGGTAAAATTGTTGATTTACTCACAGAGCGCGTACAAGGCGTGGTGCGTTTTCAAGGTGGTCATAATGCAGGACACACTTTAGTTGTCAACGGTGAAAAAACCATTCTTCATTTATTACCTTCAGGGATTTTGCATCCTGGGGTAGAATGCATGATAGGCAACGGCGTTGTATTGTCCTTATCAGAATTGAAAAAAGAAATTGAAATATTGGAACAACAAGGCGTTGCCGTTAGATCGCAACTCAAAATCAGTGGCGCTTGCCCATTGGTAATGCCTTATCATGTGGCGCTAGATTTAGCGCGCGAAACCAAGCGAGGGGTACGTTTAATTGGCACTACTGGCCGCGGTATAGGCCCTGCATATGAAGACAAAATTGCTAGACGCAGCATACGGTTTGCCGATCTTTTGGATACGACACTTTTTTCAGAGTTATTGCAAGAGAATTTAGAGTATCATAATTTTATATTGCAAAATTATTTTATGACCTCTACTTTTGATTACAACCAAATTTATAACGAAACATTGGCATTAGCGGATAATTTATTGCCGATGATAGCGGATATTCCTATGCTGATAGCCGCACACAGAAAACAAGGTCATGATTTGCTATTCGAAGGCGCGCAGGGGACATTTTTAGATATAGATCACGGAACTTATCCTTATGTAACTTCTTCTAATACCACCGCAGGGGGGGCTTGCACGGGCAGCGGTTTGGGCCCACGTTATGTAGACTATGTTTTAGGGATTACCAAGGCATATACCACTCGCGTTGGTTCGGGACCTTTTCCTACGGAATTAACGGGTCCATTGGGTGATGCCTTAGTTGAGCAAGGTCATGAATTTGGCGCGACTACCGGGCGTAGGCGTCGTTGCGGTTGGCTTGATGCCGTTGCTATGCGAAGGGCCGCACAAATCAATAGCTTATCGGGATTGTGTATCACCAAAATGGACGTATTAGATACTTTCGATACGATTCAAATTGCGGTGGCCTATGAAAAAGGTGCCGATGATTTTTATGGTCGCACGCCCGTAAAACCGATTTATGAAGAAATGCCAGGTTGGAAAACATCCACTGCGGGCATTGATTCTTGGGCCAAATTACCTGATAAGGCTAAGGCTTATGTAAAACGCATTGAAGCTTTGCTTGAAGTACCGGTGGTAATAGTATCAACGGGGCCAGATCGTAAACATACCATACAATTAACACCCATTTTTTAGATGAGTCAGCATGGACACAACAAAAGCGACGGTTTTCTATTGCGAAGGGTCATGGACACAAGCAGAAAGTGCCGAACTTAAGCGTGCGTTGGCCGCATTACAACCTGAAGCCAATAAACCGTTTATAATTGACGGCAGCAAAGTAGAGGCGTTGGATTCAGTGGGCGCTTTGTTGTTGACCAATTTCGCTGAACATTGGCAATCCTTAGGTCGGACAGTGCAATGGAATAGTTTTTCAAAAGCACAAAAAGAAGTTTTTTCTTTAATTAAACAGTATGTCGTAACCTCTACTCCTGCGCCACCGCAACCTCCTTTGCAATGGGTGCAGTTTCTGGGCCAACAAACCGTTTCTTTAGGTTTGCAACTGTTGGCATTTCTTTCTTTTGTAGGCGTAATTTTTTATGAAGGCTTAGGTTGGTGTAAAGCACCGCGTCGAATCCGCTTTAAATCCATATGCAATAATATTCAAGCTACGGGTACACGCGCTACTTTCATCGTAGCGTTGCTATCCTTCTTAATAGGCGTGGTTCTAGCGTATCAAGTGGGAGTACAATTACGTGATTATGGTGCCAATATCTTTATAGTTGATTTTTTAGGGATCTCTATTTTACGCGAATTTGGCCCTATGATCACGGCCATTATTATTGCGGGCCGTACCGGTTCTAGTTATGCAGCGCAAATAGGCACGATGAAACTAACCGAAGAAGTGGCAGCCTTGCAAACCATGGGTTTATCGCCGGTTGAAGTGTTAGTGTTACCACGAGTGATGGCATTGTTGCTTGCGTTGCCTTTGTTGGTTATTTTATCGGAAGTGCTGGCTTTGATTGGCGGCATGGTCATGGCTAAAGTTATGTTAGGATTGAGTTTTTTTGATTTTATTCATCGTTTTGGTTACGCCATAGATTTACAAACCTTTTTAATCGGTTTAATCAAGGTGCCGGTATTTGCCTTATTGATTGCCTCCATTGGCACCTTTCAGGGTTTTCAAGTAAGAGATAGTGCTGCCAGCGTCGGTGAACATACTACCATCAGTGTGGTACAGGGAATCTTTATGATCATCGTTGTCGATGCCGCCTTCTCTATTCTATTTAGCAAGTTGGGGTTATAGTTTATGGAACAAACTGTCGCCATCGAGATCAAAGGTTTACAAAGTAAGTTTGGCAGCCAGGTCATACACGATAATTTGGATTTAACGATTTATAAAGGTGAAGTCATTGCATTAGTCGGGGGTAGCGGTTGCGGTAAAACCACCCTATTACAACAATTGTTAGGTATGCATAAGCCCACCCGTGGTGAAATAAATATCTTGGGAATGGATGTTTTAAAGCCAGGCGCCGATCTGCGGTCCTTGCAGCGTCGTTGGGGAGTACTGTTTCAGCAAGGAGCGTTGTTTTCCTCATTGAGCGTGTTGGAGAATGTGGTATTTGTGTTAAAAGAATTGACTTCCTTACCCAAGGATATCATTAAAACGATCGCTTACATGAAAATAAAAATGGCCCAATTCCCCCTAGATTCGGTACATAAATATCCATCAGAATTGAGCGGCGGTATGTTAAAAAGAGCCGCTTTGGCGCGCGCTATTGTTATGGATCCAGAATTATTATTTTTGGATGAACCTACCACAGGTTTAGACCCTATCAGTGCCGCCAGTCTAGACTCATTAGTGATCGATTTGCAAAAAAGTTTAGGATTAACTATTGTATTAGTTACGCATGACCCGGATACCTTATGGACAGCTGTAGATAGAGTGGCATTTTTAGGAGATAAACGTGTATTGGCGGTCAAACCTATGGCAGAGCTTGTTAAAGATCCGAACCCATTAATTCAGGCATATTTTGCCAGTGCACGTACTCAGAGGAAAGAAGATTATGGAAACTAAAGGTTATTATGCCGCAGTCGGTTTTTTTGTTA
>JBIPMB010000240.1:0-2663 GCA_044369355.1 Gammaproteobacteria bacterium | reverse complement strand
CGGCTCACTGGCCAGCTTCCCCGCCCAGGCCAGCAGCTCCTCGGCCATCCGCAGGTAGTGCAACTGCCACGCCTTCAACGTCTCCACGTCCTTCAGGCCCAGCCGCAACTCACTCTCCAAAAACTCCAACGCCATCGTGTTTCTCCGTTGTGTTTGCAAAAAGAACGCACGATCCCACCAGCCCCAAGGGCCGCTTTTCCCGTGCCAGTTGTCGTCATCTCGTAGGGGCGGGGTCTCCCCGCCCTCCCCATCTACGCGCTAGCCGTTACCAATCGCCGTACTCGTTTTCCAAAAAGCTGTTCTCACACCCGCTCCGGCAAGCCTTCCAGCAGGCCACCCGATCCGGGTCAGACACCAAGAAGGGAAGCGCCTGGTGGTCGATGCAGTTGCGGCGGCTGATGTCGCCATACACCGGGCAATACACCTTCTTGCCCATAAACTCCCCACGCACCCGCTCGGCCAGCTTCTCTAGGTCGGCGGGGTACTTGCCGCTAATCACCTGGGAGATCATGGCGGAGCTAACCCCTAGTCGTCTGGCCACCTGGGCCTGGGTCTTCTGAGCCACCTTCTCCCGCAACACCGTCAACCAATCCTCAGTCATGGCAGCGCTCCTTCACCCGTTGGGTTAGCTTGTTCAAGTCCAGCAAGGTTCCATCCCGTCGTCGCATCGGTGGCAGTGGGCCAGGGTCGCCCACTAGGCGGTAGGTCGTCCAGCTTCCGGCCTTGCCGTTTTGGTTGGGGTCAATCACCACCACAAATTCGTGATCCGCCAAAAACTTCAGGTATCGGCTGGCCGTCACCACCCGCTGGCGGGCCACGCTGGCCAGGTGGGGCGCATCCACCACCCGCATCTCACACAACCCCTGCCACATCCGGCTGTTGGCATCGCGCTGGCGGGGGTGAGCGTTCCAGTCCATCACCGTCCCCTGGCGCACCAGCGGCGCATACAGTCCGGTGTCCTTCACCAGGCGATACTGGGCGGCGTTGCCCCGTTCCCCCTGGGGGTCGTAGGCGCTTTCCTGCCTCACGTAGCCCACCGTTAATAGGGCTTTAACGTAGTCGTAAACGGTGCGCTCTGGTAGCTCTGTCACCATCACCAGCCGCCGAATCGTGAACGTCCGCAGGCACCGCATCGCCTGCCAACACAGCAGCTTGGCCGCTGGGTTTTTGGTGCCCTTGGGGGTCGTCGTCTTTGCCATCGTCGCCACCATCACAACCCCCGCTCCAAGAAGTAGGGCCGCTCTGCCCGTTTCCAATCCGCCAGCGTCACCCGATCCATGCCAGAGCGCAGGCCAAAGGCTTCTACCTGGCTCAGCCCCACCTTCAGCCGCCGAATGTTGCCGTTGGATTGCCCATGCAGATCCGCCAGCACATCCTCGGCAATGGCCACCTCGCACAGGGTATCGGCCACCTTGCGGGCGTCCTCAATGTCGGTCGGGTCGAACTTCACCTCAGCGCTCACCCGGCTGGCCAGCAGTTCCCGGTTGCCAATCTTGCGGCTAATCCGTTCCATCCCCACCAGCACCACGGGCACCCCGGCCATGTCGTGCAGGTCGCGCAGCAAGTCCAGCAGTCCCCGCCGCTCAAACAGATAGTCCGCCTCATCCACAAACAGGGGTTTGTTGCCGATGGTCAGCAGGCGGGTAATTTCGTCAAGCTGGTCTTGGATGCCGTTGATGTCCTCCCGGCCCATCCGCCGCAGGATGGTGCGCAGCATGGTGCGAGGTGTCCAAGCTGCCGTGGCCCGCACATAGCAGCCGCCCACGTCGTTGCTCAACACGCTAATCGCCATGGTCTTGCCCGCCCCCGGAAAGCCATGCACCAGGCCAAACCGAGGGGTGCGCGGTTCCGCATCGCGCAGATATTCGTAGGCTTGCTCCAACCGCAAGGCATTCTTAACGTAGACAAAGTGATGCTTCATTGCCTAAGATCTCCGTAGTAATTGAGTTTTTACATGGCCTGGTCGAGGGTCACGCCGATGACGCGATACTTATAAGCGCGTTCGGCAAGCCTCTCGAACTGGCCTTTTATCTTGGGATGCAGGCCGTCAATCTCGGCCCGCAAGGCTTCGCCCTCCGCCGTCAACGGTTCGCCCTGGCGAGTCGGGTAATACACCAACTCGTAGTAGCGCTCCTGTTCGGCCACGGGGTCATACTTCGCAGGCCGCTTGGCCTGTTCTTCCACCTCCCGCTGGCGGGCCTCCAAGCGTTGCCGCTCGTCTGGGGTCAGGGGTTGTTGGGCCACCGCTGCCACCGGGGCCAACATCGCCTCAAACTTCTCCGCCTCCGCCATCGCCGTCGCACTCGGCAGGGCATAGGGTTCCGCCTGGGCAGGCAGGCTCAGAATGTTGTCGGCAATAGCCTTGTTGCCCGCCAACACTTCCTGGGGCAGGTTGGCAATGTTGGCGTCCTTGGTGGCCGCTCTCAGGCTACGCACCTGGGCAGCTTGCACCTTGGCCCAGTTCTTGGCGGCAATGGCCACCTCACGGCGGCTAATGCCCGTCACCTCTGGGTTCTCGGCAATGCAGATAAACTGGTCACAGGTCTCATCGGCAAACACATACACCCGGCCTGCATCGTCGGGCAGGCGCAAATGCACCCGGTTGCCAATCTGTGGGGCCAGTTCCTCCGCCACAAACCAGCCGTTCTCAAAGCGAATGCCTT
>JBIPMB010000213.1:0-3059 GCA_044369355.1 Gammaproteobacteria bacterium | reverse complement strand
ATTCACTGCTGGGGCAATCTGGCTTAGTCTTTCAAGCCTTAATAAGCGACGATTTTAAAACACGTAACCTAGAGAAAGTTCAAGAACAATTAAATGAAGTTCCAACTATGGTACAGCAAATGTATCGCTCTGGCCAAAACAAGAAGATAAACTTAGAAGATAAATTTCAATTTCAAGTATGGGATCAAAAAGGAGATTTATTAGTACACTCTGTTAATGCCCCTAAAGTCCCTTTATCGAATGGCGAAAATGGCTTTAACAACATTCGCATAGACGGCCGCACTTGGCGTACTCTTACTATTACCGATGCGGATAGCGACCTGAAGATCGTTGTGGGCGAACGCTCTGATTCGCGGGTACAATTAGCACACAGCATTGCTAGAGACGATATCTTTATTATGCTGCTCATTTACCCATTATTAGGTTTTATGATTTGGATCACTATAGGCAAGGGTTTATCGCCTTTAAATAAAATCGCCTATGAAGTTTCAAATCGAGATCGCTCGAATCTATCCATCGTAGATTCAACTTCCGTACCGATTGAAGTCTCCGCATTGGTCGATGAACTCAATAAACTGTTAACCCGTTTACAAAGTGCTTTTGAACGAGAAAAACGTTTTGCTGCTGATGCTGCCCATGAATTGCGTACCCCGTTGGCTGCATTAAAATCGCAAGCACAGTTGGCATTAAAGTTAAAAGACTCACAAGAGCGTAAAGCCGCATTAGATAAGTTGATCAGTATTGCCGATCGCAGCACCCATATTGTGCAACAGTTATTAACTTTAAGTCGTATAGTACCCGAAGAAGCCTATACCCTGACTGACATCAGCACTTTTGATATGCATAGATTAACCGTTGATGAAATAACCGATGTAGTCCCTAAGGCTATAGAAAAGAAAATTGAACTAGAATTGATCTCGCCAGAACATGCTTTGGCCTTGCAAGGACAAATGACCAGCATCTCTATATTAATTCGCAATTTACTAGATAATGCCATTCGTTACAGTCCACCGAATTCGCATATTTGGGTACGTTTAGAAGAAAAGAAACAATCTATCGTATTGCAAGTTGCGGACAATGGCCCGGGCGTACCACCTGCATACCGTAAACGCATATTTGAGCGCTTTTACCGAGTATTGGGTAATAAAGCGCATGGTACCGGTTTAGGTTTAGCCATTGTGCAACAAATTGCTGATCTGCACAAAGCGACCATTACCCTGGAAAGTACACACCCTGAAACAGAAACTGGATTTTGTATTACCATCGAGTTTCCTAAAATGCGATTTAATAAAAAGAATTAGGACTGTATTCATTTTGCAGCTGATAAACTAAATGTCAACAAGCCCTAATCTTCAACTGGGCCATCTCGCTGTTCCAGCTGCCTTGCAAAGGCTGATCGCTTAAGCGCCCAGCTTTTGAAAAATTCAAGGACTAAAAAAACCACTGAATTAGCCGCAATAGAGATCAGTGCCCCAGCCAGCACCAAGCTTTGCCCCTGCACAGACATGAGACCTAGAGTGACACCTAAGCTCGCTAAGATAAACGAAAATTCTCCTATCTGTGCTAAGCTTGCACCTACGGTTACGGCGGTATTCAAAGGATATTTGAGCAATAAAACCAAGATCATTGCCGCGATTGTTTTACCCACCATGATGATAGCGACTACCGTCAATAACTTCATTGGCTCCGTCCAAATGATGCTGGGATCAAACAACATTCCCACTGAGACAAAAAATAATACCGCAAAAGCATCGCGCAATGGTAAGGATTCTTTGGCGGCACGATGACTGAATTCGGATTCACGCATCATCATCCCGGCAAAAAAAGCACCTAAGGCGAACGACATATCAAATAGCCTAGCTGCACCAAATGCAACGCCCACTGCAATAGCTACTACGCTCAAGGTGAAAAGTTCCTGCGAACCGGTACGCGCTATATACCAAAGCACTTTGGGTAGAACTCGTCGCCCAAGGATCAGCATCGTAGCAAAGAAGGCAATCATTTTGATCAATGTAATCGCCACAGCTTGCCAGACATCGCTGCTTGAGACTACCGCCGCATGACTAGCCGAGAGTACACTGGCTAGTGCTGGCAACAGAACTAGCACTAACACCATCACCAGATCTTCAACGACCAACCATCCCACTGCAATTTGGCCATTGACTGACTTAAGAAGCCCCTTAGCCTCTAAGGCTCGTAACAACACAACCGTACTGGCTACCGAAAGACAAAGACCAAACACTAGAGAGCACCCTAGGCTCCATCCCCATAAGGATGCAGTACCCATGCCTAACAGCACAGCCACTATAATCTGCACAATAGCGCCTGGCACAGCGATGCGCTTTACTGACATCAAATCTTCGAGCGAAAAATGCAATCCTACGCCGAACATGAGTAACATCACACCGATTTCCGCAAGTTGTTTTGCCAAACCAACGTCCGCGACGAATCCGGGAGTCGCCGGACCGATCAAGATCCCAGCAAACAGATAACCTACCAGTGGCGGCATTTTCAGGCGCGCGGCGATAAAACCAAAGATCAACGCAAGACCGAAGCTAGCAGCAATCGTGGCAATCAGACTAACGTCATGAGGCATAGCTATTCTCCTAATAAAAACACATGATAACATTCCATTTTTATGCCCACACTTAATGTTTTGTTCATATTTTGTTGCATAGAATATACTTGTAACGGCTATCAATATCAACTATACTATATGTGAGCGTTTTGAGTGGCATGGTATTTCTGAGCCGATACTGAAATATACAGGAACCAGGGTCAGTGATTGCGGTGTGCATGCTTGCCTTGTAGCAAGAAGCCTAAAACAATCCTATCCAATTCCACCTAGTGGGATGTGTGGTTCAGAATCAGTGCCAACGAAATGCTCTTTAAGGTGTAGGGGCGGCTCGCGAGCCGCCCATCTTAAACTATCCTCTGAATAATAAAACAACCCATTACAAACCATCTTCTGTGAGTATACAATTATATACCCATCGCCAATGAAGATGCGAGAACGATGCACTATCTCTTATTGAGAGCTCAGAATACTGGCCCAAAGC
>JBIPMB010000212.1:0-3060 GCA_044369355.1 Gammaproteobacteria bacterium | reverse complement strand
ATTCCGTTAATACAGATGCGGAAGTTCCCTTGGCAAAATCTAAATCCAACATAGGTCGTAATTCAAAAATCAACTTGAGAACAACTGAATTACCTGTTGCAATAGCTTGATGAATAATGGGTTGTTGGCACAGAGCTGGGATGGTATAAACGCTTACCCCTTGCCCTAGAAAAGACTCTACTTTCTCAATACTGCCCTCTACACACGCTCTAGCCAAAGCAATAGCGGCAGTCTGATTTCTTGCGCAAATCTCTTGAAAAAATAATTCATGGGACATCGGCAACTTATAGGACTGCCAATTAATCGTTACAATGCTGTGATTGTCTAACATAGCCCCGCGTAACGCAGCCAAACTTTCTGTTCTCAGCTGACTTACATTTAAGTTTAAACTGCTAACGCTGTGATTATTAGGCAAGTGTTCTGCTAACACTATTAATTCACTGTCATTTAAAGGTTTCTCATAAACAACGCTGTTTAAGCTCTGCATTTGTAAACCTTCGATAAGATCAGATAAGTTCATTTTTATGTCTACTCCCTTAAAATTTGTAAAGAACAAATTACATCAATACTATTTTTTGTAAGAAGTGCGGGAAAAGTCACTCGCGTACATTTCGTATGGTACTGTTGAAGAAGAGGATGATCCTGAAGCTACTCTTTCCTCCGGTGCTCTAAAAAAAGTTTTGCTATCACTTCTGCCAAAATATGGGCTCCCATTACCGGCGCTGTAAGGAGAACTAAAATCGCTGGCATACATCCCATATGACTCTGTTGAAACTGGGCTCAAATTTGCTTGTCTAGGCATAGGTGCAGGTGAAAGAACCTCTTCATTTCTTAACTGTTTAACCGCATCTGCAGCAAGAGGCCGTTTTTTAGGATCAGCATCCCAGCATGCCTGAATTAGTTTAGCGACTAATTCTGGAGTATCATCAGGAATAGTCTCACGTGTTCCTCTGTTAACAACCCAATGGCAAATTTGCATATCACTTTCTGCATCCGAGAAAGGAGTTTTTTTAGAAGCGATTTCCCATAAAACCATGCCGTAACTGTACATATCACTTTGAGGTGAATAAGGTATTTTTTCGCCACGGTCTCGTGGTTGTAAAATTTCCGGACCTGACCAAGCGCAAGTACCCACAGTTTGCCGTTTGCTTGAACTAGTACGCGATTCAGCTTTTATTTTAGACAGCCCAAAATCAGCTAATTTAGCTCTATAATTGCTATCTAATAGCACATTTAAGCTTTTTAAGTCTCGATGCAAAACGCCTGCCGTATGTAAAAAATCTAAGCCGCAAGCAATATCAAATCCAATACGTTGCCGCAAAGGCCAATCCAAAGTTGGCTCACTGCGCAACACCATGAATAAAGAGCCTTTTTCCATGTACTCCATAACAAAGCAATAGGGCTCTTTGCAAATGCCATACAATTGTACAACACGAGGAGTCTGTAAGTGTTCCATCACTGCTGCTTCACGGTAAAATTCCTCAAGCGCTTCGCTTGATAAATGCTGCATACGTAGTTTTTTAACCGCAACGGTAGTATGACCCCGCCAAATACCTGCAAAGACCACAGCGTAATGCCCTTCACCTATATCTCGCTGCCATTTAATGTCCTCGAAAGGAATAAGATACGCAGATGATTGTCGAGGAGGGATAGATACCGGATTCGGCGATGGTTTAGGAGTAGACGCTGGATCCGGTGTTGGTTTAGAATCCGGCGTTGGTTTAGGATCAGGTTCTGGATCCGACGCTGGTTTAGGAACAGACACCGAATCGGGTACAACCGAAAGAAGCGATGGTAAACTTCCCATATGTTTTGCTAACAAAGCGATCATTTCAGAATTCTCTAAACCTTTTGCGATATTTATAGGACTGAGTTGTTGTCCATTTAGTAATAACCGGAAGTTAATATCTGGACATCTTTTGAGTAAACGCTGCATTAAATCAACATTTTCCATCCAGGCCGCCCAATGAAAAACAGTATTTCCATTGCTATCCGTTACATAGGGACTAACACCTTCCCCAAATAATCTTTCAATTTCAGTTAATTCTTTTTTGCAACAGGCTTCAACTAATTGTGCTGCTTTGTGTTGATTTAACCTCAAACACTGCTCAATATGTTGTTGATCTTGTTGGCCACTGATTCCAAAAGTATTGCCTGTTAAATCTAATCTCAGTAATGTCTTACAGTTTTTATCGCGTAATGCTTTGCTCAAAAGATGAATCGCTTTGTCATTTAATTGACAATAACTTAAATTAATATCAATCAAAGTATGATTATATTTTAGCGCATCGGCAAGATAAGCAGCAGATACCGGAGTTATTGGTATGCCACTAAGGTTTAAATGACTCAAAGTATTATTATTTTCCAATGTAGCAAATAATAGCTTAAGTCGAAGATCTATAAATCCCGCTGAATTTTCTGCGGGCAGTAAAGTAAAACGAGTATCAGCACTTAAATAGCGGTTATACCATTTCATCGCCCCCTCAAATTCTTCTTTAATACCGTCTCCCAAAGTTAATTGATAGGCTAAATTGAGCATTGCTTGTGGGTGACCTTTTTCAGCAGCAATGATTAATAATTCCTTTGCTTCTTTCT
This sequence comes from Gammaproteobacteria bacterium, assembly GCA_044369355.1. Taxonomy (GTDB): domain Bacteria; phylum Pseudomonadota; class Gammaproteobacteria; order UBA1113; family UBA1113; genus VFKP01. The sequence continues at coordinate 465 of JBIPMB010000212.1, read as the reverse complement.
TCTTATTACTTTTCCAAAAGGAATCACTAATATGTTCTTTAAGATACAATAGTGCCAACTGACAATGTGCACCAATATGCTCCTTTTCTATTGCTTTCCTATAAAAAAGCTCGGCTTCTTTATATGCCTTTTTAATTTCCGCATCGACACCGGATTGATAGAATGCTGCTCCAGCAACCTCTTGTGTTTCATCTTCTTTAATACCATATTGCTTCATAATACACCGTCCATATCTTAAACTTTAGTTGAAAAAATTACAGTACAGTCGTACACTGTCTTGTAGATATTATTTTATTACCTACCGTCAATTCTATTAACATTGTTCTACTTTTATCTCCGTTTAAATTTACGTCTTGGCATTATCAATACACCGCTCATTATCGCCTACTTTTTTAGCAATGTAAATACTGACTGGCTGACTGTAGCGTGTTAAATCAAACATTTTAATTTGCTCCCTGTATGTTG
>JBIPMB010000283.1:0-3065 GCA_044369355.1 Gammaproteobacteria bacterium | reverse complement strand
GTAGATCCACTTCGGCGCGGGCGATACCTCGGGGAACTTGTAGGGCCACGGCGCGTGCTTCACCAGAATGGTGCGCTCGGCGCCGAACTGCAGCACGTAGTGGTAGTTGGTGGGGTAGGAGGAGTCTTCGCCGACGAACTCGTCAGAGACGCCGTTCCCTTTGAGCGTCTCGCGGCACTTCTGGCCCTCTTCGTCTTTGCCGACCCAGGCGACGAGTCCCGCCGAAAGGCCTAAGCGCGCGGCGGACACCGCCGCGTTCGCGCTGTTGCCGACCGCGCGCACAATTTCGGCCGACTCGAATGGCACCTTGTCGCCGAAGACGACGCAGAGGCCTCCTTTCTTGGCGCTCTCGCCGTCCTTGTCGACCCAGGCGTCACCGAGCTTGATAAAGGCGTCGGTAACCAGGTCGCCGATGGCGAGGAAATCGAGCGTTTCTTTTTCGTTCATGCGCCGATTATACCTTGAAAAGAAAAGGCCGCCCGGTGAGGGCGGCCAGGTGTTACGGAATTGTCGGAGCCAGGATATCGAGGCGCAGCTGATTGAGCGCGTGCAGCGTCGAGAGGCGTAGCTTCTCGGCGCACTCAGGCACTTTGCCGGCATTTTCCGTGTCGAGGCATTTTTTGACGAACTCCTCTTCCATGTTGACCCGGTCTGCGAGCGACTGACTGAAACCTTCGCCGGTTGCGGCGAGGCCAATCGTCCGAATCGCGTGCGACGTCCGAATCGTGTTGGAGGAGATGTCTGCCATTTTGAGGCTCTGCGCGCCCCAGTCGAGCCCGAGGATTTTTTCTCGGGACGCCCGTTTGTCGGGGTTCTTGGGGTCGAGCGTTACGGCTTCTACCAGGGTGCGCACGTCCGGCCCGTAGCGGGCTTCGATGCGGCAGAGAGACGTCTCGTCAGGTTGGTCTTCCGGTCCGTCGTGCTGCGTGCCCGCAATCAGGACGTTCAGCTGGCTGTTCCTGTTCGGGTTAAAACCCGACTCCAGGAGAATCATGACGACGTGCAGCGGGTGGGCAATGTACCAGCCGTCAGAAAGTTTCAGCGGCTGGGTTTTGTGCACTCGGCTCGCCTCGGCGATAGCGTCCCAGAGGAGGATTTGGCGCGAGCTTTGATTCGAGACACCATTCGCAATTTCGGTCCGGAGAAGGCTTAGGTCTTCAGGTTTCATAGGTTCGTGATCTTCCGTTCGCGGAAGGCTTTGTCCTGAAACTGACACTCAATACGCCCTGCGTCAATGCCCACTCCTTCTGTCGGCTCCCGGGCTGGCTGCTATAATCTGCGCACCATGGATTCAAAAGACATCATTGCCGCGCTGTTCGCAGATGGGAAGGGGATTCTAGCCGCCGACGAATCGAGCGAGACGGCCACCAAGCGCCTCGGCGCGGTCGGCGTCGAATCGACCGTCGAGACCCGTCGCCTCTACCGCGAGCTCTTCTTCGAGTGCCCGGGCGCGAACGCCTACATTTCGGGCGTCATCTTCTACGACGAGACCTGGTGGCAGAAGTCATCCGATGGCCAGTCGTACCCGGAGTACCTCGCCGCGCACGGCATCCTGCCGGGCATCAAGGTCGATCAGGGCCTAGCGGCTTTCGGGGATCACGGCGAGACCGTCACCCTCGGCATCGAAGGCCTCGCGGAGCGCCTCGACGCCTACGCCGCCTCCGGCGCCCGCTTCACCAAGTGGCGCGCCGCGATCGCGGTTGACCCGATTAGGCAGACGCCGACCGCCGAGTGCCTCAAAGAGAATGCCCGCCGCATGGCGGCCTACGCCAAGCTGGTGACCGCCCGCGGCATGGTCGCCATTTGCGAGCCGGAGGTGCTGATGGATGGCGACCACACCGCCGCGCAGGCAGAAGCCGCTATTGGCGCCGCGCTCGACGCGCTCTTCGCGGAGCTTTCCGCGGCTGGCGTGCCGCTCTCGGGCGTTGTCCTCAAGACCGCCATGGCGCTCCCGGGCAAGGATTCTGACGAGGTCGAACCGGTCCGCGAGGTGGCGGCTATGACCGTTCGCGCGCTCAAGGCGCACTGCCCGGCCGACCTCGCCGGCGTGGTGCTCCTGTCTGGCGGCCAGGGACCTCGCCTCGCCACCTCGCACCTCGACGCCATCGCCGATCACGGCCCGCTGCCGTGGCCGGTCGCCTACTCCTACGCGCGCGCCATTCAGGAAGAGGCGCTCAAGGCCTGGGCCGGTAAGCCGGAAAACGTTGACGCCGCCCGCCTGGCGCTGCACCACCGCCTCAAGCTCCTCGCCGCTGCCGATCGCGGGCAGTACGACCCCAACCAGGATTAACTTTTAGAGCATGCCCAAAATCCTCACCGACTTTGTTGCCTTCGTTGCCAAAACCCTCACCGTACGCGAAGTACAGCTCGGGTTTTCGCTCCTTGGCGCCTCGTCGGGTAAGAATTTTTGTCACGCTCTAAACCGCCGCTAACAAACCAACGCTTAAATCTATGGACTGCCTGCGCGCGCTCACCGGCGTCATTAAAGGGGAAGTAAAGACCGACGAGGCATCGCTCGCCGAGGCTACCCGCGACGCGTCGCTCTTCGCGGTACGCCCGCAGGCGGTCGTTGCCCCGAAGGACGTGGACGACCTCAAGCGCATCGTGCGCTGGGTGCAGGAGAAGCGCGACGAGTGCCCCGGGCTTTCGCTCACCGGGCGCGCCGCCGGCACCTGCATGTCGGGAGGGCCCCTTAACGACGGCGTCATCGTGGCCTCGGCGCCGCACCTCAACACGTTCGAGATTGCCGCAGACGCAAAGACCGCGCGCGTCGAGCCGGGCGTCTACTACCGCGACTTCGAGAAGGCGGCCGCGGCCAAGAAGGTGCTGATGCCGATTTACCCCGCCTCCAAGTCGCTCGCCGCGTTCGGCGGCATGCTCATGAACAACTGCGGCGGCGAAAAAACGCTCCGCTACGGCCAGATCCGCGAGTGGGTCGAGGCTATCCGCATGGTGCTAGCCGACGGCGAGGAGTACGAGTTCAAGAAGCTCACCATGGAAGAGCTGGCCCAGGTTCGCGCCCGCCGCGACTTCTTCGGCTACGTGCACGAGAAAATGTTCCAGCT
>JBIPMB010000319.1:0-3069 GCA_044369355.1 Gammaproteobacteria bacterium | reverse complement strand
AACACACATTTAACCTGTAACTCGCGCGTGCCTTGGTTCGTCGTGATGGCTCTGACAAAGGCATGGTCGTTGTCTATGCCCACAAAGCGGTAGTGTGTGGGGTGACCTTCCTGCTCCATGGGCAACACTTGGTAATTATCCGGTTTGCCATCTTCCGGATGAATCAGCATCGCTAAGATGATTTGCTCCGACAAGGCTTGAAAGGATAAGGCATTTAAAATGGTCTTAGTCTTGGCCGGTGGCTGATTCAACACCTGTTGCAGGTTCTCCCCCGGCACGGTTTGTGAGATTAACACCGGATAGGGATTTCCCTTGTGTTCAAAGAAAGAAAAAAGCTCATTCGGTGCCGTATGTTCGCCAAACAATTGCTGGGAGAAGAGTTTTACCGCGGTCTCAACTCCCGGCATTTCCGGATGCTCCTTGACATGCCAGTGGGCATCTTGATAGCAAATGGCTTTGACCACGCGGCGGCCGTATTCCGTGGTGTCGCCCTCTATGTTAAAGCTTTGTTTGGCGGTTAATAAGCGCTCTTCTATTGCAACGGGCAGATAGACCTCGCCCGTGTCGGCACCTAGAACCAACACGCGCGCCGTTTTGCTTTTCTTAGATTCAAAAACACCGTGACTTTTGTACCAGGCAAAGCTAAGATTGCGTTTTATGAGTAGGGCAAAACATTGGGCTAATCTGGGTTGTAGTAAGCCACCTCCTTCGGACATTCTAGCCTCAAAGGCCAAAATATCCCTGCCCTGGGCATGAACCCCCGCGCCCTTTTCCACCAGTTGTATGAACCAATACGGCTTTTCTTGACCTAGACGCAGGGTTTTATCGAGTGCCGTTCCATAGGGGGTTATGAGCCATTTTGATTTTGCGTCCCCTGGTTTTGGTTTTGCCTCTTCGGCTTTGACTGCTTTGTTCGGCCTAATCTCGTGCTTTGCACTGTCTTTAGCTTCAAGGTTGGCGCCGTGGCGAATAAGGGCATCGAGCAACACCTCGGCACTTTTTAATTCATCCGGCTTTAATACGGAGGGCTCGGGGGTCACGTTTATCCATTGCAACAGCGGCGTGTAACCATGCGCATTGTATTGGTTGGGTTGACAGCTGTGGTGGCTGAGTAACACTTCTGCCATCAGGTAAACCGTGTCGCTGTTGGGGTAGTTCAAATAATTCCGGCATAAGTGATGCACCGCAGTTTGTTTGCTTTCATCACAATGATGACTGACGTTCGCACCCAAGTCCAGCATTACCTGTGCCACAAAGGGATTGCCGCGTTGCACTGCTTGCTGAAACCAAGATTGAATGAGAGGCGCGATGTCGCCTTTCGTGTTGCCCTGCCAGTCTTGTGCTTTTAGATTCGGCAACAGGGCAAAGGCCTCCACCCATGGCCATTGCTCCTGTTCGGGTATGCTTTGCCAGTTCATGCTCTGCAAGCTTTGCTGGCATATACTGTGAGCACTGACCAAGGGCCGCGACGGCGGGTCTGTTTCTACCGCTGCGCATTGTGCTCTTGCCTCCATGAGGACACTAGCGGCATTCTCTCCCGTGACTAAGCGCTCTAAAGGACAAGAGCCGCCCATGTTGAAGAAGCGATACAGGGTCGTTTTTTGTTGTAACACCGACTCGGGCGCCATGTTCGCTAAGCCTCTATAAGCCGCCACCACCGCGGGATATAACTGCTGTAAACATTGTCCATGGGTGAGCTTTTGCTCTTTCTCCAGTAAGGCATACAAGGCTTGCCATTGGGTTTTGATAAACGCCAATACCTCAGCAGAAAATGTCACCGGCAAATCGACTTCATTTAAGGCTTGATAACTTAATGTGCCTTGTTTTTGCCAAAGATGATAATGATTATCGCGTCTCGCGAGTATAGACAACCACAGCAACCATTGCGTTTCTGCAGGCGTGCTTAAAAAACGCTTGCGTACAGCAGGGTGCAGCGGTTGATTCATCACTTCCGGCAGGGCAACCAATAGGTTTTTGATTTCCAAACACAGTTGTTGGTCTTTATTGAGACTAAAGGGCATGTTTAAGCTTAAATCATTATCGATACTCACAATACGACAAGATTGTAAAACTTGCTTTGCGTCGTAGCGCAGCTCCAACATAAAATTGTCAAACTTGCCATCACAAGGCAGGCTTAGCAATAAGCCTATCCATAAGGCACTCAACGCCTCGGTGTCTAAGTACTTCGGCGTTAAGATGGCGTCAATATCGACAAGCGCTTCAGCTAGAGGTGCCGCCGGAAATAACTTAAACAAGCGCTGAGCCGGTTTTAATTGCGACAATAATATATCGCCTATCGTGTTATCGGCCATAATGCCAGGGTAACAGCGTACAATCCCCAGTAAGGCTTGGATGTGCTCTAGTTTGCCGCCTGTTTGTAAATAAGCGGATAATAAACCCTGAAAGTCGCGGCGGCGGTTGTTTTCTGGTCGGCCCTGGTTTTCTTTCATGTCCCGCAATTGTTGTTTGGGTGCCGTTTGGGCGGTGATAGTTTCAAAGGCTAGGCGTAACACATCGCTTTGTGCTTCTTCTGTTGCATGCTCGGCGCTAAAGACTTGAGGGTAATGCCGTTGCGCGACCCTTAGCGCCTCTTGAAAGCCTTGCTTTCCATCGGCTAAGAGGGCTGCAACATCGCTCAGCGTTAAGCGCTCCTTCAAAGCGTGTATAGCTTCGCGACATTTCAAGAAATCTTCAAAACCCATACCGCCTATGGTTAAGCCCGCTTGTACTAAGCCTTGGATTTCCGAAGGAGAATGAGGAAGCCCTTCGACGTCTGGCGCTACTTTGTGCGCTAAGGGTACGTGTTGAATACTGAGTAAAGTACTCGGTGCGGCGGCCAGTTGATTGCCTGCGATGAGTTGCATCAAGGTTGAGACCGCATATTCCTTGCCGGGGCTAATGGGTTTGATTTCTTCCTCTGGCAATGGTTTTCCGTGAGAGTCTAATGCTTTTTGGGGATTAGGCTTATAATGCACGCCGTTGGCACCACACACCGCATGAGAGCCCGAGGCATTGGTTTTGACTTCTGCGCCATATTGATTCATGCACAATACTTTTAATGCGGTATCA
>JBIPMB010000204.1:0-3229 GCA_044369355.1 Gammaproteobacteria bacterium | reverse complement strand
TAACACGAGCAATGCTAACAAAGGTAATGTAAACAAAAACCCTTCAAATAAAGATCTTTTCCAATTAACCATCGTGAACCCAAAAACATACAAAGGCAGACGAGTTGAGTAAATAAGTAGAAAAGCAACCCCAGAAATAAGAATAATCATAGGTACTGAAATGTAGGCACTATTTGATACAAGGGTTAAAACATATTTTAAAGGCGAGGCACTATATACAAATAGAGAAAGGATCACGATGCTATATATGAAAATCTGGCCAATATTTGCTCTGTTTTTATATTCTTCAACTTGTTTTTTTAAAGCCATCGCGGCTATATCTGTTGTTTCTCTTAACTTTTGGCTAGTGCGTTTCGAAAGCTCAAGATAGATCGTCGAAATATCTTCTCTTTCTCTAGATAGTTTATGTAAATCTTTAGAGGCTATTTTCAATAAATGAACATCTGTTACAGCATAAATGGAAGCCGAACGACGCGCTTTATCAAACAGAGTCAATTCCCCTACACTATCTCCAGGATAAAGATGGTTAATTATGTGGTAAATTTGTGTATCTCGATCGTGCTTAACAACCTTCAAGTTCCCTTCTAAAATGAAAAAAATGTCATGAGCTTCCTCGCCCTCCTTCATTAAGCACTCATCTTCTTTTAAAAAAATATCTTGGCTAATTGCGTACAGGGCCTTTAAAGACTTCTCCGATAAACCACTAAACAGCGGATTTTTTAGAAAAAATTCAGTGTAATTTTCTTTAGACATAGGTAGCTGCTTCTCCTTAGGGCTTATTTCCATCTAATTATTACACACCGCCCTATATTTTACCAACTTAACTCTATAGTTATACACTTAAAACAGCGCTCTCTGGAAAATCGCACAAAACTATGGCATTATAGACCTAATACAACATGAATCAGGTTAAATATGAGTCACAACCCGGTGGTTATAGGCTTGTCCGGAGGCGTAGATTCCTCCGTGTCGGCTTATTTACTCAAAGAACAAGGCTATGCCGTAGAAGCGGTCTTTATGAAAAATTGGGAAGAAGACGATACAGATGAACACTGCTCTGCCAGCGTCGATGTGGCCGATGCAAAAGCCGTATGCGATACTTTAAACATTCCCTTGCATACCGTTAATTTTGCCGCCGAATATTGGGACAGAGTCTTTGATATTTTTCTACGCGAATACAACCTAGGCCGCACTCCAAATCCCGACATCTTGTGCAACAAAGAGATCAAATTTAAGCTATTTTTAGATTATTGTTTAACAACCCGTGGTGCCCAGTATTTGGCTACGGGCCATTATGCGCGCATTGCCAAAAATGGCGATCATTACCAACTGTTAAGAGGCGTGGACAATAATAAAGACCAAAGTTATTTCATTTACACTCTGGGCCAAAAAGCGTTAAGCCAATCCTTATTCCCAGTGGGCCATTTAACCAAACCCGAGGTACGTGCCTTAGCTAAAAAAATGGGTTTAAAAACACACGATAAAAAAGACAGTACTGGCATTTGTTTTATAGGCGAGCGTAAATTCAAAGATTTTTTAGCCCGTTATTTGCCTGCACAACCGGGTAACATCGAAAGCATCGATGGCCAGGTTATAGGGTCACACGATGGCTTGATGTATTACACCATAGGCCAGCGCAAAGGTTTAAAACTAGGCGGTAAAAAAGAAGCGTTAGAAGCACCTTGGTACGTTATAGACAAACAAGTTGCACGCAATACGCTCATTGTGGCGCAAACACACGAACATCCCTTATTGTATAAAAACACTTTAACGTGCAACGATTTGTCTTGGTGCAGTGGTATCGCACCATCCTATCCATTACGCTGTACCGCTAAAACCCGTTATAGACAAAAAGATGCGGCTTGTACGGTCACACCTAGTGCCGATGATTCGCTACTCGTCACTTTTGATGCGCCGCAATGGGCTGTGACCCCCGGTCAGGCTATTGTTTTTTATCAAGACGCGTTATGCTTGGGCGGAGGAACCATATTATGATAACATTGAATCGCGACCAAGAACGTGTGCTGGCTTTAGCAGCCATAGTGCAAGCTGCAGCGCTGATCTATGAAATGGTCATGGAAAATAAACTAGACGAAAATGCCTTTGCCGTTTGCATGAACAGTATTTACAATCAACAACCCGCTCATTTCATGGATGTTTATGGCAATCTCGCGGGCTTGCAAAAAGGCTTAACTATCTTAAGTCGTCTTTTTAATATGCAGAGAACATTAGAATATCGCGAAATCACCCGCTATACCATCAGCGCCTTGCATCTGGCACGTAAGCTCAATAAAAATAAAATCTTGATGGAAAAATTAGGGCAAAAAATTCGTTTTGCTTCTAGCCAAGCGCAATATTTTTCAACCACACACAGCAATGTTATTGCTAGCATTGCTCAAGCCTATATAGACACTTTAGGAAACCTACCCTTTCGCATTCAAATCATTGGTCGTCCTGAGATCATGAAACGCCCAGAAACCTTAGACAAAGCCAGGGCCTTATTGATGGCAGCCGTGCGCTCTGCAATTTTGTGGCAGCAATTGGGTGCCTCGCAGTGGTTATTCTTATTCAGACGCAAGGCACTGACAAATACGGCGCAGAAGTTGTTGGCGGAGATTTAAAGGATAGTTCAGAGAAAGAACTATTCAAATAGCTTAAACATACGGTTTATATCCCGTTAAAATGTTCGATTTCTATGGTTATATACTCATCACACTTCAAGATGCGAGAAAGCGTATATGGCACAAGGCTATTCGGGCGCTCACGAGCCGCCCCTATAACGTTCCGAGGCTCGTTTTGTAGGGACCCATCTATAATAGCGAGTCTTTTTTTCTACGTTAAAATAGTGTATCATCACATAATCTGTATTTTTTTAGGATGGATAAACCTTGGCTGAAGTTATTGTTGTCACCTCCGGTAAAGGGGGCGTAGGAAAAACCACGAGTAGCGCTGCGCTAGGAACGGGTTTAGCATTGAAAGGCTACCGCACGGTTGTGGTAGATTTTGATGTCGGTTTGCGCAATTTAGACTTAATCATGGGCTGCGAACGCAGAGTTGTTTACGACTTAGTCAACGTTGTGAAAAAAGAAGCCAATTTAAACCAAGCGTTAATTAAAGATAAACGCCTAGAAGAATTGTATATACTGCCTGCCTCGCAAACTCGCGATAAAGATGCGCTGGACCTAGAAGGCGTAGCGCGCGTCATAGAAGAATTGAAAGCGGCTAATTT
>JBIPMB010000101.1:0-7826 GCA_044369355.1 Gammaproteobacteria bacterium | reverse complement strand
TTGATTACATCATCTGCGACTCCCCTGCTGGTATAGAAAAAGGCGCTTTAATGGCACTTTATTTTGCAGACCGAGCAATCGTTGTAACGAACCCAGAAGTCTCTTCTGTGCGCGATTCCGATCGCATTTTGGGTATCTTAGCCAGCAAGTCTAAGCGTGCCGAAGAAAAACTAGAACCTATACGCGAACATTTATTGGTAACGCGTTATTCTCCTGGCCGCGTAGAACGTGGTGATATGTTAGCCTTAAGCGACATAGAAGAATTATTGGCCATTCCTTTATTGGGTGTAATCCCTGAATCTCATGCCGTATTACGTGCTTCTAACTCGGGTATCCCCGTCACCTTTGATCAAGAAAGCGATGCAGGCCAGGCTTATTTAGACGCCGTTGATCGCTTCCTGGGCCATAAGGTGCCCCTACGCTTTGTGAACACTAAAAAGCGTACATTATTACAACGATTATTTAGTGCCAAAGAGGGGGCCCCCGCATGAGTTGGATAGACTTATTTCGTAATAAAAAACGCAATACTGCGGTCACTGCGAAAGAACGTTTGCAAATTGTTATCTCGCATGAACGCACACGCCAATCACAACCTGATCTAATCACCGCTATGCAAACGGAAATTTTGAGCATTATTGCAAAATATTTAGGTATTCCTACGGATAAAATTCAAGAACAAGTGAAGGTAGATGTAGAACGTCGTGGCGAACACTCTGTATTAGAATTGAATATTACTCTGCCAGAATCTGCGCATAAAGTCCTACCTAAAGAAACCGCTGCTGAAGAAGTTTAATCCCGCTCCCTAACGGTCACGGCTCGGTTCATTGTGTTCAATCCAGCTTTTGAAGTTCTGAAATAAGGCATTTTGACATTTTTCTTAACTTAGATTATTATTTGAGTTAGATTTAGCATAAGTAATGGTAGAGCTTGTCGCCATTAGTGTGTTTTTATTTTGCACATACCGATGATAACAGAGAAGTTAACACCCTTTTCAGGATACTCGCTAATAAAAAGATTTGAGGTGATAAATGAGGTTAGACAAAATTCTCAAAAGAAGCTGCCTTATTAGCACTATCTTTAATATATTATCAGTAATAATTTTAGGCATTAGTTTCAATATTAGCCTTGCTGCCACATCGACAATTAAAAACACACCAGCGGCTCATTTTTATGTTATCCCTTTAGGTACATCAGGTGGTGAATTAGAAGATAATCTTTCTTCTTATTTGTTAGCACCAGTTGGTTCAAATGATTGGATTGCAATCGACGCCGGAACATTATGTGGTTCATTAAAAAAAATTCCTATAACTGTATTTGACAAGGTAAAAGTTAAGCCTTTACCAAATAAAACTCAAGCTGAAACATTTCTTTCGAACTATTTAAAAGATTATTTAATCTCTCATGCTCATCTTGATCATATTAATGGAATGGTAATATGTTCTACGATAGACACCAATAAGAATATTCTTGGAATAAATTCTACTATAAATTATTTACGTGATTACATTTTTAATTGGAAAATTTGGCCAAATTTTGCTGATATGGGTCAAAAACCATGGATAAATAAATACCATTATCAGAAGCTTACGCTTGAATCCAGTGTTCCCATTCCCCAAACATCTCTGATGGTTACTCCATTTTTACTAAACCATAGTAATGGATACCCCTCTACCGCGTTTTTATTAAAATCTAAAGAATTTTATTTACTTTATATTGGTGATACTGGAGCTGATGCACTAGAACATAGTAATGACCTTCATAAGCTCTGGTTAGAAATTGCACCCCTTATTAAAGCACATAAACTAACGGCTATTTTTATTGAAGCTTCATTTCCTAATGAACAACCAGATAACTTATTGTTTGGACACCTGACACCGCATGAGTTAATAACCGAATTACATCAATTAGCAATGATTGTTAATCCATCTAATCCGCAAACAGCTTTAACGGGGCTAAAAGTTGTTGTAACACACACCAAACAAGGGCTTGAAAACAAAAACATGCTACAAGAAGTTAACCAGCAATTAAATAAAGAAAATGATTTAAACGTACAATTTATTATACCCAAACCTGAGCAACTACTTATTTTTTGATAACAAATTATGTAACTATTCAGCACGATTAGTCCATCGTTATTTTTTAAAGCGAGTGTAAAAACATACTATCAGCAATAGAATAGATAAACCCCACAGATAAGCTAACTCTACATAAGAATCACTAAATCCTACTTTGAAGCTTAACGCATAACACGCATAATAAAATCACCAAAAAGCGGCACTGTAAAATCAGTATCGCCATGGGCCGGGCTATAAATCATCCCTTTTTTGATTAAGTTATTTCTGATGGGCGCTACACTCTGTGGATTGGCTTTTAGTTTATCCGCAATCTCGCCTGATCGCTGCGCACCACTGCCTAAAATAGCCAGAGCATATAGATATTCTTTTTCTCTAGGTGTCAATCTATCAAAACGTACACGAAAAAAACTTTCATCCAGACGAGCAATGGATGCTTTTGTAGCTCGATGCACTGTTGCTAGATCAATGGGGGATTGCATCGCTAAATTCCAAGCCTGATAACCCCATTCTTGCAAAAAATACGGGTATCCTTTGGTTTGGAGTAAAATTTCAGTTAGCGCTTCGTCACTAAAATCAACTCCTTGCAACTGCACCGGTTCTCTTAAAGCAATGATAGCATCAGGATCCATTAATGGACCTATACGTGGAAAATCAAATAATCTTTCGGCATAAGATTTTGAACGCCCCGCCAATGCTACGAGTTGAGGTAAGCCTGCACCAATTAATGCCAGAGGTAGCCTCTTTTGAGCAATACGGTGTATAGACATAATTAAAGCACTCAGCTCATGCTCTGACAAATATTGAAGCTCATCAATAATCAGTGCAACCGCAGTTTTCCGATCTTGTGCTGCTTCGGCAATAGCCTCCAATAAAGCTGGCAAATCAAATTCTAAATCGCCACTATCGGCAGTACCTATCTCAGGTTCAATATCTAGAGTAATTTCTGCATCGTAGAGCTTTAATTTTATACTACTTAAAAAACTTTTTAGAACTCGAAATGCCTTTTTAACTTTTTCGCTCATCAGCTCCATACGATCGAGCTGAAATAATAAATGACGCAGCGATGGCAGCAATAACTCAATTAAAGGTTTTTTTTCGTGAGCTTCAATCAGAATAGACTTATAGCCAGATTGCTCCGCAAGATTATCAATTTCATTCAATAAAACCGTTTTGCCTACGCCACGAAGACCTACTAGCAAGAAGCTTTTTTCGGAACGGCCCGCCTTAAGGCGCTCAAATAGAACATGTGCTTTGCTTAAAATAGCTTCACGTCCAGCCAATTCTGGGGGCGGGGTGCCAGCGCCAGGAGAAAAGGGATTTTTGATTAGGTCCATAAAACTACCGAGTTTATCTAAATATACGATGATGACCGTATATTAGCATAAACTTGCTATAATTGCAAAATATGGCTATATTTTGACCTAACGTTCTCCTACACCAAAAATGCCCTTTAACACAGTTCTATCATGGCCGAGGGAAATAAGCCTAGAAAAAATACCGCTAAGCCGTTGATACTAATGGCATGTGCGCATCAGTAGATCAACCAAGTTGCCCTGGCCGATCCATCCATAATCAAATTATGGCCCAGTTTTGATATAAATCCAATATATGGATATATTTTTAGCTAAAAATAGGGCTTTTCTTATGAGCATACTAAAAATAAACTCTATTTTTCCCAAGTCTCGGAATATTGCACGTCATTGTAATAATTCCATTCATTTGCAAGAAATGCATCGTCAGCTGTATTCAGTAAAACTTTAGCTATATACTTGGCACATTGCAAAGGGCTAATGATAGTGTTATTTTTTTCATATTCTTGAAATATGCGCACTACTGGAAAAATATCTTCAGGTAAACTCCGTACTCTTTGTTGCGCAGGTGTATTCACGACACCGGGAAGCAAGTCAGTCACCAGAATATTATAGGGGTTTAATTCCTGCCGAAGGATCTTGGTCAGCATATTTAAAGCAGCCTTAGTAATACAGTGAGCAGAAAATCCAGGAATGGGCGCAGTTGCGGCACGAGTAGAAATATTAAGAATTCTACTACCGGGGATTAATTTTGGCAACACGGCCTGAATGATAGCCAGTATGGATATAAAATTAATATTGCACGCTTGCGAAAATTCTATAGCTGAAACGTTTACCAGATCTCCCAATGGGTCTAATGTTGTGGCAGAATGAATCACATAATCGACCTTGCTATCGATTATATCAGCAATATGGGTAATTTGTTCTAGGTTTTTTAAATCACAATAAATGGGAATATAGTTTGCAGTGTATTTTTCAGAAAGTTGTAGCAGAGCGGCATTATTTTTACCAATTGCATATATGAATAGATTGTGTTCTAAAATTAACAGTTCCGCCAATGCTTGTCCAATACCGGAAGTGGCTCCAGTAATAATGGCGAATTTTTTAGACATTTAAATTTCTCCAATAATTATGCTAAAAACGCCTTTTGACACAGTTCTATCATGGTAGTGGGGAATAACCCTAGGAAAAACACCGCTAAGCCATTGATGCTAATAGCCAATTGAGCATCGAAGGATTCCACTATAATGGGCGTTTTTTCAATAGGCTCGTCAAAATACATCACTTTAACGATACGCAGATAATAATAAGCTCCTATGATAGCAAAGACCAACGCCAACGCCGGTAACCAGACGATATCCGCCCGTACCAAGGATTCTAACACCCCTACCTTGGCAAAAAAGCCTACGCTAGGTGGCACACCCGCCATGGAAAACATGATGAGCAACATCATCAAGGCCAACCACGGATTACGGTTGTTTAAGCCTTTAAAATCGTCAATTTTTTCTAATTCAAAACCCTTGCGGCTCAATATGGTAATAATACCAAAAGCGCCCAAAGACATTATCACATAGGTGATAATATAAAACGTTGCCGAACCATAGCCTCTAGGTGTACCCGCTATTAAGCCCAATAGCATATAACCCATATTGGCAATGGAGGAATAGGCCAACATACGTTTGATATTATCTTGGGCTATAGCGATGATATTCCCCACAGCCATAGACAATACCGCCACTGCAATCAACAAATACTGCCATTGCGGAAACAAGGCAGGCATAGCTTCTACCAACAAGCGCAGCAATAAAGCAAAGCCAGCTAATTTAGGTGCAGTCGCGATGAATAAAGTCATAGCATTAGGTGCACCCTCATACACATCAGGCACCCACATATGAAACGGTGCCACGCCCAATTTAAACAAAGCACCAGAAGCAATGAACACTAAACCTACCGTCAACATCATCGGTTGTGAATCTATCGACAAGCTCATCATCGATACGATTTCTTGTATATTGAGACTTTGACAGGCTCCATAGACCAAAGACATACCATACAATAAAAAACCAGAGGCAATGGCACCCATAATAAAATATTTCATCGCCGCTTCTTGGCAAACAGGCCTATTGTGGCGTAAGGCGATCATGGCATATAAGGGCAAAGAAAATACTTCTAAGCCTAAATATAAAGTTAAGAAGCTGTAGGCTGATACCAATACTTGCATACCTAAAGCACTGAATAATATTAATAGATAAAATTCACCATGTGCAATCTCGTTGTCACGTATATAGGGGCGACTATACATCAGCACAAAAACACTAGACAGTAAAATAAATATTTTCAACAATAGCGATTCTGAATCCAGGATAAAACTACCATCGAAGGTAATTTCAGTTGGGTGACCATATAAAGAGATTGCAATGGCAGCGGCACCCAATAAAGTGATTTGCGTTAAAAAATAAGTAATGCCGCGATTTTGTTTGTCAAAAAATAAATAAGCCAACATGACCACACAGATCATGCCTATGGTGAACATTTCGCCTATGGCGGGCAAAAAATCCGGGGCGGTAAAATTCATACTGATTCCTCGTATTATAATTTACTGGTGGTAGATAGTTCTAGTAAATGCCCTATAGACGTGTGAAATACGCTCAAGAGCGCATTGGGGTAAACGCCTATAAAAATCACTAAGAAGGCTAAGATAAACAACACCGTATATTCCGGCATTTCTAAATCGTGCATGTCTTCTACTCCTTGCGTCATAACCTTACCAAAGAAAACTCGTTTATACATCCACAAGGTATAGGTTGCCGATAATACTAAGGTAGTAGCAGCAAATAAGGTGATGACATAGCTCGCCTTAAAGCTACCTAAAATAATCAAAAATTCGCCTACAAAACCCGAAGTACCCGGTAAACCTACATTGGCTAAGGCAAATAACATGAACAAAGCGGCAAATAGCGGCATTTTATGGGCTACGCCACCAAAGGCATTGATTTCACGGCTGTGTAAGCGTTCATATAACACCCCTACCCCCAAGAACATAGCACCCGTACTAAACGCATGCGATAACATTTGCACCATGCCGCCTTCCAAGGTTAAATACGCATTGTGCAAGTCGCCTGTTTTGGCAACGATTTTGTAAATGACAAAACATGCTAGTGTGGTAAAGCCCATATGTGCGACAGAGGAATAAGCAATCAAACGTTTCATATCGGTCTGCCCTACTGCCACCACAGCAATGTATACAATAGCGATCAACGACAATACTATCATCAAGCCCGCTAAATGTTGGCTCGCATCCGGTGTAATGGGCATACTAAAACGCAAGATCCCGTAAATACCCATCTTCAACATCAACGCTGCCAATACGACTGAACCACCTGCAGGTGCCTCGGTATGAGCATCAGGCAACCAAGTATGTACCGGCCACATGGGGATCTTCACCGCAAAAGCCAACAAGAAAGCAATGAAAATATACACTTGCTCGGTCATCGTTAATTGAACGGAGTAAAAACTCAAGATATTGAAATCGGTGGTTTTAGTGCGTAGATACAATAAGGCGATCAACATTAAAGCCGAGCCCAAGAAGGTATAAAGAAAGAACTTAATAGATGCATAAGTTCTTCTAGCGCCACCCCACATGCCTATACACAAATACATGGGGATCAACATTCCTTCCCAAAACACGTAAAACAAAATCGCATCTAAGGATTCAAACACCCCTACCATCATGCCCTGCATAATCAGAAATGCCGCCATATATTGGGCAACATTTTTCTTGATGGGCCGCCACGAGGCTATTACCACCAAAAAAGTGGTAATGGTCGATAAAATAACCATCAAAACGGAGATGCCATCTACACCCAATTGATAATGCACACCGAATTTGGCGATCCAATCGATGTTTTCCACAAATTGCATATTGGACGTGCTTTTATCAAAACCCAGATATAAAGGCACACACAATAATAAATTGATAAAAGCAGTGAGCAGCGCTATACAACGCGCACGCGTAGCCTTGCGATCATCGCCTGCAAACATACAGATAATGCCGCCTATAATCGGTACCCAAATAATCAAACTGAGTAATGGAACATCAGTAAACATGCCATTTTCCCTATAAATTAAAACGTAACTCTTTACCACCATCATGGCACATTGCTGGCGGGGTCCTGTCACAGTGACATCCCCGTCGTGCTCGTGCCTGCGCGCGTCGGGGGCCCCATTCACTGTGACGCCCCGCCATAACTACCCTGCCATTACTCTAATATATCCACATCAATCTACATTGCAGTGGATTATTCTGAGTGGCTAAAACATTAACCAACCTAATAAGACGATCAACCCTAATACCATGACAAAAGCGTAATGGTAAATATAACCGGTTTGCATGCGTCTAGAAGTAGACGAAAACCACTCAATGACCCTACCAGTGCCATTC
>JBIPMB010000329.1:0-3074 GCA_044369355.1 Gammaproteobacteria bacterium | reverse complement strand
CGCTTTGTGCTGGTGATCAAACAACATTAGTTGACTTCACAGGTACTACAGCAAACACTAACTATAACTGGACGAACGATACACCATCCATTGGTTTAGCTTCGTCTGGTTCGAATGATATCCCTGCGTTCACCGCAACAAATACAACCAACGCACCGGTAACAGCAACCATTACTGTTACACCACAGGCCTACGTTACGCAAGGTTATGTATGGGGCGCTGTTTCTGAAAACGGAACATTAACCCTTACTGCACCAGCAGGTAAAGTATTCACGACTGTTGCTTTTGCAAGTTATGGTTTGCCTACAGGTTCAAATGGAAATTATGCAATAGGTTCATGTCATGCAACAACTTCATCAACTGTGATGAGTGCAGCAATCGGGCAAAGTGGTTCGTTTAGTGTAGTTGCGAACAACGCAACCTTCGGTGATCCATGTACAACTGTAGGTAAAACTCTTGCAGTGAAACTTGGTTATGGTATTTCTGTGAATGGTCCGTCGCAAGACTTCACCATTACGGTGAATCCTACGCCTTCTATTACATCGGCTCAAACAGCAACAGTTTGTTCAGGTGGTACATTCTCTGTAACTCCGACTAATGGTGGAGGGAATATTGTACCAACTGGAACAACCTATACATGGACAGTTGCCGCTAACGCCAATGTTACGGGAGAAACAGCTCAAACAACTGCACAGACAGCCATTTCACAAACTTTAACCAATACAACGAATGTTGTTCAAACCGTGGTTTACACCGTAACACCAGTATCTCCAACAGGCCCATGTACTGGTTCAACATTTACGGTAACAGTAACTGTGAATCCAACTCCAGTAGTACCTACTCAAACCACAGCGGCATGTTCAGGTTCTACATTTACAGTTTCACCAACAAATAACCCTACGGCTACTATTATTCCTTCTGGCACAACCTATAGCTGGTCGGCTCCTACAGTTACTGGTATTACAGGAACTGCCTCGGGATCCAATGCAAGTAGCATTTCAGGCACGTTAACAAACACAACAAATTTACCAATCGATGTAAATTATACAGTTACTCCATCTATAACAACTGGTGGCGCTACAGCTTTACCAAATGGCACTCAATATCTACCTGGTGGAGCTCAACTAGGAACTATATATAGTGTTACCTTGACTGGATCAACCTCTGGGACAATTTGGGGGTCAGGAACCTATACTGATGACTCAGATATTGCTGCTGCTGCGGTCCATTCAGGAGTATTAGCTAATGGGGCCACTAATACAGTTTATGTACAGACTTCAGCTGGGTTGTCCTCTTATACGTCAACAACGGCCAACGGTGTCACCTCTTTATCTTATGGGGCATGGGGAGGCTCTTTCAGTTTCGTTTCTGCACCACAGCCTGCCACGACATGTACTGGCGCTCCATTTACTGTAACGGTAACTGTAAATCCAACACCAGTAATTGCAGCTAAAACGACTACAATTTGTAATAATGGAACGTTTACTGTAACGCCTACAAATGGTACAGATATCGTTCCAGCAAATACTACTTATTCTTGGTCTGCTCCTTCTGCTGTTGGTATTTCGGGTGCTACGTCTGGTTCAGGTGCTTCTGCGATTTCAGGAACGCTTACAAACTCAACCAACGCCCCTGTCAATATCGTTTACACTGTAACACCTACATCTGGAGCAAATGGCAACTGTGTGGGTGCTCCATTTACAGTAACGGTAACTGTATATCCTACTCCAGCTTTATCTTCAACGCTTACGCCTGCTGCAATTTGTAGTGGCTCTACGTTCTCTTATACTGCAACATCGGCAACTCAAGTTTCACCAACTTTTACTTGGACACGCGCTGCAGCTCAAGGAATTACCGAAGCTGCTTCATCTGGATCAGGTGCTAGTATCAGTGAAACTTTGACGAACACAACCAATGCTCCAATCAACGTGACTTATGTTTACACGATTACGGCAAATGGTTGTTCGGCTACGAATAATGTTGTTGTGGTTGTCAATCCAACACCAACTGTAAATGCTGTTACAAGCCAAACGGTTTGTAACAATACGTCAACTTCGGCGGTGAACTTCGCAAGTACATTCAATGTAGCTGGAACCACTTATACATGGACTAACACGAATACTGCTATCAACTTGTTGGCATCTGGTTCTGGTAATATTGAGGCGTTCAATGCTACGAACACTACAAATGCGCCAATTTCTGGTACGATTACAGTAACACCTTCAGCAAACGGCTGTCCTGGTGCTACGCAGAGCTTTACGATTACGGTCAATCCAACACCAACTGTAAACTCCATTACCAACCAAACGCTTTGTAACAACGCGACTACTAACGCGGTGACTTTCGCAAGCACATTTAATGTGAGTGGAACAACATATGCTTGGACAAACAACACGACTTCTATCGGTTTGGCAGCAAGCGGTTCAGGTAATATTGCAGCGTTTACAGCAACTAATACATCCAATGCACCTGTAACGGCTACAATTACCGTTACACCATCTGCAAATGGTTGTGCTGGTTCACCGCAAACGTTTACTATTACTGTTAATCCAACACCTACTGTCAATTCTGTAGCTAATCAAGTATTGTGCGTAGGATCTAACACAACTGCAGTTAACTTCGCAAGTACATTCAATGTAACTGGAACGACATACGCTTGGACCAATACCAATACAACGATTGGTTTGGCTGCGTCTGGTTCTGGTAACATTGCTTCATTTGTAACTACCTTGCCAACACCATTCAATGTGGCTCAGGTAGGTACAGTTACAGTAACACCATCTGCAAATAGCTGCCCTGGAACACCACAAATATTCACTTATACAGTGAACCCAACTCCAGTAATTGCAGCGAAAGCTCAGACTATCTGTACAAATACTGCCTTTACTATTGCACCTAGCAATAACATTGCTGTAACACCAATGGAAATTGTTCCGGCTGGTACGCAGTATACTTGGACAGTGGGCACTAACATTGTAGGTGCTACAAGCCAGTCTACTCCTCAAAATAACATTTCTCAAACATTGACCAACGCAACTTCCTCACCGGTGGTTGTAGTTTACACCGTAACGCCA
>JBIPMB010000211.1:0-3075 GCA_044369355.1 Gammaproteobacteria bacterium | reverse complement strand
TCGTCGTGTGGGCTTGGGTATCGCTGTCGCTAATGCCGCTGATATGGTCAAACAATTTGCCCGTTATACCACAAATCGTAACGGCGGGGAAGGTGCGGTGCGCGAAGTATGTGAATTCATTCTACACGCACAAAATACGTTTAAAGATGTACACGAGGCTTTTTTATGATAACGACTAAAAAATATTATTTTATAAATGCGCTGCTATTATTGTTAGCCATTGTTTCTTTTTTTGGCTGGTATCACTACATAGCCAAGCCCAATAATACCAAAATAACCGCCACTATCGATGCTTTTGCTATTGGTATAGATGGCACGCAATTCGATACTTTGGGTCAAAAACAAGGTGAATTGAAGAGCCCTAAATTACTGCATTTTGCCAATGATGATTCTAGCCTATTAACTACTCCGTACCTCACCCTGTATTCAAAAGACAATAAAGCCCCCTGGACCATTACATCCAAAACAGGAAAAACATTCAATGGTACGGAAAAAGTAGATTTAATAGACAATGTTGTCATTCATCAACCCACAAGCGCACAGAATCAAGATACTACCATCAGCACGTCTTTGTTGCATATTTTTCCAAAACAACAATTGGCAAATACCGATAAATCTGTGACCCTGGTGCAATCTGGAGTTAAAATAACGTCTATAGGCATGAATGCGTATTTAGACCAAAAACATGTTACCCTATTATCACAAGCACGAGGTTTCTATGATCCAACTAAAGCGCAACCTACTCATTCTTTGTCTTAGCTGCCTTATTTCTGTAAGCTATGCTTTAGACAGTGATCAACGGCAACAACTGCTGATTTCTTCAGACACGGCTGATTTAAACAGCCAGAATGGCATTGGTGTTTATACCGGCAATGTCATCATCGATCAAGGAACCACCCACGTGCGTGGAGATAAAGTCACTTCCTATAGCGAGAATAATAAGATCACTCAAGTTGTCGTAGAAGGTGGACAAAAACAACAAGCACGTTATGAAAGCACATTAGATCCAAACAAACCACCGTTGATCGCCACCGCCGATATCATCAAATTTTTTCCTGATAAAAACTATGCCATTCTGTTGGGCCATGCTTACGTGCAGCAAGGAGCAAATAGCATTGCGGGTGAACATTTAGAATACGATGTGACCAATAAAATCTTAAAATCAATCAATGCCCCTGGCGACAAAGCAGTACGTACCCGCATCGTCATTGATCCCAATAACCTTCCCAAGCTGGACCAAAAACAATGACTCAGAAAACATTACGCGCGGTTGCCCTAGAGAAAAGCTATAAGAAGCGTACTGTAGTTAAGAATGTTTCTATGGAAATCAACAGTGGTGAAATAGTCGGCTTATTAGGCCCAAATGGCGCCGGTAAAACAACTAGTTTTTACATGATCGTTGGTTTAATAAGGCCCGATCGTGGTCAAATTTTTATAGATGAAGAAGAAATCACTCATCTGCCTATACATGAACGAGCACATAAAGGTTTAAGCTATCTACCCCAAGAAGCCTCTGTGTTTAGAAAACTAACGGTGTCACAAAATATTTTAGCTATATTAGAATTGCAAAAACATTTAACGGATGAAGAACGGCAACATCGCCTCAAGGAATTATTGAATGAATTTCACATTTATCACATACGCGACAATTTAGGCATTAGCCTATCGGGAGGTGAAAGACGCCGTGTTGAAATCGCCCGTGCACTGGCAACCAGCCCGGCTTTTGTTTTATTAGATGAACCCTTTGCTGGTGTGGACCCCATTTCCGTCGTCGATATTAAGCGTATTATCACGCATTTATGCAGTAAGAAAATCGGTATTTTAATTACAGACCACAATGTACGTGAAACTCTAGATATCTGCGAACGCGCCTACATAGTCAATGAAGGCGAAATGATTTGCCAAGGCCCGCCACAAATGATTCTATCCGATCAAAAAGTACGTGAAGTATATCTAGGCGATGAGTTTGATTTGTAACAATCACTTCGCAACTACTCGCGCCTTCTTCAAGAACTGAGCCAAATAGGGATGCTCTTGAATGGCAACAACAGTTGCATCATAGCCTAGCTTAATGAGTTGGGCTTTCTTAGACCCCGCCGCAGGTAATATTGAACCTGTTTTTAACTCTGGTCTAATGCAAATAGTTGACAACTTAATATTTTCTTTTTCTCTAGCTTCCTGGCTAAACAGCAGCGATTGTAACAAAATATCGGCAATATCGCTGTGCTCTCTTTTCTTTAAAAAAATATTTTTTATACTTTGAAATAAACTGCGCCTATCTCTAGCAATGTAATTTTTATGGATTTTTCCACTCTTAGAAAAATCCGTGCTGATAACAGTTCCAGAATTATCTACATAAGATCGCATTACATCCACCGGCAAATTGTTTGCAACACCTCCATCTACCAACAAATGTCCATTCATAATCGCGGGTGGCAATAATCCTGGAAGCGCGCTGGTGGCTATAAGCGCATCGGCCAAACGACCTTGATTATGGTGTACTTCTTTCTTCTCCGATAAATCACAGGAAACACAAAAGAAAGGAATCGGCATATCTTCAATATACTCAATAGGCGATAATTCGCTGAGTTCCACCACACCACGACCCGTAAAAATTGAATGAATAGGGAGATCTAATTGTTTCCATGAAAAAGAATGCCGCATGCCTATTTCTAGTGCTTGCATAAGAGCATCGAACTCGGTCATATCGGTAGCAGCAACAAAAGCAGCACCCACAATGGCACCCATACTGGTGCCACCGACGACATCAATAGGGATCTGATAGTCCATTAAAGCTTTTAGCACACCAATATAAGCCATACCACGGTAGCCAGCCCCCCCCAAAACCAACCCGATCTGTTGACCCGAGAAGTAACGATACAAGCGAGTTAATGAAGCCTCATCGTTTTTAAAATAATAATATACCATCAAATCTGACTCTAAAGATGTCCATTGGTGTCCATATCTATGTGTATTTTTATTATTTTGCACTAAAATGAGATCATATGTATTATGAGCAGTGCGATTTTGTGCTGTAATCAATCGCCTGAAAAGCAAATTATCGCAAGGTGGCTC
>JBIPMB010000210.1:0-3080 GCA_044369355.1 Gammaproteobacteria bacterium | reverse complement strand
TTTGAAACTTGTAATATATATTTATATTATCGATTGAATAACAGTAGTTATTTTGATATTTATCGTATCGTTGAATTATTGGAAGTCATTGATGGTTTTGACAAGCCTATTGTACCAATGTTGCTTGAATTTTTAGTTGATGAAGAACCGGACAATCGTTTTTTTGCGGCACATATCTTACGTTATGTAGATAAGACAGATTTAAAGATATATTCTGAAGTTTACAGTGTTTTATATAAGTGTTTTTTTGACGAACCAACCCCCTATATTTTGACTACAATTGCAGAAACATTATTTTTATTAGGAACCGTTGATGATAAAATCATCGAGGAACTTAAACAACTTTTAGCCAATGATTTTATTATTCCCTCTAAATTTAGCGATCAGAGTTCTGAAGAAGAAAACAAATTCGTCTCTCAATTTAGTGGATCTAAAAATAGAGAAGAATATTTAATTACTTGTTTTGCTGCATGCTATGTTTTAGCAAAAAAGAATGTATTGCATTCAAAAATAATTGCCCGGTTATTTCATGCTGTACAGGAACCAGAACCTTTCTCCAGAGGTGCAATTTTAACCCAAAAACAACAAAATGAAGCTGAGAGTATTTTGCATCAAATTGATCCATTGTTACCATACATGCTTTATGATATAGGTGTATTACTCAAAGATGACTTCTTCTTGCCAATGACTATTTCTGATATGGAAAAGTTAGATGAGATATCAAATATAGTATTCCCTCATATTACCGGAAATCATGGATTGATTGAAATATTAGTGGATTATGCAGTGCAAGGATCCCACTATAAATCTTATTGGGCTCTTAAAGAGTTGGCTTCTATTGACTCACAATGTTTTACTTCTGAATCAATAAGCAAACTAAATACCTTGTTAGATTCTATCGATAGTCTTATTAAGGATCAAGATTATTATAATTTAATCTACATTTTTTTAAACAAAGGATTTTCTTTTCTGCCACAAGCTGCTATTGATCTTGCTTTGATACGAGCTAAAAAATTCTCTTTAATGCCTTTAGCTAAAATATTAAAATTGTTATTTTTGAAGCAGGTTAAAGAAGAGTCATATAGTAATCATAAACTAATTTTAAAAGAAATTCGCGGTGTCTCTGAGAAAAGAGATAGTGAATTAGAAATAGTACACCCTTCCAGTAAAAGCTTGAATAAAATCAAAGCTCGACCAACTAAAGGTGGTGGGGATTGTGCTTTGCATGCTATCTTAGGTGAGTGGAATACAGAGAGCTGGCAATTTGAATGTGCAAATGTTCTCAGTGCCCGAGAAAAACTTCGTTTAACAATAGCGAACACAAAAATGGAAGAAAAACTGGGTGAATTAGTTCGAGATGGTATCCGTGATTGGATTATGTCAGATAGCAATTTTAAAAATCTTCCACAAAGCAAGTTGTTAAGACGGAGTTATCACCAGTTTGTATCCGCAGAGGAAGAGGGAAAACCAGAATGCTGGCAGCAGTTTGAGAGAGAATTAAAAAAATGTAAAGATATTGAAGAGTATGTAAATTATCATACTAAAGGTTTGAATGCTTCTTTCAAAGATAAGTTCTATAGCGTTTTAGCACTTACAGGTAAACAAGAAGATGTGCTGTATGGGCTAATTACCTCTATTGATAATTTGCAAAGAAGTTTCGAAAGTTATAATAAAAAAATAAATGTACCCTATAGATGGGAAGAAAATATTTCGCAAGGAGTAAAAGAGGAATTTGCTTCTTTTGTAGGGACTCCTCGTGTTTGGTTAGCCCCCTTGGAATTAAATATCATAGCTCATGTCTTTGAGAAAACCATTCATTACTACCCAAATCTTGGCGCAGAAATGATGGAATTTAATCCTGGTAAATCTACACCCGTAGTAGTGCAATTCAATGGCGCAGATCATTTTGAACGCTGTTTACCCTACTCATTGGACGGGTACAGTGAAGCAGAGGAAAGTCCAGCAAGGCTTATTGGCCGATTTGGCGAAATAGCGCGCGCGCCTTCAGTCAGTGTTTCTCGTTCTTCTATAGAGGAGAGTGGGCCTCTGGTAGAGTTCATTGATTCAAGTTCTTGTGGCATAAGCCGCTGCAATCCATAATGCGCAGAATCTTCCCCCAAGTGCGGCAACTTCCTGATGAAATATCGGGCGGACTTTTTATACCGTTATTTTTTTGCGTAAGGCTTTTCTCAGGTCTAGTGCGAGTTCAAGTTTTTTACTGATGCTAACGTCACTTTCTCCGGATTTGATAAGGTTTATTGCTTCTAGCGTTTGTATTATACATTTAGCTTTAGCGTTCATCAATATAGATAGCGCATCACGTTCACGCTTTTCTTCTTGCTCGTACGTATTAAGCTCGATTTCTGTCCACGAAAAACGATTCAACGTTCATAAGCGCGGTAGATAACCTGATCACTGCCCACGATACGCACTAGACCTGTTTCACTGGTTTCTTCTGCGTGTTTAAAAAAATACTCCCATTTTTCTATTAGATTATCTAATTCATCTTCAGACGGCTTTCCTCCGTTCCCTCTACTATCTCGGCCTTTACCTCTAGGCATAGTACCCTCTTTTGAGCAATTATTAGACTTTAATAAGTGAAGCATACCAAATTTGAACAGAATTTTCAAGCAAGCAGGGGTGCACGGGAGCCCTAAAAGCTGGGAGGTTAAAACGGGCTTACCTAAACAGCTCTTTTTTTTAACCTTTTTGCAGAGTAGTTGCAACGGTCTGCACCGTAATGGTGTAATTTAATGGGATATTATGAATCACCACTTTGCCTTGCCACGGGTTAGTAGACGTATAATCAATTTGCATGATTACCTTTTTGTTCTCTATTATCAAGCGTTGTTTAGGGTTGGTCTGTAAGTTCAAATCAGTCTGCGCTAGCATCGTTTGTACTACATTCGTTGGCGCATATGCCAATAAAAAATCGCTTAAAGCATGTTGTATGCCTATATCGCCGTGTGGTATCGGTAAATGACTGCTTTGAATGATATGGCCATCGTAGACTACGGAAAATAAGGTATTGCCTAAAGGAGAGAGCGCCAACAAGGTTAATTTTTTCGGAGTGCTTTCGA
>JBIPMB010000013.1:0-22768 GCA_044369355.1 Gammaproteobacteria bacterium | reverse complement strand
CGACCGAGCCTACAAGGATGTATTGACGGCGTGTTTGACACAACGGCGACGATGGCTTTGGACGAGTAACCTGTGAGTTTGCGAATCTCGCATCTTGAAGTATAATGGGTATATAAAATAAATAGTTTCGTTGAACTTAAAGTCTGGATTAAACGGCACATAAATGGCACCATAGCGAATAATCGCCAAATATAAACACAGTGCATCTAAACATTTACTGCTTTGTTGCAGTACTCGGTCTCCACTAACAAGGCCGATTTTCTTAAAAAAACAGCAAAACTGTGCAACTCGTTCATCTACTTGTTTATAAGTAAAGACTTCGCCATTTTGCAAATATAGAAATATGTCATCGCCTCGATCTTTAAAGAGAAAATGGTCGTACAAGTTTAATTTCATATGACCTCCTTCTACGCAGATATTATCAAAAATACTAGTTGCGTACCCCAAAAAAATAAGCATATTCAACGTAATTTGCGTGTATTTTACTCGCTAAGGTATAAACATACAAGGTTCCTTCTTTATGGCCCGTTATTGCTAATTCTAAAACACCTTTTTCGTAAAATGCTTGTTGTGAAATGTTGTCTAAACGTAACAGCCCACTGCTTTTCTTCTTTAAAAAAAGACTGGGCTGTAACTCAGTATAGGCCATTGATAGTCTACTATTTACAGCATGCACACGCCTTAGTTCATTCACTAGAAGCCGCGTCTGCTTTTTCAGTAAAGCATCAATGTAAGTAGAAGTCATATATTTAAAATCAACACATAATAAACCTTCAGGGTTTAGCATCAATTCACATACGTCAGAATGCATAAAATAAAATATCAAAGCAGGATATCTTTTACAAGAGCTGCGATAAAATTGCTCACAATTTAACAATGATGGACATTCCATGGCGCTTCTCCTCGTATCTTTACGGAATCATTCACAGTGTCTAAAGACGATAACATTGAGATAAGTTAAAATCACGTTAAAAAATACGTAGTTTTAAAAATAATGTCTTTTCTAAAGCGTATAGAAGTTTGTCAACAGTTATTGGCCTGGACTTTGGTTGAGGTTAAGTGCATCATTTATATTAAGGTAGTTATTATGGCTTTATATAGTTCAGATATTTTTAAACGCTATCCTTCATTTTATTCCGAGGATATTTTATATCATTTATTTGAATTTTATCATATAGCGCTTTATTCAAATTTATGTCTAATACATCCGCCATCTGAACGGCATACAATAGGATATCGGCAAGCTCATAGCTTATTTGTTGTTTGAGATCAGCATCTTCTTTTACCATTCTCGATTCTTGCTCTGTCATCCATTGCAATATCTCAAGTAACTCCCCCACTTCGCCAGCAATCGCCATCGCTATATTTTTAGGGCTATGAAACTTAGTCCACCCCCTATTTTCTGCAAATCTTTTTAGATCTATTTTTAGCTCATCAATATAAATAATGTCTGTCATTACTAATACTCGGTTGATAAATTTGGTTTTCAATGAAAGAAGCAAGTAATTCAACTTTCGAAGCATATCCCGTCTTAATTTTAACTTTATCTAGGGTATGCTCCACACTTCTTTGCGATACATTTAATTCTTTAGCAATAGAATAGGCGCTTTTCCAAGTAACTCAATATTTTCAATATAAAAGTTTTGCATATTATCGGTTTGCCTGTCTGCAGCAACCCCCCACAGTTCAATAGAATCATCTCTTTGTCTAAAAATGCTAAGACCATTCCATATGTTAAAATCATATAAAGCGGATAGTAGATAGTCTGATTTTACGGTTGGCCATAAAAAACAATGATAGTCATCTTTCGATGCACGACTTATCTCTTTTCCTAAAGAGGTTCCTTCATTACTATGAACATTTTGCAAACAAAATTCAACCCAGTCTAAATTGTTACACAAATATAGATATTTACCATTATTAAAAAATCTAAAATAAGCAAAAACTTTTATATTCGTTGTAAATAGTGGGCTACACAACTCGCTCAAGAGAGGGGCCATTGATTCTGCATATTTGTACGCATTAAAATTTATTTCTTTTGCATTCATATTCTTAGCCTTTTTCAATATAACCCATAAAAAGCTGCGCAAATAGGCTTCCATTTTCATCATACCTTGCTAACAGGCTAAACTAATTTAGTCCATTTAGCAACCCCCACTATCACTATATATTTAACACAAACGCCTCTGAACTATTCATTTCTGATAATTACCCGCGCTTTTTTTCAAAAAGAATTCATATCAGGTAGTTATAGATAGAGGAAATAATTTTATACTGACTCGATAAACTTATCCACAAATTCTTTAGGTGGACTTGCAATTTTCCCTAATTTTGGATCAAAAAAAGCGTGTGTTGTTTCGCCTATTGCCGCAACCTTCCCTGAATCGCGCTTTATTACTTTGTAATAAAAATCTACGGTTTTCTTTTGCAAATTTCCACAAGTGCACTCAACTATAAGAATATCGCCATGAAAAGACAATGCTTTATAACGCATAGAAGCCTTAAGAATAAGATAACCAATGTTATCGCCCAAGTTCACTTCCGATAGACCATGCAATTTTAACCAGCGGATTCTTGCTTCATGCACTATCGCTAAGTAGGCATCTACGCCTACATGACCAGCGTAATTGACCTGATCAATGGTTACCGCTATTTCTGTAGAAAACATTCTTGCTCCTTAGGCTAACGTTAAAATAACTACTGACGCCCGTTAATTATCATATCTAATGCACATAAATCAATTTTTTCCTCTCTAAAACTATGTTATACTATCTTTTTTATTGTTTGCAAACAACTATGAACTTATTCATCAACGATCAATTATTAGCACAATCTGCGGCCTCACCACTGTGCTTTGATCGCGGCTTATTATTAGGCGATGGGTTATTTGAGACCATTCGCGCTGAAAACAATACCCTGCTATTCTTTGATGCCCATTATCAGCGCTTAAAACAAGGTGCTGTAGCCTTAGCCATTGATTTTACCCTTTCGGCTCTAGAACTCAAAAACCGTTGCCATCAATTGTTGGCCGCTAATGGCTTAGACGCTGCTATAGCCAGTTTACGCATCACCTTGACTAGAGGCCCTTCCGAACGTGGCATAGACATTCCTAAGCAACAAAAACCTACGTTGTTAATACACGCCGCAGCTTATATAAATACCATTGCCAAACCAAAATCTGTCTACATAACCGATATTATTCGTAATGAATATTCTCCTATTATACACCTTAAAACGACTAATTATTTAGAATTGATCTTAGCGAAAAAACAAGCCGTAGATCGCGGCTATGATGACGGCTTAATGCCCAATACTAAAGGAGCTATAACGGAACTCAGCACCGCAAATATTTTTGTGGTGATAGGCGATAATATTATTACCCCGCCACTAAAAGATGGCGTTTTACCTGGGATCATGCGGCAAGAAATCATTACCGCTAGTCGTCAACGTAATATAGATATTGTAGAGAAAACTTTATATCCTGACGATCTATTAGCAGCTTCAGAATGTTTTAGCAGCAACAGCTTAATTGAAATACAACCTATTATTTCTGTAAATGAACATTGTTTTACTACTGGAGCGGAAGCTACAATGACACAACGGGTGATAGAGGCTTATATTGCGCATAAAGAGGCTTTATATGTAATATCATCGAGGTAGATTGAATTTCTTATTTTGTTCTAATTCAGATTCTAATTTAGCTACATGTTCGTCTATTGTCTGTTTTATCGCCCGTTGCGGATCTAATTCTGTATAGTTTGGATTTGCTTTTAACTCGTTATACTTCCACAATAATTCAGACGGACTCAATTTGTAGTCCTCAGGCAGCGGTGTCTCCTTTGGATCAAAAATAGCCATATAAAGGATATGTAAATGAAATATTTTAATTTCAAAAGATTCTTTTTTATTCTCAGGACAATTACTCTTGTCAAGAGTATGTAATTGCGTTAAAATATCTATTAATTCTAAGGATTTTCCCGTAGGATCTTGTATTTTTTTACAAGCGATATATTTTCTTTTAAGGGTTTTTAATAGGTCAGTATAAAGAGAAACATTAGAACGCATTTAAAAGTCCTTGTAAATCATGATGATAGATCTATAATAACGCAATCATATCAATAAATCAAATAGCGAAGAGTTATGTTTCATAAAATCAATAAAGAAGAAGTAGATAATTTAGACCAGGGGTTTGCACAAGAAGTAGATATGCACGAGACCGTAGTCTATTCTGATAAAGATAACTCATTTTTTAGCCCTGAAAGTGGCGAGGTTCTCTTATATACACTAGGTGTTGGGCCTTGTATCGCTTTCTTAGCCAGCGGCAGATATTACCCTGATGCAGACAACAAGAAAGGGCATTATTTTGCTGCACTCTGGCACTATAGCGGTGGCGATCAATCGCTGATAAAAGAGGAAAATCTTCTTGAACTAGGACGTAATAATCTAGAGAGTTTCTTCACAGATATAGCTTTAGAACTAGATGAAGCTACTACTATTTTACATCAAATTTGCCTTATCGGCGGCCAAAAAAAAGACGGAAATTCCTGCGGTACTGAAAAAGAAGTGCATGCTTTAGAAACTGCATTGAGACAAGCCGACCCTTTCAAAACCATTCTACCGAATAACATGACCATCGATAGTGCATTGAAACCCGAGTGCCATTTTTTCCCTAGCCATGGCGAAGACTTTGTTGATGTTTATGTGCAACGCGAAGGCGATACTTCCATGAAAATCAGTTATGAACTAAGAGATAATAATCTTCTTACAACAGATGAAAACCGTGTTGATCCAGCACAACCTATATCACCCAGAAAAAATTTTTTCAGCAGTTCTCAATCTGTACACTATGATACTCTAGGGAAATCACCCGTAGAGATGCATTTTTTCAGCAGCCCTACAGATAGTCCTAATAAAAAACGTAAGTCTGTCTCATCAATCTCTCACAGCTACCTTGAAAACAGCCACCCTGAAAAAAGAAGAACTTTACTCGAACCGCAACGGCCTGGCCATTAATTGCTGTAAAGCTTGTTTGATGCTGATCTTTTCTTGTAACACTTCATCCACGCATTGGGTGATCGGCATATCGACGTTATGATGTGCACGCAGCCGTTGTACGCGCTCGGTGGTTTTGGCCCCTTCAACGACTTGACCAATTTGCTCTAAAGCCATCTTGACCGTTAAACCTTGTCCTAGCAAAGAACCAAAGCGATGGTTACGCGATTGATTGTCGGTACAAGTCAACACTAAATCCCCCACTCCTGCTAAGCCCATTAGAGTCGTAGGTTTAGCGCCTACGGCTATCCCCAAACGCATCATTTCAGCCAAACCACGGGTAATCAAAGCGCTGCGCGCATTAGCACCTAAATTTGAACCATCCACTATGCCCGCGGCAATGGCCAAAATATTTTTAACAGCGCCACCCAATTGCACGCCAATTAAATCGCTGCTTTGATAGGCTCTGAAGTAAGGATTGGAAAATAATTGACATAAGGTTTCGCCATAACTGAGATCGTTCGCGGCAATGGTCACCGCCGTGGGTTTTTCCGCAATGACTTCGCTGGCAAAAGAAGGGCCGGATAAAACAGCCAGCTTGCGTTTCTTTCCTAAATGTTGTTCTGCCACTTCATGTAACCAGCGCCCATCGCTGTCTAAACCTTTAGTGCCCCAAAATACGCCGGTTTTTGCGGCTAGATGCGGCGCAATGGCTTCTACGGTAGTGCTAAAAGCGTGGCTAGGAACTACCAATAACACGTGATCTACAGCATGCACTGCAGCCGCTAAATCAAGTTTCACTTCTAGAATAGATGGAAATATCACATCGGGAAAGTATTTAGGATTACGGCGCATCGTCGCAACTTGTTGCATATGCGCCGTATCGTGGCCCCACAAAGAAACAGCTTGCTGATTACGCGCCAGCAACAAAGCCAGCGCCATCCCCCAAGAACCTGCTCCTAATACCGCGACTCGTGTGGTCATCAGGCTTGTATAATTCCTTCACCACCAGCAGCGTTTGCTTGTTGTTGCATTATTTGTTGCGCATGCAAGGCTTCGAAATTCATAGGCGCTAAATGCAACACAGGAAAGCCGCCATTCATAATGGCTTCGGCAACTACTTGACGTGCATAAGGAAATAAAATCGCAGGGCAATAAGCACCCATTAAATATTGCAGTTGATCTTGCGGAAAATTAATCACTGAGAAAATCCCCGCTTGTGCCACTTCCACTATATACGCTACTTTTTCTTCTAATTTAGCCGTCACAGTGATGGTCATCACGACTTCATGCAAATTGTCTACCAATTGTTTTGCTTGGGTATTTAATTGCACTTCTATTTGCGGCTGCCAATTTTGTGCTTGAAATACTTCAGGCGAATTGGGTGCCTCGAAGGACATGTCTTTGACATACAAACGTTGTATATGCATTTGTGCGTTTTGCTCTGCAGTTGGTGCTACTTTTTCTTGACTCATTACTGATTACTCCTATTTACTGTCTAACTTTGATTTTAACTTTCCGGCACGTTCTAACTCAACTAAATCATCGCAGCCACCTATGTGCTCACCATCGATAAAAATTTGTGGCACCGTACGGCGCTGACTCTTTTCCATCATTTCTGCGGTTTTACTGGGATCCGCATCGATATTCACCTCATCGATAGCGACATTATAACGCTTTAATAAGGCCTTGGCTTGATCGCAATAAGGACAAACCGTACGCGTATAGATTAGAACTTTAGCCATAGTAACTCCAGTTATTTAACCAATGGCAAGTTATCTTGCCGCCACGCAGCCATACCCTGCGCCAAATAATAAACGCGTTGATAGCCTAATTTTTCCACTTGCTGTGCATGGCTTAAGGATTTCTGCCCTTGCGCACAAACAAGGATAACAGGGTCGGTTTTATTTTTTAATAAAGTTTCTATTTTAGTAGTCAGTTTTGCTGGATCCACTTGTTTTGCCCCAGCGATATGCCCCGCCTTAAATTCTTCCACAGTACGCAGATCCAATACCAAGGCTTGCTCGCGATTGGCCAAATTCACCAATTCTTGTGTACTTATTTTGCTCAGGCCACGCATTCTGATGATGATTTCATTCGCGGCCAAAGCCGCCAAAACCACCAACATTGCTACAGACAGCAGCCAATGACTCTTGGCAAATTCTATATAGACACCCATGAGGACCTCTCTTATCAATATTGGCGCTAAGTATACACAGGTTATAGCGCTTTGTGAAACAGGGTGGTTTTTAGTGACAAAATCTGGTAGCTTGCTTTTAGGGCTAATAAGGAGCTGTACGCCTTTCTTCTAATCTATTATGATATATTTTGAAAATGTTTCTAAAATTTATGATGGCGAAAGTCACCCTGTAGTGAATAATGTGTCGTTCTTTGTTCGCAAAGGAGAAATTTTGACGTTATTGGGCTCATCGGGCGCAGGTAAAACCACTTTGCTTAAAATGGTAAACCGGCTATGCGAACCATCACAAGGACAAATTACTTTAGATGGGCGTGCCGTCCATACATTTAATCCCATCGAACTACGCCGTCAAATTGGCTATGTCTCACAAAACGTCGGCCTATTTCCCCATATGACCGTAGAAGACAATATTACGCTGGTATTACGCCTACAAAAGAAAAATAAGAAATCACGCAAAAAGCGTGCCGATGAATTATTAGAATTAGTCGATTTGAACCCATGCCACTATGCAAAACGCTTTCCAGATGAATTGTCGGGTGGGCAACAGCAGCGTATAGGAGTCGCCAAAGCCTTGGCCGCTGATCCAGACTATCTATTAATGGATGAACCTTTTGCGGCATTAGACCCTATTATTCGCGATGAATTGCAAACCGAATTATTACGTTTGAATACAACATTAAATAAAACCATTCTATTTGTCACTCATGACATTAACGAAGCCTTACGTTTAAGCAATACCATTGGCATTATGCACAAAGGAAAATTAGAACAGATTGGCACAGGCGCAGAACTTCTACAGTTCCCAGCTAATGCTTTTGTAAAGCATTTTATGGCAACGGCTTTAACGCCCAGACATGAGGACTAAAAGATGAATCTCATCGATTCCTCACCCTTACAATTTATTGTTGTTCAGTGGCCTTCTCTATTGGAAAAAACCTGGCAACAAATTTATTTAGTTACCATTGCTACTTCTCTCTCTATTGTAATTGGTATTCCCCTAGCATTATTAGCACATTATTATAAACGCTTGCGCACCATTATTTTATCCATAGCCAATATTCTACAAACTATCCCTAGCCTCGCGCTGTTAGCTTTTCTACTGCCTTTATTCGGCATAGGATCAAAACCCGCTATCATTGCCATGGCTTTATATGGTCTATTGCCAATTGTGCGTGCAACTTTAACCGGTATAGAATCTGTCTCAGCACAATTATTAGAAACCGCAACCGCTACAGGCTTAACCACTTATCAAACATTGACATTATTAGAATTGCCATTGGCTGTGCCCAACATTATTTCTGGCATTAAAACTTCGGCTGTCATTAATGTAGGCGTTGCCACATTGGCCGCTTTTATTGGTGCGGGTGGTTTGGGTGATTTTATTATGCGCGGCTTGGCGGTAGACAGTACTAGACTTATATTATTAGGTGCCATTCCCGCCGCTATACTGGCTTTGTTCATGGATGGCTTTATAGGCTTCATCGCTAAGCTCAGCGACAAACGGATACACAGGCGTTCCTACAAGAAGTCAAAATATACGTTATGGGCAATAGTATTGATTATAGCTGCATTCATAATAGGTATGGCCTTTAGCTTTTTACCGCTAACCTCTAAACGCGCAGAGATTGTTGTTGCCTCAAAAAACTTTACTGAGTCTATGATTTTGGCTGAATTAACTGCCATTATGATAGAAGATCATACTAATATTAAAGTAGATAGAAAGTTAAATCTAGGCTCTACGGTTATTTGCCAACAAGCTATGCAAAATAAACAAATCGATATATACCCCGAATACACTGGTACTGCTTATCTCATTATATTACACAAATTGTATAACCCTAATTTAACGGAACAAGACATTTACAGTACCGTTAAAACGGCTTATAAAAAACAATTTGATATCGTTTGGCTAGCCCCTTTTGGCTTTAGCAATTCTCAAGGCATTGCCGTGCGTGCAGATATGGCGCAGCAATATCATTTAAAAACCATCAGCGACCTTAAGAAAATTCCACAGCAATTTAGCTTTGCCGCTCCTTCAGAAAGTTTTCAACGCGCAGATGGTGTGCCTGGCTTAAGAAAAGCCTACGATTTACCTTTCAACAATACCAGAGAAATGGATATGAGCCTAATGTACGATGCGCTCAAGAACAAGCTGGTGGATGTCAGTACCGTTTTTACTACCGATGGCCGT
The DNA here is from genome assembly GCA_044369355.1 of Gammaproteobacteria bacterium. Classification (GTDB taxonomy): domain Bacteria; phylum Pseudomonadota; class Gammaproteobacteria; order UBA1113; family UBA1113; genus VFKP01. Next base: position 13,385 of record JBIPMB010000013.1, on the reverse strand, counting down.
ATTCCTAAATACCATTTACAAGTATTAATAGATGACAAACACGTTGCCCCACCTTATTACGCCGCACCCTTGATCCGCGGCGCCATTTTAAAACGATATCCGCAGCTAGAAAGCGTATTAGCGCCTCTGGCTAATCTATTAGACGAAAACACCATGCAACAATTGAATGCAGAAGTGGATAGTGATCATAAAACACCCCATGAAGTAGCGCTGACATTTTTAGAGGAGAAGGGGTTGGTGGCTGAATAGCCTATGAAGATGCAAATCATGCATAAATGCTCTAACTATGATATACTGCATCTTAATTTAAGGTGCTGCCTGCATAATTAACAAAATATATAGTATTTACAATTGTGCAAGGCCCGCTTGCACAATTTTAAGTCATTGACAAATAAGGATTTTCATGGAAAAGAACTCTTTGTCCATCAAGACCAAAGATATTGATAAAACTATAAACTCTCGTAAACAGCGCGGAAAGGTTGATGATACAGCCATGTTTCCTGCTCCTCCCACTAAAACTGAAATGCCTGAAAATTATACTGAATTATTAGATGAGTTGAAATCAAACATAGCAAATGCTCGCTTAAAAGCTATATTGGCTACTAACTCTACAATGATATTTTTATATTGGGATATAGGAAAATGCATATTAGATAAACAGAAAAATGAGGGGTGGGGTGCTAAGACAATTGACCGACTATCTTTAGATCTAAAAAAAGCTTTCCCAGACATGCAAGGCTTTTCTCCTAGAAATCTTAAGTATATGCGGGCTTTTGCTTCAGTTTGGCCAAACATTCAAATTGTGCAAGAGGTACTTGCACAATTGCCTTGGTACCATAATATTACCCTGCTAGAGAAGTTAAAAACTGCGAAAGAACGGCTATGGTATGCGCGTAAGGCTTATGAACATGGTTGGTCACGCAACATACTGGCAATTCAGATAAATACTAATATCTACCACCGAGAAGGGAAGGCGCAGAATAATTTTTCAAATACACTTCCCGCAGCAGATTCAGATATGGCTGTCCAAGTTTTTAAAGATCCTTATCTATTGGATTTCTTGGGTACAGATGCTCCGCGACGGGAAAAAGAGCTTGAGCAAGGGCTTATAGATCACATACAAAGCTTTTTACTGGAAATGGGACAAGGATTCGCCTTTGTCGGCCGGCAAGTCCATTTGGAACTAGGTGATAGCGATTATTATATAGATCTATTGTTTTATCATTTAAAACTAAGACGGTATATTGTATTAGAAATTAAAGCTAGGAAATTTGAAGTTGGTGATGGTTCTCAACTAGGCATGTATATGACCGCCGTGGATAAGCTTTTAAAACATGAAGAGGATAAACCGACATTGGGTTTACTGTTGGTTAGAAGTAAAAGTGGCATTTTAGTTGAATATGCTTTGGATGGAATGAATAAACCGATAGGAGTTGCTACGTGGGAAACCCAATTAACACAATCTTTACCAGACAACTTACAAGCGAGCTTACCCACGGTGGAAGAACTAGAGGCCGAACTTAAAAGAGACAATGGTGATAAAATAAACAGTAAGAAGTTTGAAGTATCGCTTAATTAATGTGGAATATTAATGATGTCTGACTTAGATCAAAATTTAAAAGGAGCTTCAAAAATTAAAATTTTAGAATATTTACAATATGTAAAAGATTTACCTTTATCATTTATTGCGAGTATTGCTGTTATTGGATGGATACTTTTGTTTACCCCGCTTAACGTATATATTCCAATGCAAGAAGTTAAACAATGGCTCCCTTTCATAACAATCATTTTCACGGTATTAACCTTATTTCTATCTGTTTCTAGAATCATAAACTATTATAGATCCAAAAAGAAATCTGATAACCTAAAAAAACGTTTCATATAACTGAAATGCGAGAGACATATCATTTTGTAGTTATAGAGCAAAGTGATAAATCTGTAGTAACGGAGCTTATCGGTTATTTTATAATAAAAAACTGCTCGAATACGCAACTTTTTTTGGCCGATGCCAGTATAAAATCGAAAAGAGAAATAATTACTAACCGTATTGCTGGCGCTATTATACCAGCGGGGACCACTAATCAAGTGATGATTTCTATCATTTTTCGTGGCTCACCCAATAGAACAAAATCCTTTAAAACTAAACTGTATATTGCAGATAGTGATGGCAATAAACAGACTATTATGGTTAACTATAAAAGCATAGAACAACCAAAAGCACTAAAACAGATTTCGGAAATAGAAATCCCAAGTTCTATCCCCGATCCAGTTGAGAAGGAAATTGCTTCTGTACTTCAGTTAGAGATGTGTTTTTATAAAAAACATGGGCGTAGAGCTGGTAAGCTTGGAAGTATTTACATTAATATTGACGGTCGAATCTTGCCAACTAATGTAGTGAATGTGTTTCACAGTAATAGCCATAAAAACCAGAGCATCGGCAGTAATTCAGAAAATGCCCGAGTTAATTCTGAGAATCTTGATGCACTGTTAATTTATTATAATGATTTAGTGACAAGAAATGAGAAAGAACGGTTTATTCAGTTCCTTATTGATCGAATAGATCCAGAAAAAGGATATTTAAGCGTGTCTTACTTTATAGTATATGTTCTTTTTAAACTCGGGCATTTGCGCGAAGCATTAAACAAAGCAAAGTCAGCTTTACCGCAAGATGAAACTCAAACCTATGGATTTAGTAATATTCTCTTTTTATTAAATGTGCTATTATATTATCGGCACCAAGATTTCTCTACAGAGATATTAGATTATACTGAACAGTTTATATCTGGCTTAAGTGAACATTCATTTTCGATTTTAGAGCAAATTAAAGCAATACGAGTATTACGTTTATTGGAGTTAGAGTCAAAGCCCCTCAATAATACAACTTAGTGGGAATTAAAAATGACATTAAATTTTGAAAGATTGATAGACATTGAAGATCAAAAACAAAAAATAGAAGAGGGCCGCATCAGAATTTATCAGAAATTTACTGGCGATGAAACCAGATATTATGAAGCCCTTTCAATATTTTTTATAAAAGATACAGAGGCTCTGTTTGATTATGTTTGTAAAAAAGCTGGGGTTAGAGAAAAAAAAACCTGTGGCCGAGATAAAAGCTATCTCTGAAGGAATAAAAAATAATTTTCTCAAAATTTATAGGGCGACAATATGGAATAGCTGGCTTGATCTAAAGAATGATTCCTTAATGGATAAAGCATGTATCAAATTTGAAAAAAAATTTAACAAGGCATTGGAAGATAAAGAGGCATTTTTTCTTTCAGAGCATAAAAGCAGCAGGAAAGATAAACGACATCGTCTTATAAGGGAATCTTCTCTGGTAATTGCATCTGTCCTCATAATCTATATTATTACCCGCTTCTTGCCGAAATAAGGCGCGGCTCACGAGCCGCTCCTTACAAGTCCGTTACAACTCTTCATCATCAAAGTCGTAATTATCATCATCTATTTCAAGTTCAACATCAGACTCATCACTTTTTTCATCTTGAATACGGTCATAGATTTCCGAACGGTGCACAGCAACCTCTAGCGGTGCCTCTATTCCCAAATAGACTTGGTTGCGCTTAACTCTGGTGACTACAATGCGGATATTATCACCGATGATGATCGCTTTTCCCACAGAACGACTTAACATTAACATAGCAAAACTCCTTGTTTAAAATTTAGAAATTAGAAAATGGCCAGCTGAGGGTTTCATCCCCAGACTGGCCGCTTAAGCAACTCGTTACAGACGATGCTAACCTAAGGCCTACTAAACTAAAGCCTGATAGTGGAACTGTCGTCACACCACACTATCTCCCAGCCTCTCATTATTCGTGCTAATGTTTTTGCTTTGATACGGTCTACACTCAGTCTGCAGCGACGGGTGCGTGGCTAAGCTCGCGTATAAAAGCGCCAACTATAGCCACTTAGGTACGAGTGCTTAAACCACCTGTACTTATCCGTCCCAAAGCAATATCGCGAGCTGTTAAGCCCATTTTATGCTGGTCAGAGTAGGATAAACTGTATATTTGGATGATACGGTCAAAGTGCATAGATGTGTGTGCCAAAAATACACAATCTACTTGTGCGAATGCATGGTTATGCGTTAGACTTTTCATAGCCTTCAATCTCCAGATTGTTGGTTAGTGGCCTGGTTTCGTGTTATCAGCACTTGCCAGGCTGCGCTTACTTTTGCAAGTAAACGTTCATTGTACAGTGATGTGTCGCTCCTTTACATGCAACGACTCATCACACTGTTTCTCATTGCTCACTGCAATCATTATCTTTTTTTAATGTTTTGTCAAGGGGTTAGGATTAATTATCAGCTTTTTAACTAAAAATAAAGGAGAAAGATAACTCATGGCAACTCTAAAACTCATCGAATACAAAGATGCGACTCCAGAAGTGCAAGCAATTTACGACGACATCATGCTAACGCGCAAAACCGATTGGATTAATAATTTCTGGAAGGCGATCGCGAATGATCCTGCCACACTGAAACGCACCTGGGAGAACCTTAAGCAAATCATGGCTCCTGGCGCGCTAGATCCTTTAACCAAAGAAATGATCTATCTCGCTACCAGCATCACTAGTCAGTGTGGCTATTGCATAGCCTCACACACTGTTGCGGCACAGAAGAAAGGCATGACCGATGCCATGTTCATGGAGTTAATGGCAGTAGTGGGTATGGCTGGCGAAACAAGTAAGTTAGTTATCGGCTATCAAGTCGAGATCGATGAGCAATTTAAAAGGTAAAAGCCATGAATAAAGATACGTTAAAAGAATTTGCACAAAAGTTGTTTGATGATATGGCTGGAGCTATGAGTGCCGGTTTATGCTATGTAGGTATTAAAACAGGACTTTTTCAGGTAATGGCCTCTAAAGGACCTCTTACTCAAACACAAATCATCAATGATTCTATGCTACATCCACGTTATGTTGAAGAATGGCTGAAGGCAATGGTTTGTAGTGGCTATTTACAGTATGATCCAGTGGCATATACTTATTGTCTTCCTGATGAACATGCCTATCTATTAGCGTCAGAAGGTACCGACCATTTTGCAGGCGGACTATTTTGTATGGTACCTGCTTCTTTAAGCGTTGCCCCTGCAGTTGCTAAAGCCTTTAAGACCGGCGGTGGAGTTTCATTCCAAGATTATCCTGAAGAACTCGTTGATGCCATTGATCTCATTAATCGAGGAAACTATGAACAGCGCTTTGCCAGCTATTGGCTAAAGTCGGTGCCTGGTATGATTGAGAAATTGGAAAAAGGTGCTTGCGTTTTAGATGTGGGCTGTGGCGTGGGTAGAGTCCCTCTAATCTTAGCTAAAACATTTCCAAACTCTCAATTTATGGGAATAGATTCTCACAGCAGTTCTATCCATCAAGCAATTGAAAGCTGTGCACAACAAGAGCTAACATCTCGTGTGAAATTTAGTGAAAAATCTCTAAATCAACTAGACGCTAATGGCAAATTTGATTTAATAACGGTTTGTGATTGTCTACATGATTTTTCTGATCCCATTAATATGTTGTGTGAAATGAAAAAGTGTTTGAAACCAGATGGTGTTTTATTTATCATTGAACCTAAAGTTGCAGATAATCTTGAAGATAATTGTAACTCTATTGCAACGATGCTGTATGGCTTTAGTCTTTTTCATTGTATGACACAATCCTTAGCTGAAGGTGGTCCGGGATTAGGAACTTGCATGGGCCCAACGAAAACGGAAAAATTGGTGCGAGATTCTGGTTATAGTAGTTTCGAGAAACTCAACATTAAAAGTAAAGTTAATTTGTTTTATGTGGCGAAGCCATAAGTTACATCCAACGCCAAAAACCTTTAGAATAGTATCCAATTGACCTCTAAGATACAAAAATGACCATTACAGTTCTCCACCGACCTTCGGCATGGATCGTCCTGGACGGTTGGGGATACCCGCTAGAAAACCAAGTCTAACACCATTGCCCAAGCTAAAACGCCACATTTTTGCTAAGTGATTGATTCTATAAGATAAAATTTTGATGAGGTTCCAATTATAGTGTTACTATATTACCATTACTAAATTGGATATTTACCTGCTACTATATTAATCATTCTGTAGTCGCTGAAGGTTATTAAAGCACTCAATAAGTAACTTCTCTAACAGGACCTTATTATTTTCGGTGAGAGTAGAGATCATTGTCGCTTCAACTTTACGAATGATTTTATGTGCTTGCTGTACAGTTTTCATGCCTTGTTTTGTTAATTCCGTGCAAAGAATCCTACCATGCTGTGGATCGCGTTTTCGTTTAACTAAGTTGTTTTTTTCTAGATTGGTAACGATACCATGCATGCTTTGTGCTGTGATAAAAGAAGCGCGGGCTAAGTCGGCATTGGAGATACCTGATCTTAATTCTAATTGCGCCAAAACAGCATATTGAGGCGTGGTCAGATCTAATGTCCTTAGCGCCTCGTCCATGTGAAGACGCAAGCTGTGCTGCGTCTGTTTCAATTTATAGCCTAGCAAGCCTGTCACATTCATATTTTTATTATTTGACATATCAGGGTCCTTATATTATACTGTATTTACACGAGCGGCATTATCAGTAACCAATTGATTATAAAGAATATTTATTAATCCTTTGGGCCCAATGGCTTACTGAAGATTCCACATTTTTCAGCGTACTTACAATATAACTGAGGTTCACTATGAATACAATCTATGATGAAAACCATAATCACTTAAACATTGCAGAAAATTATTATCATGCCATGCTGCAGAAAGATTTTGAGACTATGGTAAATTGCTTGCACCCGGATGTCCATTTCATTGGGCCGCTTTCTGAAATGCGTGGAAAAGAACCCGTCGTTTCAGCTGCAAAAAACCTGAGCCAAATATTAAATAACATTCAAATTCGATCCCGATTTGCAATGGACAATCAGATTATGTTCGCCTACGATTTTATGTTTCCGGCGCCTATTGGTAAACTGAGAGCCGCTGTTCTGATGGAATTTACGAATCAGCTTATTTCTAAAATTGAGTTGTTTTACGATGGTAGACCATTTGAAGAAAAGAAAAGTGAAATTTTTTCACAAGAATAGCGTTATTGGGCAATGCGATGTTTGTCATCCTCGACGAAGTCGAGGATGACAATGTTTTAGTACTGTGTTCGTAGAAAGTACTGCTCTCTATTGCATAGCCCCCCCACAGTTACATCCAGCGCCAAAAACCTTTAGAATAGTATCCAATTGACACGCTAGGATACAAAAAATGACCATTACAGCTCTCCACCGACCTTTGGTATTGATCGTCCTGGACGGCTGGGGATACCGTGAAGAAACTAAATATAACGCCATTGCGGAAGCCAAAACACCGCATTGGGACTATTTATGGGCGAAATACCCTCATATGTTGCTCAATGGCTCCGGTTTGGCTGTGGGCTTACCGGAAGGGCAAATGGGCAATTCCGAGGTCGGTCATACCAATTTAGGCTCGGGGCGCGTTGTCTATCAAGACAGCGTGCGCATAGAAAAAGCCATTGCCGATGGCTCGTGGGCTAACAATATCGCTTTCAACGATTGCTTTGAACAAGTGAAACAGCATGACAGTACCTTGCATGTCTTAGGTTTATTATCGCCGGGTGGTGTACACAGTCATGAACAACACATTTATGCCTTATTGCGCTTAGCGGCACAAAAGAAGGTAAAGCGTGTGGTAATACATCCTATTTTAGATGGTCGCGACACACCGCCACAAAGCGCTGAAAATTCCTTGCGTTTTCTGATGAGCTTAACAGAAAGTTTGGGCAATGCTTCCATAGGCTCACTAATAGGTCGTTATTATGCCATGGACAGAGATCAACGCTGGGAACGCATTGCTAAGGCTTACGATTTATATACTGCAGGCAGTGCCGAGTATACTGCTGCAAATGCACTAGACGCTTTACAATGGGCTTATGCGCAAAAACAAAATGATGAATTTGTATCGCCCATCGCCATTGCTGCTAAAGCGGGCGCCTCGCATATCATTCGCGACAACGATGCCATTATTTTTATGAATTTTCGTGCGGACCGTGCGCGCGAGTTATCGTTGGCATTTACAGATAAAAATTTTACTGGCTTTAAACGCGAACAGTTTCCAAAGCTAAGTGACTTTGTCAGCCTTACTCAATATCAAAAAGGTTTAAACGCCCATATTGCTTTTGCGCCACAAAACTTAAACGATACTTTAGCGCAGATTTTAAGCCAGCATCACTATAAACAATTTCGTTTAGCGGAAACGGAAAAATACGCTCATGTTACTTTCTTTTTTAATGGCGGTATAGAAGAGCCTTATGAAGGTGAAACACGACAGTTGATTGCCTCTCCTAGAGTGGCTACTTATGATCTGCAACCGGAAATGAGTGCTGAGGCATTGACGGATGCTTTAGTGAACGCCATTCATAGCCATCAATATGATTTTATTTTGTGTAATTACGCCAACGCCGATATGGTGGGTCATAGCGGTGATTTTGCTGCTACGGTAAAAGCCATTGAAGCTTTAGACGAGGCCATAGGCAGAATCACTGCGGCTATAGAGAAGGTAGACGGCGAATTGTTGATAACCGCTGATCATGGCAATGCGGAATGTATGTATGATGAAGTAACGCAACAACCGCATACCGCACATACCACAGGCCCTGTGCCTTTAATTTATGTAGGCAAACGCGGCCACTTTTTATATCCAGAAGGTATTTTAGCGGATATCGCGCCTACTATTTTACGCTTGTTTGATCTGCCTCAGCCCAAGGCGATGACAGGGAAAGTATTATTAGATATTTTTTCATAGGAAATGTAGATGCAACTTTTTATAAAGAAATTATTACCGTTTATCCTCATGGGTTCATTGATCATGCCCGTTTTCGCAGACGATAAAAACAGCAAACTTTCCAACATCACAACTGAAATACAATCCCTACAACAAAGCATTGCTCACGACAAGGATTCTTACAAAACGGCAGAAAATGATTTACAAGCCACCGAGGTCAAGATGAATCGCTTGTTTGTCTCCATTGCAGAGTTAGACAAACAGATGCGGCAACTACAAAACAATATTGCGCGCTTAAACCAACAAATCACAACGCTACAAAATAGTCTATTACAAGAAGAAGCGAGTCTAGGCAATGAAATGCGTAACACCTATGAGTTTGGACAAGACAGCGCGGTAAAACTCATTTTAAACACAGAAAGTCCAGACGATTTACAACGCATGATGCAATATTTTCGTTTATTGAATGAAGATAAACTTACTTCCATGAAAAAAGTCAAAAACAATCTAGATCAACTGGTACAGCTACAACAACATTTACAAGAAAGAAAAACACAATTGCAAAATATACGTCAGCAAGAACAAGACTTAGTGAGCGATTTAAAACAGCAACAATTGCAAAGGCAAAAACTCATCGCCGCCATAGACGATACTCTAGCAGCCAAAGCCGATCGTTTAAATGCCTTACAGCAAAATCGTCGCTCTTTAGAAGGTTTAGTGCAACAACTCAAAAGCCAACCACCCATCACTACCCTACCGCCTTATTCTTTTGCCCGCTTGCATGGCCATTTGCCTTGGCCTTTACCCGGCACCATCGTCGAACATTTTGGCGCATCTATAGACGAGAGTAACCTACAATGGAGTGGTGTATTGATCGACGCTCCACAAAACACACCCGTGCACGCGATCTATCCAGGGCGCGTTATTTTTGCCGATTGGCTAAAGGGCTTTGGCTTGTTGGTAATCATCGACCATGGGCAAGATTATATGAGCCTTTATGGCCGCAACGACGCCCTAATGGTGAAAACGGGCGACAACGTCTCTTTTGGTCAAGTAATAGCCAGAGCTGGCAGCACAGGCGGATTTGATAAAAGCAGTCTATACTTCGAAATAAGACATCAGGGTGACCCGGTCGATCCGGAACAATGGTGTAGAGGGACGGTACAATAAGTTTGGTCACACGGAAGTAGAATTGGAATTTGATTATGCAAGCATCTCATCTGCGAGTTAAGTTACTCGCGCTAGGACTATTCATAGGGCTCATCAGCCCTGCATTAGGGGCGAAAGCACCAAACAGCACAACGCCTAACGACGTTCCTACGGCCGAAATACAGCGCTTTACCGCCGCCATTCAAGACATTCAGCAATATTATGTTGCGCCGGTTGAGGATAAAGCTCTCTTTGAAAATGCCATACGCGGCATGTTAGCAGGCCTTGATCCACATTCCAGTTATCTAGACATGGCCGATTACGCCGAATTACAAGCTTCCACTCAAGGCGAGTTTGGTGGCGTAGGCTTAGAAGTGGATATGGATAACGACTGGGTACGCATAGTGACCCCTATAGATGATACCCCCGCCGCTAAAGCAGGATTAAAACCCGGCGACCTCATCGTTAAAATTAACAATCAACCCTTAGATGGCATGAGCTTAACGGACGCGGTGAAATTGATGCGCGGTCCTAAAGGCTCAACTGTTGGGCTCACCATACTGCGTAAAAGCGCTCAAGAGCCACTGCAATTTAAACTGGTGCGCGAGGTAATCCGCACTCAAAGCATTAAAAGTAAACTCTTAGCACCGGGCTATGCTTATATGCGCATATCACAATTTCAAGCTACTACGGCAAATGATTTAGTGACCGCTATTAAAAATTTACAACCAGAAAATAAAACGCCACTCAAAGGCTTTATTTTAGACCTACGCAATAACCCCGGCGGTTTGCTAGACTCGGCCATAGCCATCAGCGATAATTTTTTGAATAGTGCTAAATTAGGTGACAACAAATTGATTGTTTACACCAAAGGACGTACGCCTAACAGCAATATGAAAGCATATGCCAATTCGGTCGATCTGCTGCATGGCATTCCCATGATCGTGCTCATCAATGGCGGCTCTGCTTCTGCTGCGGAAATTGTTGCTGGTGCCTTACAAGATCAAAAGCGCGCTATTATTATGGGTAAAACTTCTTTTGGTAAAGGCTCGGTGCAAACCATATTGCCTTTGGATAAAGAACATGGCATTAAGATCACCACAGCACTGTATTACACTCCTAGTGGGCGTTCCATTCAAGCCAAAGGCATCACACCTGACATAGAAGTAGATGAATTGGCCATAGCAAATCCCAAGAATAATCCATTGTTAAATGTGAAAGAGGCTGATCTGGCAAAACACTTAAGCAACAGCGATAATAAGCTAGAACCCGCTGCTATTGATAAGCCATTGCCTAGCATGAGCCCCGATCCTAATCAGGATTATCAACTGAATCAAGCTTTGGTATTGCTCAAGGGATTGAATACGCTGCATGGTGCGGCGTATAGGCAGTAGGAATTCTAAAAATGTCCGCTCACAAAAATGCTTGCCGGTAAATGCATGCGCATTTCATTGACCAGACGTTGCATCGTGGGCTGTAATGCAGCTTCGTTAAAAGGCAATAGCAACGATGCTTTTGCTTTCTTAGCATAACCTAAAATCATAATACCATTATCAAAAAGATAGATCTTTTTTATGGTAGCCCAAGAATATTGCGTGCTTTCCTGCGATTTTTCAGACAGTGTCACTACACGCACACCGTCGTCGCTTAAATCTATACTGTAATTTATCTTATGGGTATCGTTTTGATCGTGCTTAATTTCATACTTAGGGCTATGTAGATGTGAACTCAAAAAAGCTGAAGTGAAAATAACGATTACAAACACTACCAATAAAGTAATAATAATGATTCGGCTATCGACGGCCCATAATGACGGAAAAATCACACCAGTTTGCAACAGCACCAGACTGCCTAATAAAACAATAGCGCAAAAAAAAGCGATGACTTGCAAACGCCATTTTTTTTGCTGGATTTCCACACTATGGGATGCTTGTGCCAAGCAGGCAGATAATTCTTGCTCAGCAATACTGCTTAAATACTTCATCTACACCTCTCGCTGTACTCTACACAGTTAATTTTTAGGCTTAAAGCCTACGTCTAAAAATCAACTGCTATAAGTATATTATTTTGATTATTGTTGCCCTTACTCTAAAAGTATAGCTTTTTTTATGCTCTTATTCAATAGTTCCATAGGCGACATTTTGTGTAAAATGGCCTTGTGTGTTAAAATCAGGCCCTTAGCGTGCTCGCGGGTGTAGTTCAATGGTAGAACTTCAGCTTCCCAAGCTGATAGCGTGGGTTCGATTCCCATCACCCGCTCCAAAAAATGGGACTTTTATGCGTAGAATTATATTAACTTTATCTATTATTTTCGCCTGTTTGGTGCTGTTTTTCTTTTTTCTGACACTAGCCTTACGTAATTGGTTTAATCCTAATATCTTAATTGCTCCCTTGAGTAATCAGATCCAACAAAAAACAGGCTTAGTGCTGCGCATAAATGGCAAACTCAGTTGGCATATATTTCCTACAGCGCGTATCACCGTCAGACAACTGTCTTTGCAAGCTACAGCACCACAAGATGCTACCAATGCACGTATCCAAACTTTAAATATCAGCCTGTCATTCTGGCCACTCATCACCGAAAAAAAGTTAATCGTCAATAATGTTACCTTAGACGGCATAGACTTAACGTTACAAGCAGATAGCTTCCAAGCCCTAAAACAAAACCCTACTCTACCCGTTACTGCTGCTAATAAGACCATAATCAGTACCTCTACAGACAACACAAAGCAATCTATAGGCTTTGCCATTAAAAATATTACCATCAACAATGCAATACTACATGGTGCATTGGACAATGTACGGCCAGGCGCAACTTTTTATTTAGACAGCTTTTCCGTAAAAAATTTAGGCTCGAGTTCCAGCGTTAAAACTATTCCTATAGCCATGGAAGCTAGAATAGTCGATAAAGGCAATACGCTGCCATTGTCGCTAAAAAGCGACGTGATCTTCGATGGCCGTAAGCAAAGCCTCAGTACCGATAATCTACAAGCACACATCAATACTTTAGACATACAAGGGCATCTGAGTGCTCAAAAAATATCGTCCGATCTACAATGGCAAGGCAAAGTGACTCTAGACGATAAAAACGTTGCTGACACCATGCATTTATTAACCGGCACCAGCAACCTTCCTATAAAAACGTTGCACAGTACCTTTGATCTAACAGCAAATAAAAAAACCATTGATTTGTCAACGCTAAACTTAAAATTAAATGACGACACAATAACCGGTTCGGCGACTTATGATATTAAACAAAATTATGTGAATTCCGTACTGAATGCCGATACGGTGCACTGGTCTACAATGAACGTATCTACACCTACGGCTACAGACAATAGTACTGTTCAGAGTAGCAACACAACAACACCATCAAAAGCCACTACTCCCCTAACACCTAAAAATAAAAGATCTTCTTTGAGTTTAAACAGTCAATTGCACATTCAACATTTA
>JBIPMB010000061.1:0-11071 GCA_044369355.1 Gammaproteobacteria bacterium | reverse complement strand
AATATCAGCGGCCAAGTACATTATGCTGCGCAAGTTCTTACGCTAGACCCTATCACAGTAACTGTATTACAAGGCTTTTATCACGGTAAGATTACTTTAACTACAGACAATGCATCGAAACTCACTGTAGCAGGAACGTTGTCTCATTTAGATCTGGCTTTATTACAGCAATATTTAGGAGCAAAATTGTCTGTTACCGGTTTATTAGACGCTAAAGGTACTCTCAGCAGCGAAGGCCAAAGTCAGAAGCAACGTGTGGCTAGTTTAAATGGCAACATCGCTCTAGTCATTAACCAAGGCAGCTGGACCAAGCTAAACCTGAATAATGTTTTAGGGCTGCTCAATCTGATTTCTAGCAGGCACACCCTCCCTACAAACAATGGTTTTAGCTCTGTCAGCGGAGATTTCGCTATTCACAATGGGGTTGCTAATAACCCTAACTTAAAATTGATTTCACCGCTGCTAACCGCTAAAGGAAATGGTACTGTAAACTTAGTGGCGCAAACACTGGACTATAATGCTACGCTGCATCTCGACTCTAATGTGTCGCAACAGATCAGCGGTTCGTCACAATGGTCGGAACAAGATATACCCATAACTATAAAAGGTCCTTTGGACAATCCAAAGATCGAGTTAGATAATACTGCAGTGATCAAAACTAAAGTAGAAAAATCAGTGCACCATGTGCTCAAAAAAGTGCATGCTTTTTTTCAATTTCAATAACCATAACTCAAATCATGCCATCCACGATCGTCGATCGGGGGTCCAGTACAGTTGAGAAACGATGACTAAAACTTTCGCATCTAAACTATTACGCTGGTTTGACCAATTTGGCCGCCACGATTTGCCTTGGCAAAAGCAAAAAACGGCCTATCGCGTTTGGTTATCTGAAATCATGTTACAACAAACGCAAGTTAAAACCGTCATCGATTATTTTCATCGGTTTATAACTCGTTTCCCCAACGTCAAAGCCTTAGCTACAGCAAGTAATGATGAAGTATTACAATTATGGGCCGGCTTAGGCTATTATGCGCGCGCTCGTAATTTACATCGCGCAGCACAAATCATTCATGAGGAATATAATGGCCGTTTCCCACGCACGGTAGAAGCCTTACAACAACTACCCGGTATAGGGCGTTCTACTGCAGGCGCCATCGTAGCCATTGCGTTTGGCGATAAAGGTGTTATTTTAGATGGCAATGTTAAACGCGTTTTAAGCCGAGTATATGCTATAGAAGGGTCACCACAGGATAAGCATGTCATTGACAGCTTGTGGACAATCGCCAAAAAATTAACCCCAGAAGAGCGTGTTGGTGATTACACGCAAGCGATTATGGACTTAGGAGCAACGCTATGCACTAGACTACAACCGCGTTGTGGCGATTGTCCTTTGCACTCTTTATGCAAAGCTTATCATTTAAATCGCGTTACAGATTTTCCGGCTAAAAAAGCAAAGAAAGAAAAACCAACGCGCGATGTACATCTAATTTTGCTAGAAAATAACTTGCAACAAATTTTATTACACAAACGTCCCGATAGCGGCATTTGGGGTGGTTTATGGTGTTTACCTGAAGTGCTTGAAAAAGAAGAAATATTAAATTGGTGTACACAACAAAATATAAAAAAGTGGTCCTTGCAACCCAGCTTAGAACCTATTAAACATGTATTAACGCACTTTAATTTGCAGATACACATACATCCTGTAAAATGCATTGCTGGTAAATCGCGAGCAGATCATGCTACACTGGGCACCTGGACTGCGTTGCCTGCGTTAACAGCACTGGGCTTCCCCGCCCCTATCCAAAAATTATTCAAGAGGTATTATCATGACTAGAACCGTACACTGCGTTAAATTAGGCACTACGGCGGAAGGTTTGGCGTTGCCGCCTTTTCCAGGTCCTTTGGGTCAGCGTATTTTTAATGAAGTTTCAAAAACCGCTTGGCAGCAATGGTTAGGCCATCAAACCATGCTGATCAATGAATATAAACTTAATCTATTAGAACCAGAAGCAAAGAAGCTTTTAGAAACAGAAATGAAACGGTTTTTGTTTGCAGAATAATTATTTATTTTTGGTTAAATACCGATCCAGTGCATTGGCAAACTCTCGTAAATGTGCTGGATTAATCTTTGCTGGCCCACCGGTTAGAACGCCGCTAGAGCGCAATTCATCCATTAAGTCTCTACTGGCAAGCCTATTGCTGATATTGGTTTTGGTATACATCTCCCCGCGCGGATTCAGCGCCGCTGCGTTTTTAGCTACCACTAGGCTGGCTAAAGGAATATCGGCAGTAATGACCAAATCACCTTCTACTACTGTGCTTGCAATGTAATTATCCGCCACATCAAAGCCACTGGCCACTTGCACCGTGCGTATCAGAGGATGCCTACGCACCGACAACGGTTGATTAGCAACTAATATAAGCTCACAATCACAACGCATCGCTGCTTTATATAGAATTTCCTTCACTGTGTTAGGACATGCATCGGCGTCTACATAAATTTTCATTCTACCCCAACCACACTCTCGCATTGACAAACAACCGTTGCCATGGCGTATATTCAGTCCATTCGGGTGGATGCCACGAACATTGCCACGCGCGATAACAACGCTCTGGATGCGGCATCATGATCAACACTCGGCCATCGCTAGAGCTAAAGGCTGTAGCGCCATCAGCGCTGCCATTCGGGTTGAATGGGTAACGCGTCGTGGCATCACCTTGATGATCCAAATAACGCAAAGCGGTTAAGGCTTTATTTTTTAAAGTTGCATCGGACCATTGCGCCAAGCCTTCACCATGCGACACGATTATAGGTAACCGTGAACCTACCATATCTTTTAATAAGATAGCGGGACTATTGGTGATTTCTACCATCACCACGCGCGCTTCAAATTGCTGCGATTGGTTGGCCACAAAACGTGGAAAGCCCTCAGCTCCTGGAATAATGTCGTATAATTGCGATAACATCTGGCAACCATTACACACCCCTAAGGTCAGCGTATCCGGGCGATTGAAAAAGCGGCTGAAAGTTTCTTTTACTGTTTCATTCATTAAAATAGCTTCGCTCCAGCCACGCCCGGCGCCTAAAACATCGCCAAAGGAAAAGCCACCACAAATCGCTAACACTTTAAAATCGTCTAAACGTATACGTTGGTTGATAATATCCGACATATGCACATCAACTGCGATAAAACCTGCTTGCATAAAAGCTGCTGCCATTTCTACCTGACCATTCACACCGACTTCGCGTAAAATAGCCACCTTAGGTTTAACCCCAAAATCTAAATAAGGCGCCAAAATGTTTTCTTTGAATTCAAAGCTAGGCGAGCTGTATAAACCTGGATCGTTTAATAAAGCGATACGTGAAAATTCTTCTTTGGCGCAAACTGGATTATCGCGCAGTGCTTGCATGCGAAAACTCACTTCACTCCACACACTTTGCCAAGCGGCCCTATGCTCTTCTAATATCTTTTTACCCTTATGATAAAATGAAATAACTTCGTTAATAGACAATTCGCCGATCACATGACTGCAATGAGCCAATTTATGGTGCTCTAACTGTTTTAACACCGCATGCAAATGTGTTTTTTCCACTTGAATAACGGCGCCCAATTCTTCTGCAAATAAGCTTGCAATGGGATCACCGCCCAAAGCATCTAGTTGAATCGTCAACCCCGTGTGCGCTGCAAATGCCATTTCCACTAAAGTAACGAATAAACCGCCATCAGAGCGATCGTGATAAGCTAATATTTGATTATCTTGATTGAGCTGTTGTATCGCATTAAAAAATTGTTTTAACAGCATAGGTGAATCTACATCTGGCGTTTTGCCCTTACCAGATTCGTTATACACTTCACTTAAAATAGAGCCGCCTAATCGATGATGGCCTTGCCCTAGATCGATCAAGATCAACACCGAGTCATCATACGTAATTTGCAATTGCGGCGTTAAGCTTAAACGCACATCGCTTACGGGGGCAAAGGCAGAAATAACGAGAGTCAGCGGCGAGACCATTTGCTGCTTGACACCATCCTGTTGCCATTGCGTTTGCATAGACAATGAATCCTTGCCTACGGGAATAGTCAGATCTAAGCTTACGCACAGCTCTGTAGCCACAGCTTTTGCTGTATCCCATAAGGCCATATCCTGCTGTTCTATACCGCAAGCAGCCATCCAATTGGCAGATAGTTTCACATCGCTTAATTTATCTATGGCAGCCGCAGCGATGTTAGTAATGGCTTCTCCCACAGCTAAACGACCTGAAGCCACTGGATTGATAATCGCCACCGGACTACGCTCACCGAGTGCCATAGCTTCGCCACTATGTTGATAAAATCCAGAAACACTGACGGCAACATCGGCCACCGGCACTTGCCACGGCCCCACCAGTTGATCTCTATAGATTAAACCGCCCACACTGCGATCGCCTATAGTAATCAAGAAATTCTTGTTAGCAACGGTAGGATGTTTTAAGACTCTGAGGCACGCTTCTTCTAAGTTAATATGACTATGTTTGAAAGCTATTTTTTTTTGACTGAGTCGATTCACCTGACGTGTAAATGGCATTTTAGTATCTAATAAAAACTTCAGATCCATATCGACACTATTGTTTTTGTGTAGCCGATCATAGACGATCAATTGCGGTATTTCAGTAACCCTGCCAACTACAGCAAAAGCACATTGTTCGCGCGCCGCTATTTTTGAGAACTCCATTAGTCTGTCTTCAGTCAGCACTAAAACATATCGTTCTTGCGCTTCATTACACCATAACTCTAACGGCGATAAGCTCAGATCGGCATTCGGTATATCACGCAATTCAATGATAGCGCCGCGTTTGTGATCGTAAACCAATTCTGGAATGGCATTTGATAATCCACCTGCGCCTACATCGTGTATACTGAGTATAGGATTATCACGTCCCAAAGACCAGCAGCTATTAATCACTTCTTGCGCACGACGTTGCATCTCTGCATTGGCGCGCTGCACTGATGCATAATCTAAAGCATTGTTTTCGTCGGCTGAAACCTGCGATGACAAAGCACCGCCGCCTAAACCGATGCGCAATGCCGGCCCACCTAAGACGATAATCAATGCGTCTACAGGCAAAGGCTCTTTAATGAATTGTGATTCGCGTATGCACCCCAAACCACCGGCTAACATTACCGGTTTATGATATCCCCAATGTAACTGCGCGGCTTGTTGTTCGAAACTGCGAAAATAACCGCAGGTATTAGGTCTGCCAAATTCATTGTTAAAACTGGCAGCGCCTATGGGACCTTGTAACATGATAGTCAATGCCGAAGCTTTATTTTGGGGTGTATGATGCGTCTTTTCCCATTCCTGGCTAAAGCCAGGAATATTTAAATTGGACACACTAAAACCGGTTAACCCTGCTTTAGGTTTAGCACCGCGACCTGTAGCCCCTTCATCGCGTATTTCACCACCAGAACCCGTAGCTGCACCTTGAAAAGGCGCTATAGCGGTAGGATGATTATGCGTTTCCACTTTAATCACCATCGCCATGTCTGCGTGATGACGCGTATAATGGTGATCGCCTAGCCGTGGCCAAATCGCTTCTACACTGCGTTTACCGATAATGGCGCCGTTATCACAATAAGCCGAATAAACATCTTCTGCATGGTGGTGATAGGTTTGTTGTATATGCGAAAATAAGGATCCTGATTGTTGCTCTCCATCAATGACCCATTCACTTTTAAAAATATGATGGCGGCAATGTTCAGAATTAACTGAAGCATACATCATTAATTCAGCATCGGTAGGATCACGCTCTAAGCGCGTGTATTCGGCGCTAATAACGGCGATAGTTGCTTCGTTAAATGCATAGCCTTTTTCTATGCTGAAGGATAAACGCTCTGCAGGCGATAAATTTAACCAGTGAATTGTTGTTAAGGGCTCAGCACTAGGAATGTTCAACCACTGGCTGACGTCCTTAACCTCATTAACACATTCTTCGGTGAGCCTATCGTAAAATAAATCGGCAATGAGATGCCATTTTGTGGCGTCGATAACCAGCGGTGCTTGCTGATAAATTTGATAACAAATCCCCTGCTCTAAACGTGTTACTTCATTTAAGCCTATACGGGCGATAATGTCTTTGGCCTTACTGCTCCACGGCGATAAAGTCCCGCGCCTAGGCCATACCCAAAAACGGTTTAAGCCCGCTTCTATGAGTACGACTTCTGCCTGCAATAAACGACTAAGCGCTACTTTCATTTTTTCAGACAAGTTTGTGCTGGTTTCCAGCAAATAACAAAAATGCGCTTCTACCGCTTCTGTATCGGGCAAGCAATTGATCAATTCGTTTTGTAACTGTTGCGCTTTAAACGCGGGCAATGCCTTACGGCCTAAAAGATAGTATTGCATAGAGTGCTCATTTTTCTAATTGGATACCATTATTCTAGCTCAATCTAGCCCTAAACGCACGTACTCTTCGCAGTTGATTTTTAGGGGGTGTTGCCTTCGCTCATCTCGCACCAGTCATGTAGAGTACTACACTCCTGGTGCTCGAGACCTCGGCGCCTACCCTAAAAACCAACTGCTATGAGTATTTTTTGTCTTATTTATGAACAGATGGCAAAGCCCGTAACAGCGGTATGCGCCTCTATGGTACGCCTAGATAAGAAAAAATTTTTCGCTATTTGCGCTGCGGTATAGCCTTGCATTAAAAAATCTGCTATTTTATGAACTTACTTGATACAAAGCGCAAGAGGTATAGTGGGGTATCACCGGAACAGAACCCAGCCAGCTATAAACTATAACAACCTCTCCCGAAGTCTAATTACACCTAAGTTTGAGATAGTAGCACGAATGAAAAAATTTTTAGCTCTCCTTTTCTGTATGTGTTTTATAACAACCACTTTTGCGGCTGATCACGTTGTTAATTTGGTCGTGGGATATAAAACGGTCTATTTTGCTGGAAAACCAAAAACTGCAATAGCCGTCAATGATCAGATCCCCGCACCCACTTTACATTTTAAAGAAGGCGATCATGTCACTATCAATGTTTACAATAAGTTAAATCAAGAAACAGCCCTTCATTGGCATGGCATCATTGTACCCTGGCAGATGGATGGTGTATTAGGCGTGAATCAACAGGGTATCCCACCGGGTGGTGTTTTTCACTATAAATTTACTTTGCATCAATCCGGAACTTACTGGTACCATGCACATGCCGGACTTCAAGAGCAACAAGGATTATATGGCGCATTTATAATTGATCCACTAAAGAAAGAATCTTACAAATACACTAAAGATTATACTATTGTTTTATCGGATTGGAGCAATACTACTCCTGAAAAAATTCTTGATAACTTAAAAAAAGAAGGTGGTTATTATTCTCCTAATTTTCCGTTGCAACCTTCGCTCGTAAAGTTTATTCACGATTATCACAAAGCTTCAAAAGAAGAACGTCAACAACTCATCAGTGATTATAAAATGATGCAACAAATGCGGATGAGTATCTATGACATGAGCGATGTAGCTTACGATGCCTTTTTACTCAATGGACAGCCTAACTCAAACCCCTGGACTGCTCCTGTAAAGATTGGCGACGTCGTTCGCTTACGTTTTATTGGTGCCGGTGGTAGCTCTATTTTTCATGTCAAAATCCCAGATACTACTCTGCAAATGATACACGTTGAAGGTAATGATATTAAACCCTATGGCATTAGTGATTTTACTATAGCGCCAGGAGAAACCTACGATGTATTGGTTAAGATTAAAAAGAATAGCCCCTATATTATTTACGCAGAATCAATGGATACTGTTGGCGCAGCTTATGGTGCATTAGTGACATCTCCAGACCAAGCTATTAATTATAAGGGAGTTAAACCCTTTCCAGAGCCCTTGCCTGTGACTAGAACGATGATGTCCATGATGATGAGCAATATGAAACGAGGTGTACTACCCGCTACTCCGGCAATGGATATGAGCAACAATACGCCTATGAACCATTCAATGAATATGGGCAACACTATGCCTATGAACCATTCAATGGATATGAGCAGCAATACACCCATGAACCATTCAATGAATATGAGCAGCAATACACCCATGAACCATTCAATGGATATGAGCAGCAATACGTCTATGAATCATTCAATGGATATGAACATGCCAACTGAACCAGCCAT
Organism: Gammaproteobacteria bacterium; assembly: GCA_044369355.1. Classification (GTDB taxonomy): domain Bacteria; phylum Pseudomonadota; class Gammaproteobacteria; order UBA1113; family UBA1113; genus VFKP01. Next base: position 2,918 of record JBIPMB010000061.1, on the reverse strand, counting down.
AATAGGTGATAGTATTTCTCCGCCTAGTTCAAATTATGCCACTACATCAGGAACAAAATATGAAAACTTAACCGCTACAGTTAAAACAAACGACCCCAATAAGCCCGTAGCAGGCGTAATTAATATGGAATTATTTGGATATATGGATCGATACATTTGGTTTATTAATGGCGTTCCTGAAGATAAAGCACATCCCATTATCTTAGAACCAGGGAAACGTTATCGTTTTGTATTCACTAATACTTCAATGATGCATCATCCTATGCATATTCATGGCCACTGGTTTATTTTACGTGAAGGCAAAGGAGCTTATGACCCATTATTGCATACCATTGATGTGGCACCGGGCGCTACTATCACGGCTGATGTAGATACAGATGCAAGCGGCCAATGGATCTTCCATTGTCATTTGTTGTACCACATGATGTCTGGTATGGCACGCACATTTCAATATTCGACTTTATTAGAAATAACTCAAGATAAAGCTACACCGCAAGATATGATTCAACAAACCCCCTATCATAATCGACCCATTGTCAGAGTAGATGAAGCTCTGCCCATAGATACATCGCTCATTAAACATCCCATGGCACATCCAGATAGTCTATGGCTTGCTAACTTCTTTGATATAGGCGTAAATCCAATAACGAATGATCAAAAAGCTACTTTTAAAGGGTTATATGGATCCGACTATAATAAATTAGAACTATTTTCCAATGATGGTGAGATTAGAAATGGCAAGGTTGAAAATGCTGACATGGATTTTTTCTATTGGCATTTACTCGATCAATTTTGGGCCATCAAAGGCGGTGCTAATTACGTTTACCGCCCCACACAAACCCCATATTGGCAGCCAGGTATAGGCATAGAAGGTTTAATGCCCTATTTTATCGATACAGATATTAGGACCTATTATCATAGTGGTAGTGAAAAGGTAGATCTGGAGTTATCACGAGATACACAAATTACAAATAATTTCTTTATTAGAGCTGGCGTCCGCAGCATTTTAGCATCTAAAACAGTTCCAGAAGCTGAAATTGGCGATGGTTTAAATCAAATGCGTTATATTGTACGACCTTATTATCGATTAATGCCGGGCTTAGATATTTTTGCAGAATTTGAACATGAACAAAATTACGGTACCTTTAAAAATTTGCAAACGGTTGATGGAGAACCCGCCACACAAAATACCTTAACCTTTGGCGTGGCCATCGTATTTTAGAATGATACTAATTTTGCATTTTATTTTGTCTTGTAACGCTTGAATATACTTAAATTTATGCTGCGGTAATACTTCGGCTTCCACGCTTTTCCTTCTTTACGAAAACGTCCTAATTCCTAAAATACTGCTTCTAGTCCCAATGTCAATAAGCTAGAAGTAGGGTCTTCACCACCCGCTTTCAGTATACTGGCAGTATCGCCATAATTACGCGTATATTGATATTGCAATTGTAACGCAAGGTTAGACAATAGTTGATAAGATGGGCCTATGGTATATTGTATATTATTAAAGCCCCGCCCTATTTGCGCATAATCTAATGATTTCGTTGCCGCAATGGCTTCAACATCAGTATAAAGAGACCAGTTGCCCGTTAAGGATATACTACGTGAAAAGTCCGCATCAATTTCACCGCTGCCATCGTGCCAATAAGAACGAATATTAGCTGCAATAAAAAATGGCAAGGTTCCTTCTAAGCCCGCACCCGGTTGCCAATAGGCCGCGGGTCTATAGCTATAATTGGCACCGCCTTTAATAGCCCAAAAGTCATTTAACATATGCCAAGCAAAAATATCTACATCGGCATCGGTTACTGTGCCACGAGTCAATTGTGCTTGGTTCGTATAAAGTTGTAATTTATTATAATCACCACCAACCATCGTTGTCGCTGTGATCTGATCTACATTGCGCGCAAAATCATGGCCATATTGCCAATCGTTGGTCATCACCATGGGCGATGAGTGCGCGGTTTTAGGCATAAAGTCAGATCCCGTTGCCATGGGCATATCGTTTTGTTGTAACGCTGTTTTTGGCATACCAGTAGACGCCGCAGGCACGGTGCTGTTTTGAATGCTAGTATTGTTGGCCGCATCGTCAGGCGTATCATAATGGAACACACGCGCCATGCCCGCTTTCATGTGATATAAGTTATGGCAATGCATGTACCACCAACCAGAACCGGCATCTGCATCAAAGTCAGCCGTCACCGTTTGAAAAGGGCCCACATCGATGGTATGTACTAAAGGATCATAAGCACCATGCCCATTGCGTAAAATCATCCAATGCCCATGTAAATGCATAGGATGATGCATCATCGTTTCATTGATAAACACAAACCTATAACGCTGCCCGGGTTTAATTAAAATAGGCTTCGCTAGATATTCCGGCAATCCATTGATAAACCACATATAGCGATCCATATAACCGCCTAAGCGCATGGTGAACACAGTCACCGGTTTATTCGGATCGTTCGTAGGCTTTAATGCTTGCCATTGCGCGGCTTCATCATTATTTTCTGGCATAGCCATAGCATCACTATCCATAGCTGACATATCATGCTTCGTCGCAGGCATATTCTGACCCATGCCAGACATACTCATTCCAGGCATATTTTGATCCATGCCAGACATCTTCATTCCGGACATACTCTTCTCAGGCATACTTTGATCCATGCCAGACATCTTCATTCCGGACATACTCTTCTCAGGCATATTTTGATTCATTCCGGACATATTCATTCCAGACATGTTCATCGGCGGTGGTGGTGGAAATGGCGTTATAGCTGGAACTTGTGTGATTTTCGCTGTGGTAGGATTTAATATGCCTACAGCATAACCTGAAGCATCGATGGATTCCGCATAGATAATATACGGCTTTTTTTCTTTGATGTTTAATAACACATCGATAGTTTGTCCAGGGG
>JBIPMB010000282.1:0-3096 GCA_044369355.1 Gammaproteobacteria bacterium | reverse complement strand
TGCGCCTGCGCGACACGCTCGAGCTTCGGGCGGCTGCCAACATCGGGCCCTCAGGGCACCACATCGTTTCCCAGGGCGAGGCCGACCGCGTGCTCGCCGCGAACCCGAAGGAGCGCCGCGAGATTCTGCAGGATGCCCTGGGCCTACGCGCCCTCGAGTGGAAGCGCGCCGAGGCGCTGCGCAAGCTCGGCAAGACCGAAGAGAACTCGGGCCAGGTGCGTTCGCTCCTCTCGGAACTCGAGCCGCGCCTGCGCTTCCTGAAGCGGCAGGTCGAGAAGGTCGAGCGCGCGGAGCGTCTGCGCCAGGAACTCCTGGAGCGCTACCGCGCCTACCTCGCGCTCGAGTCGGCTCGCGTGCGCGCTGCCCGCTCTCGCGCCATCGAGGCGCTGCGCGCCCCTAACGACGAGAAGGAGCGCCTGGCCGCCAAGATTCGGGACGAGGAGATGCGCGCCTCGCGCGTCGAAGCGCCTCAGACCCCGGAGGGTCTCGTTGAGGCCGAAGCCGCGCTCGCCGGAGCGCGTGAGCGCGCCCGTCGCCTCGGCCGCGAGATCGGCGCCGCCGAGGGCGAGCTCGCCGCGCTCGAGCGCATGGCGACGCCGGTTGTCCGCGCCCCGCTCCCGCCCGACGAACGCCCAATCCCTCGCTCGCGCGTGCGCGAAGCCCTCGAGGTTGCCCGGCAGGGCCTACGCCGCGCCTCGGCCGCGCAAACTTACGATGCCGCCTACGAGGCGCTCCACGAGGCCGTTTTGGCCGTGGAGGCGCTCGTAGAGGCTCCGGTGGCCCACGAAGAGGAGGTTCCGGCTGAGGCTGCACCCGATTTTTCGGCCCGCGCCGCCGAAATTGCCGCGAAGCTCGGCGAGCTGCGCCTGGGGCTCGAGGCGGCCGACGCCGACGAACGCCGCGCCGAAGCCGCGGCGCAGACGCTGCGCGCCGCCCGCGACGCCGCCCGCGTCGAGGTGGCCGAAGCCGAGCGCGCGCTGGTTGGCCTCGTGTCCCGCAAGGGCGAGCTCGAGCGCGAGATTGACCGCCTCGCCGCCGAGGCCCGCGCCGCGGATTCTGACGAAGAGCAGCTGCGCTCCGAAATGCAGGAGGCCGTCGCCCTGGTTGGTCGGGAAGCCCTCGACTTCGAGGCGGCCATGGTTACCCCCGACGTGAACGAAACCCGCGAGGTAGCTTTGGCGCGCCGCAAGGAGCTCGAGCGCATGAAGCTGCGCCTGGAAGAAGCCGGTGCCGCGGGCGGGGAAGAGGTGATGAAAGAGTACCGCGAGGCGACCGCGCGCGACGAGTTCCTGCGCAAGGAGCTCGCCGATCTCGACGCGTCTGCCGCGACGCTGCGCGAGCTCATCGAAGATTTGGAGCGCAAAGTTTCCGAGCGCTTCTCGGACGGTCTGGCGAAGATCAACGCCGCTTTCGGGGAGCTCTTCGCGGCCATGTTCGGCGGCGGGCACGCGGCGCTGAAGGTTACCCGTATCGAGAAGCGCCGCCGCGCGGACGACGACCTCGCGGACCTGGGTGAGGCGCCGGCCGAGGAAGCCGAAGAGGGGGTCGAGGTTTCGGTCGAGCTGCCGAAGAAACGCGTTGCCGGCCTCTTCCAGCTCTCGGGCGGCGAGCGCTCGCTGGTCTCGATTGCCCTTTTGTTCGCGATGTCGCGCGTGGCGCCGCCGCCGTTCGTGATTCTCGACGAAACGGACGCCGCGCTCGACGAGGCAAACTCGCGCCGCTACGGCGACATGATCGAGAAGCTGGCCGAGCGCTCGCAGCTGGTTTTGATTACGCACAACCGCGAGACCATGTCGCGCGCCGGCGCGCTCTACGGCGTGACCGCCGGCTCCGTTGGCTCGACGCTGCTCTCCGTGAAGTTCGACGACGCGGCCGCTATGGCGGCGCGCTAGCCCCGGCTCGATCCTCCGACGAAATTTTAGGTTGCGCCCGCGCTTCTGGGTGCTAGCTTTCTGTTGAGAAGGAGAAACTATGGCTGACGTAACAAGTAAATACCCACAAAACGTAGGCGGCGCCTACTACGTAGACGATACCTGCATCGACTGCGACCTGTGTCGCGAGACCGCGCCCGGATTCTTTGCCCGCTTCGACGAGGGAGCCCATTCCATCGTGGCGAAGCAGCCGGAAACCGAAGACGAGCGTAAGCTCTGCGAAGAGGCGCTCGAAAAATGCCCCGTCGAGGCTATCGGCAACGACGGCTAAGAATCGTCAGCGGCTTCGGCCGCTTTTCTTTTTGGTCGACTTGCGCGGGCGACCTTTCTGCTACAGAAAGGTCGCGTATGCCTAAAGATCCTTCACCACCAGTAATCCCTCTAATGTCGGCGGCGCCGCTCGCCGCAATCACGTCTGCCCCGGTCGACCCGGAGGTTGCCCGAAGGCAGATTCAGACTTCGCTGGACCGAGAGCGGCGAGAGTCCTTGTCTCGCCTGCCTCACCGGGTGAGCGGAGCTCTGCTCGCCCTTCAGGGTGCCCGCACCCTTATCGACCCAGGGGAATCGGGCGCCGCGCCGCGGCAGAGCTCCGCTTCGTCTGGCGCTGTCGGCTGGTGCCTTTCGAAGCTCGAAGAAGCCGCGAGCGGCCTAACCCGCCTAGAATCAGTGCTCGATTGCCTGGCGAGGTCGCCGGTTCCCAGAGACCCAAATTCTGGCCAGCGCCTCGGCTCCCCGTCTCAGGCAGACAGGCTGAGCACCCGGGCCTTCTGGGGTAGCAACGAAGCCTGGTTCCTGTCGAGCCAATTGCCCGGGAGCGACGGTTCTCCGGCGCCGGTAAAGTGGGTCGGGTTCCCGTACTCGGGAGACTCCCCGCACCGTCACCCGGCTTTCGTCCACGAGAGCCGCCACGTCGACGAGTTTGATTCGGCGACGCACGGTTGCCTCATGGGTCGGGTGCGCTCGGAAACCGAGATCTACCGGAGCGTCTGGGTTCGCGTTCTTACCCGCGTCGCTGCCGGCTGGGTGTCTCAGGACGTTGCCGTGTGCCTCGCCTGCGGGGCGCTCCTCGGCTCGAGAGACGCCGTCACGCTCGATGGGTTCGAGCACCCGTTCCTGCGCCGCTAACAGCGGCGCTTTTGTTGTGGCGCAGATAAAGAAGAGGCCC
>JBIPMB010000002.1:0-34025 GCA_044369355.1 Gammaproteobacteria bacterium | reverse complement strand
CTTCCGCTTTGGCATAATTTAAAATAATCACTGTCGTTTGCAAGGGTTCTAATTCTTGCACTTGTTGCTGCAACTCTAATGCGGCTTTCTGTCTGGCGGCAATTTCATCGCTAGGCGCTATTAATAAAACTTGATCTAAATATAATTTGCTTAAACCTTTTGTTTTTAAGACGATGTCTAAGGCTTCCTGCCAAGGAATGTCTTTTAAGTGTAAAGTAATATTTCCTTTGATACTGTCGCTGATGGCACTATTGATGCCTGCAGAACGAGTAATGATGTTTAATGCCGCTCGCACTGGAATGTCTTGAAAGTTGAGAGTAAGATGATCTTTATCTACAGCATTGCTTTGTTCTTGTGTGGTGTCGAATGGACTACGTTGATCTACTGCAGAATAAAGATAAGGGTTTGCGGCGGCGAAGGCACGCGTGCTGATAAATAAGAAGCAGAGTAATACTCTTAAGTTAATCATATTTTTTCCTCTGTAGTATATAACCATGTAACTATTCGCCCCGTCATCCATCTGTACCTTCTAAGGCCGCATATACACTGTCGCTGTAACATTCATCTCTAACAAGGTTAAATCCGAATCATCCTTTGCTTTACGGTTTAATGTAATCATAGTAAAATCATCAAAGACCAATATTTTTTGCAACGCCGAAAGTTGACTAATAAATAAAGCAAAATGATGGTAATCGCCGGTCATAACAATGCTGATCGGCATGGCTGTATAAAAATCTTTAGTGCTTTTTTGCCCGGGTTTGATTAGATTTATTTCTAGATTATTGGCGATGGCAAGCTTAGATATCATGTCAATTAGTTTAGATATTTCATTCGCGGTGATTAACTGTGAATTTAATGTCGTTACTGTCTTTTGCATACTGATCAGCTGATCTTCATATTCAGGCAAAGCAATGACTTGCTGATGTTTACTTTGATACCATGATTTCAAACTACTTTGTTGCTTTTCAAGGTTGTGTAACTGGGTTAGGCGTGATCTAATTAGAAATAGATACCCTAAGATTAACGTAAATACAAATGCGCCTGTCAATGCGACAATACGCACGCGTATAGGCCAGGAGCCTAATCTGTCAAAACTTAATTCATTGAGATCCATTATATTTTCCTCTATTTTTGTACTCGCAATGACGAGTTTCGCGATAGATTTTCAAATTTTCTCAACCATCAATAACACACTGCGCGGTTATTTTAAAAGAATATCCTTTTCCTTCCTCTTTGCTGTCGATCGCTTTAACCTCCGTTAAATTCGGCTCAGAAATCCATTTGGATTGCGTTACTTTCTGCATGAATTCTGAAACGCGTACATTCGATTCCGTTACACCTTCAAAACTTAATAACGTGCCTTTTCTATCAAAGCGAGTTAGATACACGCCTGGCGGTATTTGATAAGCTATTTGTTCCAGCAACCGCACGGTACTTGCGCGATCTACTTGCAATTTTTTTAATGCATCTTGTTTGACAGTTAAATTATTTAACTCAGTTTTAATTGTCTTTATTGCGGAAAGCTTCGTTTCTAATAAATTCATATCTGTTTTCAAAACAGTATTGACCTTCAGCTGAAGCTGTATTTTAGACTTGATAACATTGTCCCCTATAATCAAGATAGAGATAGCCAAAACCAGAATGATGGTCATCACTATTAAAAACTCTTTCTTTATCGCATCGCGTAAAGTATCGCGCCAAGGAAGTAAGTTAATTTCTGTCATAATGCATTAATCCTCGCAATGCTAACCCACAGGCAATCGTAAAAGCCGACGCTTCCTGCTGTAGCTGTAGTACGTTTACTGTATCGGCTAAAAGCATCGTGTGAAAAGGGTTTATTATGGTTACAGGTAATGACAAATCGTCAGAAATTATTGCAGCTACCCTACTTATATCTGAGCCAGATAATAAGATCTCATCTATCGGATAACTCTGTGCAGAAGAAAGAAACATTTGCATGGCACGCCGCAATAGGGGCGTTAAAGATTCTGTTAATGATTGCGAACTCAACAATTCCTCGTGCGTATAGATAACTCGTCTTTGATGTATTACGACTAAGATCATTGTAACCTTACCAAGATCGAACATCGCTATGGTTTTAGGGTCATCTTTATATCTTAAATAATGAACACACCTTTCCACCGCAAAGCTTTCTACCTCTATACAATCAACCAATAAGCCTGCGGTTTCTACCACATCGCGGCGCGCCTCTACCTGTGCCAAATGCGCCGCCACTAATAATACATCCACTTTAGTGGGATCTTTTTCATTCACTCCCAAGACTGAAAAATCCATACACACTTCATCTAAAGAAAAAGGAATAGCGGTTGCTGCTTCTAATTGTACATGTGCTTCTAATTCTTCTTCAGAAAGACCGGCATCGATGACTACTGTTTTTGAAATAACTGCCGCGGCAGGCAATGCAATGCCTACATGACGCGTACTAAAGTGCGTCTGCTCTAAAGCAGCTTTAATGGCTGTGATCACACTTTGCGGACTTTTGATCAGGTTATCCACGATGGTATTGGGTATTAAAGGTACTACGGCAAGACCTTGTACCCAAAACTGTTTATTGGCGCGGCGCAATTCCAAAATTTTAACGGCCGTGGCACTGATATCTAGCCCTAACACAGCATGCGCTTTTCTGGGAAATAATAAAGACATAGAGTCCCCCGTATTTTATCAACGGGGGATTTCATTGATTTATATTATTTTAATGCTTTACAGAATAAAGGTCAACACCTCCAAAGATACCACCTCGCCACAGAAAATGCTAAAATGGCCCCCATTTGTAGTTAATGGGTAACCTAATTCGATGAAATCTTTCACAAAATGGCTGCGGCGGCTGCTTTTCTTGCTCATAGGTATAGGTTGCTTAGGTGCGATGGCTGTAGTCCTGTTAATTTTGCATGTAGAACGTGGTTTACCCGATATTTCAGTACTCAAAGATATTCAATTACAAGTGCCGCTGCGCATCTATTCCGCCGAAGGCTTACTCATGGCCGAATATGGCGAAAAAAAACGCGTTCCGGTTCCTTATGAGCAAATTCCCAAGCAACTCATACAAGCCGTGCTCGCTACTGAAGACCAACGTTATTTCGAGCACAGTGGTGTGGATTTAGTAGGGTTAGTGCGCGCTTCCGTGGTATTGATCACCACTGGCACCAAAGCTCAAGGTGGCAGCACCATCACCATGCAAGTCGCACGCAACTTTTTCTTAAACAATAAAAAAACCTATACCCGTAAATTACGTGAAATTTTATTAGCTGTTAAAATAGACAAGGCTTTTTCTAAACAAAAAATTCTGGACCTTTATTTAAATCAAATTTTTTATGGCAATCGTGCTTATGGCGTAGAAGCCGCCGCAGAAACCTATTATGGCAAACACCTCAATCAATTGACTCTGGCACAAATAGCCATGATAGCGGGTATTCCCAAAGCACCCTCTTCGCTTAACCCTCTAGCCGACACTGCCGCTGCTTTAGATCGTCGCAACCACGTTTTATCGCGCATGTTAGATCACGGCTATATCTCGCAACAACAATATCAACAAGCTATAGCCGAGCCAGAAACAGCCACCCTGCATGGCTCTTTGATCGAATGTCCCGCTCCTTATGTAGGCGAGATGATCCGCAATGGCATTATCGGCCAGTTTGGTGAAGATGCTTATACTTCCGGCATGCTGGTTTACACCACTATACAGTGTAAATTGCAACAACAAGCTGAAGTATCTTTACAAACAGAATTACTGAATTACGACCAACGTCATGGTTATCGCGGCCCACGTCGCCACTTAGCCTATGACAATCCAGGCCACAGCGTTTGGCTAGCCACACTCAGAAAACAACCTGTTTATTCGCCTCTAACCCCTGCTGTAGTCTTTAGCATAGGCAACAATTATGCGGAAGTCTTTACCAGCGATAAACGTATCATACGCCTAGACTGGCCGGGTTTATCGTGGGCACGACGTGCGGGCAGCGATGGTGGCGTAGGCTCATCACCTAACAGCGCAAGTAATATCGTTGCGGCCGGCGATCTCATCGATATTTTACCTACAGCAGACAACAGCTGGCGTTTAGCACAAATTCCGGAAGTACAAGGTGCACTCGTTGCCTTATCGCCACAAAATGGCGCTGTAAGCGCTTTAGTCGGCGGTTTTAATTATCTGCAAAGCAGTTTTAACCGCGTGTCACAAGCAGCACTACAACCGGGTTCTAGTTTTAAACCTTTCATCTACACCGCAGCATTAGACAAAGGCTTTACTCTGGCTTCGGTTATCAACGATGCGCCCTTTGTACTGTATGATCCGTCCTTACCTGGCGGCGTATGGCGCCCACAAAACGATGAGCGTAAATTCTTTGGTCCTACGCGGTTACGCGTAGCGTTGACTCATTCACGAAATTTGGTGTCTATTCGTTTACTGAATGCCATTGGTGTCTCTTACGCAACGCAATACTTAGCGCATTTTGGTTTTAATCCTAAAGACGTACCGCATTCGCTGTCCTTGGCTCTAGGTACGGCCAGCGTCAGTCCACTACAAATGGCCAGAGGTTATGCCATCATTGCCAATGGTGGCTTTGATGTTAAGCCTTATCTGATCAGTCGCATCGTCAATGTAGCGAACAAACCCATCTATATAGCGCATCCCTTGACGGTATGTGCTTCTTGTGTAGACGCGCGCGAACAGCAATTGAATCTTTTGGCCTCGCAAAATGCGCTCAGCGATACGCCTGCGCCCGCACCCGCTTTACCACCCCTAGTCAACAACGGTAATCCCGTGGCAGCACGCGCTATTTCACCACAAACCGATTTTCTAATTACCTCTGTCTTAAAAGACGTCATTCAAATCGGTACGGGTTCCGCGGCCAAAGTATTGGGGCGTGACGACATCGCCGGTAAAACGGGTACCACCAATTCGCAAAAAGATGGTTGGTTTGATGGTTTTAATGCACACATGGTCGCCGTCGTATGGGTAGGATTTGATGAACCTAAAAGTTTGAATGAATATGGAGCAAAGGTAGCACTGCCGATCTGGATCGATTTCATGCGCGTTGCTTTAAATGGCGATGTGACAACGCCCACTCCACCACCTTCCGGGATCGTTTCTGTGCGCATCGATCGCAACACAGGCTTGCCCAGCAGCGGCCCTAATACGATATTCGAGTATTTTAAAGCCGGTACCGTGCCCAGCGCACAATCGCCCAGCAGCAGTAGTGATAATGGTGGAATCAGCGGCACGGCACCTAGAGATGAAGATAGTACACAATTGTTTTAAATACTCTGTTTAAACAGAATAGTGTTTATATTGTTGGACCTGCGTTTGGGTGCTACCAGATGAACTGGCTTGTTGGAAAAAATGGTTTTTGCCACCACCACCCCAGGAAGATCCTTCGCCACCCAAGCGACTAGCAGCATTTAAGCCAGACGGCTCTTCTAAAATAAGTTCTTCTTCCAAAGATACGGATGTGCTCTCTTCTTCTTTTCCTTTTTCCTTGGAAGCGTTTTCCTTCCGTCTTAGTAACTCGTCTACAATATAAGGCATGGTAGGCCGACGCTGAGGATCTTTCGCACAACACCCCTGGATTAATATTACGATCTCATGTGGCATCTTTGGAAAACAAGGCTGTGATTGATTAAGATAGTCTTTAACCAACTGCGCTTCCTGATGCGAAAATAACTCCCATAGAAAAACACCGTAAGCATAAACATCACTTTCTCGCGTATACACACAAACATCTCTTTCCAGTAATTCAGGACTAAGCCAATCTAAGGTACCTCTGCGGCTACCCACATACATTATAGTCCCCTCTTCGCATTGCACTGCTATGCCAAAGTCTGCTAATTTTGCGCAGACGGCATCCAGCAAAACATTCTGGCTTTTTACATCGCGATGCAATATTGTTTTATCGTGCAAGTAGTTAAGTGCTTTGGCTATATCCAATGCAATATCAAGTCGTTTTTCAGGAGAAACCCGGGGATCTTTTCTCTGCAAACATTTCGATACTGAGCCAAAGGGCATGTATTCTATAATGAATTTGAGTGGAGAATTGACAAAACCCAACAGCTTTACAATATTAGGATGGTCTAATTGCGTCATCAATTCCCCTTCCATTGCAAAATTATTTGCTTCTTCTGGCGGAGCATGCGCTAATAATTCTTTCACCACAATTTGCTGGTCTTTCCAAAAAGCTAAAGAAACTTTAGTATAAAAACTTTGGTCTAAATCTTTTTGATCGCTAAGCTCTCTTTCATCTATAACCTTATAGCCATTGGATAAATTTTGACTAGATCCTGCTCGAGCACCCTTTTCTTTTTTAAGACGTATCGCATTTCTAGGCACCAATCCTTCTAAGCCTTGTGCATTTATGGCATATAGCCAGTTCTTTTTTTCGATACGTACCCGCAAAATTTCGCCTTTCTGGATAGGTAAGTGATCGATTCGCCTATCATCATGAAAATCACACAAAACCCTAACCGGGATCAATTCATCAACGAGCTCAACGAAGCCTACTTTCATTTCTCTGCTTTTGCGTTTTAATTTTAGTGTTAGGTCAGGTAACGCCTCTTCTTCTATCAGAAGAAGATTGACCGGCCCACTGTCGCGTTTACGCTCACTTTCAACTTTAAATTGAGCCGCTTTATCCACATCTCGCTCACAGCCCCATCCATTTTCATACATCGTTGCTAAAGCATTATAAGCAACCCCACTGCCTAACTCACGTGCAGATTCAAAGCATTTTATTGCTTCGCTATAATTTTGTGTCACCCCCACGCCATCTCGATAGGCAAGACCTAAATTATACCAATACAATGGCTCTACCACTTTATGGCGTGGCTCTACAGACAAACGAAGCCAGTCGTAGGCCTTTTTAGCATTTTTACGGGGCCATATTTTATTTTGACAGATCATCCCTAGGTTATATTGAGTCCAGGATTCACCGCGTTCAGCAACTTTTTCATAGTACTGCGCGGCACGGCCTGTATTGCTATTTACATCCAGCAAACCTAATTCATAGACCAAAGCTAAGATAAGATTAGCGCTCACGTCCTCTGGAGTATCTGCAATACGGTTTAAAAAATCAATCGTACTTTGCCAATCTTTAAGTTTACACGCTTTGCTCAGTTCAATCGCCTTTATCAACATCTCTATAGCGTCTTCTACAAAACTTAATGCACCAACTTCTAACCGCCGCAAGTAACATACGCCTTGTATCAGTTTAATCAATGCATTGTCTTCATTGCCTTTAGCATAGCAATATGCAGCGGCAGGCAAGGATATCGTAACGCCTAAGCCATATTCATATAAAAATCCCAAATAGCACCAGGCTATTTGATCACCCAATTTACTGGCTTTATCTAGAGAATCTCTAGCTTCATTGTAATTGAAGTCATGCTCCGAGGTCATTAACTGAGTCCCGAGTTTACGATACAACTCACGCTGTATCTCTATTCCCCCAACTCGTTTTTCTCTAGCGGTAAGCGTAGCAGACGAAGGTAGCGCCTTTATTCCCGCTAACTTAAGATTGGGCACGAAATTAGGTTTGACCTTCTTGCGCCTTGAGCTTTCCTGAAAATCATCCACCCGTTCATCCTGAGTATCATCTTCATCTTTTTCTTCTTCCTTCTCATGCAACGGTTGATGCCGTTTATGACACAGCGTTTTTACACCCACCACCGTTCCCCATAGCACATTTACTGCGACTACACCTACAGTCATACCCGTTGCCACTTGTAGTAAGGGCAAGGAAAGGTCATTGTATTTATCATCTTGCAGCGATTTATCTTCCCATGCACACAATATCGCTGCCGCAAACCAGGATACCATTGTCGCTATAGGCGCCAATAATAACCAAGGGATAGAACTTCCGAATACAACGTGACTGGGCCTAGATTCAACCGGACCCGACAATAAGGACAAGGATTCCTCTATCTCTGTCTCCGTTTCCGATATTTCACCCTCGGTGAAAGATGCTTCGTCATCCGCTTGTGAACAGTAAGCCCGCAATGATTCTTCATCCGTTATTGCAATAACATTATTGGGCCGTAAATAAAAAGACAGTACCTGTGCCGCTTTTGAAAAGCAGAATAGTGCTATTTGCCTAGGGACTTGTGGTCCTGCCCCTGCCAAAGCCATCCACAGCCATTTATTGGCTATAGCATCTCGCCTATATAAGATGTCGAATGAATAACGATACGTCAGCAGTGCTGTGGCGGCACTGGGAAACGTAGTGTGTAAAAGAATATTTTTTAACTTTGAAAAAAAATAGGCTCCTCCGTTTCTCTGGGTGCAAAGGTCATAAAAACCTGCAGACAAGTTCAGCGATAATTCTGAGAATAGTGTCGTTAAAAAGAAAATTAGAAATTCGGGCGGCTCCTCTTTTTCTGCACGATAAAATTCAACTATTCCTATCCATAGGCCCAAAGCTAAGTTAAATGCCGCCTCTCTACGCATAAAGCCTACACTATTTTGATAGAATTGTGCCAACGGTAAATTTTGTTTATGTGCGCTGATTCCTCTAACGGCTATGGATCGGCTCCAAACTACACTGCCCGCAAAAAGCGACAGCGGCAAAAGTGGAGATACTTTCATCAGTGAAGGAATCAGTAAGGGCCCCTGATCGGGCTCATCGGTAGTAGTAACACTTCTAGGTGCACTCTCATTTTGCGAGACAGAACCTTGCGCCACCCTCATCCACTGTAGCGCCATCCATTGAAATCCCAAAATAATAGCTGTAAATAAAAATTGCACATACCTAATAACAAACATCCTGGCACTCCTTGGCGGTTTGGGTTATTCGTGATTGATGATAGACCGTATCTTCGTTTGAAATTATAGCATGAGCAGAATGACTATTTGCTGAGGTTATTAAATAAAAAAGTGGTTTCTTAAGATGTTCAGAATTGGGGAGTAATTTTAGACAAAACTAGGGACTGTTGACAATTGGTTTGTCGAAGCGAAAAATGAGGAAAGCCAGGCAAAATATTAGCAAATTTGAGGAGAATATCGGGCAATATTTGACAAAAATTTGCTAATATTTGGACTTTTTTTACTCATTTTGCAGCCGACAAACCAATTGTCAACAGTCCCTCAACCTTATGGTTTCTTAATTGGCGGGAAATAGAGCAAAAATTCAGTATATTCTCCCTCAACAGAGCAACACTCAATACTCCCGCCTAGTTTTTGCATTACCTTATTGCAGAAAGCCAACCCTAAGCCGATACCATGCTGGCGGTTACTTGCAAAGGGTTGAAATAAGGTGCTTTTTATATCTTCTGGAATCCCGGTAGCGGTATCCTTGAAATGTAAAACATTGGCATTATGCTCAATAGTTTGCCACAACTGAATCCGACCTTTGCCCGCTTTTGCTATTTGATAAAGAGAATTTTTTAAAAGATTAAATAAAACATATATAATGAGAAAATCAGAACCAATAAAGGAAAAGCTCTTCTTGGAATCCCAATGGACTAGACTTTCTTCTCTATACGCAAAAGGGTACTGTAGCAATGCTTCTTCTATGCAAGTGTATATATTTTGCACTTTCTTGCTGTCTTCTTGGGTTAGATCCCGCTTCATATTTTGAATGAGGATTTTTATAAAAAGCTTACTAAAATCGACCTCTCTCTCTAGATCGTCAAATAAAGTAGATAATACTTCGAAATGCTTAGGCGGAATGAGTTTTAGTCCAGGTAAATTATTCTTTTTCGCCAGTTGATAATTTTCTAACAGCACTAAAAAATAGTTTTTTGCACCCTTGACTCCCATGTCTATAGCGGAGAGTGGTGTGTTCAGTTCATGCGCAATACTCCTTACTATGGCTGAAGCCGTTGCTAATTTTTGTTCATACTCCAACTGCTTTTCATCTGATGTAACATCTGTCTTTGGGGTAGGTATTGTTTCGACCATGTGTGTATACTCCTCTGAATTGAGCTTCTATGTCTCCGGCCCGCGTTAGCTCATACGCAGCGCCGAGTATATAGATGAATAGTATGCTTGTGCAAGCTGAAATCTTGTCAAAATATAAAAAGCATTAATACGGCATTAACACAGTGTGATTATGATGGCTGATTTGCTAGATAAAAAATTAAAATTAGTGTAGACTCGGCATATATAAAGCAAGGTACCGTTAGTATTAATACGATTATACTTAAAAATGCATGTAAATTGGCTCGTGAGCAGACCGAACTATCCTGTGGAATATAACATCACGGTTAGTTTAATTCACATCTTGAAGTATAATGGTATAGATAATCAATGGTTAAACAAAGATATTTTACGCTTTGTGGAAATTATTATGAAAAATAAAACTTTAGGCATAAAAAAATTACAAATTTCTAATCTTGGATTAGGCTGTATGGGAATGTCTGAATACTATGGTAAAACCAACGATCTAGAATCCGTTAAAACGATACACCGAGCTTTCGAATTGGGAGTAACCCATTTTGATACTGCAGATTGCTATGGCTTAGGGCATAATGAACGATTGTTGGCAGGCGCCATTAAAGGATTTAGAGATAAAGTTGTGATTGCCAGCAAGTGTGGTCTGGTGAGAAGTTCTGAAACTGGCGAAGTCTTAGGTGTGAATGGAAACCCAAAGTATATTAAAGACGCGTGTATAGCAACTTTAAAACGTCTAGAAGTCGATTATCTAGATTTACTGTATTTACATAGAGTGGATCCCAATACACCCATCGAAGAAAGCGTAGGCGCTTTATCTGAACTGGTCGCAGAAGGTAAAGTACGCCATATAGGTTTATCTGAAGTTTCTGCAAAGACCATTGCCAAAGCACATAGTATTCATCCTTTAACCGCAATTCAATCCGAATATTCTCTATGGCACAGGAAACCTGAAGAAGAAATCATTCCTCTGTGTCAATCGCTTAACATTGGCTTTGTGGCGCATGGACCTATGGGCAAAGGTTTTTTTACCGGGACTATAGCGAGCTTAGATACTTTAGAAAAAGATGATTTACGCAGAGTTTTACCGCGATTTCAACCTGAAAATATCAAACACAATTTGCAGATGATATCTGTATTAAGAGATATAGGACATAATCAAGGCGTAACCCCTGGTCAGATTGCATTGGCTTGGGTTCTAAATCAAGCTGATAATGTAGTCGCTATCGCGGGTACAAAACAAGTCGCGCATTTGGAAGAAAACGTTAATGCTGCTGATTTGAATCTTTCTTCCGCAGAATTATTACAAATCGAGCAACACATATCTCTCAATTTTGCACACGGCGATTTACTCCCTGAATCCTTTGCTAAATTGTCCGAGCAATGAGGATATATTTTAAATGTTAAAAAAACATATTGTGCGTAATTAACAATGTACACGATAAAGCTATCGCCGTACCATACAATATTTTATAATGAATGGAAACTTGATCCTTCTAATAGTCGATACAATATAGTATTTGATCAAGTTTTATCTGCTAATTTAGATGTAAATCGATTAGAGTGTGCACTTTACCGATTTGCATCAGATTATTTAATTATAAACAGCCATGTCATACAGATAGAAGATAAGTTGTATTGGATAAAAAATACAGAAATACCTAAACTTGAATATTTTAAATATCCTCATACCCGAGAGCAAATTTTAAATTATGTATCTGTGCCATTTGAAATTGAAACCAAAGCTTTATACCGGTTTGCTTTATTTACTGAAGCTAGTGGAAACTTTAGATTTATCTTAGTACTGCATCATTTATTGATTGATGGGGGTTCATTCAATACCCTAATCTCTGAAATCTCTAATTATTATAATTCACCCTCATATAAATTAGCTTATACTATGTCGCAACAAGAAAATATGCTAATAGATACCACTGACTTGCTTGAGAAACAATTAGAAAAATATGATGGTATTTATCAACCTTTTTGGAGGAAATACTTAAATGATGTTGAATCGGTTGATCTTAGATGGGTTAAATCTGAAAGCAATATAAGTAATATTAAAGAATATAGATTTAAGCTTACACAAGAAATAACTGAAAAACTCCTTAACACAACTAAAAAATTTGGCGCTACAGTATATAGTTATAGCAAATGTATATTGGCCATATTACTGCACAAGTATACTGGGAACAATAAAATTGGGCTTAGTTATCCTATAGCGATTAAAGGCGGCATACCTTTAATCTCTGGCGCACAGATTAATACAAACATTAATGTTTATGAATTTAGTGCTACAGCAAGAATAATTGATTTGTTTAAACAAGATAAAGATTTTATCCAATCAATCAAGTCTATGGGGCAAAATGCAAGCCATTACCCGATAAATAAGATTATGCATAATGTAAATAATGATTTATTGGCTATCATGTTTGCTCAAACAAATCTAAAAAATATGGCTTTTGATTTTCTTGATGTAAAAACACTTAAAATAAATGCTGAATTTAACATAGATTTGCCAGTAAAAATTATTTTCGAACTAGAAATGTTGGAGAATATACCGAATTTTAGGGTGAGATATAATACATTAAAAATAGATGAAGATGTTTTAACAAAATTTATACGCCATTATGAACAAATATTTTTAACTATTTTGGACGATTTAAGTGCTAATATAACCAATAAGCTGATAGATGAATATTCCGTGTTAAGTAAGTTGGAATACAACCAGATTGTATATGGCTGGAATAAAACTAACGAGTATTATAAAGCCAGCAAAACTATCCAAGAATTATTTGAAGCCCAAGTAGACAAAACACCAAATAATATCGCTGTCGTTTACGAAGGCATTAAATTAACATATGCTGAATTAAACGAGCAATCAAATCAACTGGCTCATTATTTAAGAATTAACTACAACCTTAAAGGCGATGATTTAATTGCATTGCACTTAAATCGAAGCCAATATATGTTAATAGCCATATTAGCAATACTGAAGGCTGGCGCTGCTTACGTACCTATCGATCCGGCATATCCTGAAAAAAGGATCCGCTATATACTAGAAGATATAAAAGCAAAAGTAGTTATCACAAATGATTGCCATTACAATAATATACTTACCAAGTCTACATCCAGTCATTATACAGACATTTTGTCTATAGACAGCTATGAGACACAATATAAACTAAAACAACAGATAAAAGATAATCCTAAATTAAATATAACCAGTAAGAATTTGGTTTATGTCATGTATACTAGTGGCACCACCGGCAATCCCAAAGGAGTTATGATAGAACATTGTGGCGCCACTATTAGAATAATGTCTATGAACGAAAAAAACGGTATAAATAGCAGAGATAAATATCTATTTAAAACCAATTACACTTTTGACGTATCTTTTTCCGATATATTTATGACTTTACTATCTGGAGCATCACTTTATATTACTAAATCCGTATTTGATGTAGATGAAATCAATAGCTTAATTACGAGAAATAATATAAACTTTTGTCATTTTGTTCCCTCTCAATTAGAGGTAATACAGAGTTACCCTAAAAAAGAAGATATATTTAATAGATTAAAAACAATAAATCTAAGTGGGGAAAAGTTTAGAAAGTCACTAGTTGACAAGAATATCGATATAAAATATATCAATTATTATGGGCCAACTGAGGCCGGAGAAGTAAGTTACGACATTACTGACTTTAAAAATCAGCGAATAACTCACGATAAACTTACTACAATAGGTTATCCATTGGAGCAATCTACACTATATGCTCTAGATAGTCATTTAAAACCAGTTCCAATTGGTGCGATAGGTGAGTTGTATATTGGCGGCGTGGGTTTAGCCAGAGGTTATTTAAATCTACCACAATTAACGGCTGAAAAGTTTATACCTAATCCATTTCAAACTGAAAAAGAAAAGCAATGTGGTAAAAATAGTAGATTATATAAAACGGGCGATTTAGTTCGTTATCTACCTGATGGAAATGTTGAATACATAGGGCGTAATGACAGCCAAATAAAAATACGTGGTTTAAGAATAGAGTTAAACGAAATAGAAACTACGTTATCGAACTATCCAGAAATAAAACAAGCCTTGGTATTATGCCAAGATCAAACTGATATCAAAGGTAGAAATACGCAACGCTTAGTTGCTTATTACATATCTGACACAAAATTAGCTGAAAATTTAATCCTAACATATTTAGCATCCGAATTACCTGAATATATGGTTCCAAATGCTTTTGTTTGGCTGAAGGAATTCCCATTAACTAGGAATGGCAAATTAGATATAAAATTACTTCCTCAACCGCAATCTATTGCCAATACAGATGATTATATAGGCCCAAGAAATGAATCAGAACAAAGAATATGTACGATTTATGCGGATGTTTTAGGGGTGGCGGTAAAGAAAATTGGTATTAACGACAGTTTTTTTAAATGGGGTGGTAACTCCATATTGGCTATAAGACTATTATTCAAATTACAACGTTACTTTAATATTACGCTAAATAATATATTTGAACTTAAGACGCCAGCCAAACTTGCTGAGCTTTCTTCAGCTGCCAACTTTAATTTAGTGGATAAACTTGAAGAAATTAAATTAATCTATTCCAAATTGGATTCTGGCAACGAAGATAATAATATAACAATAGAAGATGAACGAACTCAATATCAAATACAAGCTAAACTTTTTGAATTTGAAAATGAAACTAGGCCTGCTTGTAAAATATTATTAACCGGGGCTACTGGATATTTAGGCTGTCATATTTTGCATCAGTTATTGCTAGAAACCAAGCATACGATATACTTATTAGTAAGAATTTCCGAACATATAACTGCTTATGAACGAGTTAACAATAAATTTAAATATTACTTTGGCGTAAATTTAAATGATTACAAACATAGGTTAACTGTTTTAAAATCTGATATTGCGCAGATTAATTTAGGGCTGGATGAATTGACATATCAGAATTTAGTAGGTAATGTTGACAGCATTATTCATTGCGCAGCTTTGGTTAAACATTATGGGGAATATATTGATTTTTATCAAGCCAATGTACAATCAACCATTAATTTGCTTGAACTGGCTAAAACAACCCGTAAAGATTTCCACTATGTTTCTACCATAGGTGTATTTGCAAATACATGCATTTCAAATCAAGATTATAATATTTTCACTGAAAATATTATAGATAATGTTCATGCTAATTTAGACAACATTTATACCAAAACTAAATATGAAGGAGAGGAAGCTGTCCTTAAGTATAGAGAACATGGGGTTAAAGCTAATATATACCGTATAGGTAATATTGCTATTAATTCAGTAACGCATAAAGCGCAAGAAAATATAGAAGATAATGCATTCATTCAATGTGTCAAAGCAATACTAGAATTAGGCATAATTCCTCAAGAATTACGTGAAATAGAGATCTCTCCCGTTGACTATACCGCGGCCGCAATTATAACATTATTTAATCAGAAAAGATTATACAATCAAATATATCATGTATTTCATCCCGAGAAGTCTAATTTATATACCCTACTACATCCGTATAGAAATAATATTAAACAAATATCATTTGCTGAGTTTATTGATGATATTTTAATAAAACTAAAAAATAGCCATAACACGAATCGAATCGAGTTATTTATGCTGCATCAAGGGTGGCTACGACCCAATATAAAGAATTTAGCTAAGGTAGTTATTTTTCAAGATAAAACAAATTACATATTAAATCAGCTAAATTTTCAATGGCCGAATATTACTAGTAAAATGTTGTCCAACATAATTGAAAGTGTTGAAGTGGATTATGCATAAGATTATATAAGGATAGGAGAAACTAATGTTTAAAAGAGATAAAATATTTGAAGAGTTAGATCGTATCGCCCCATTGATACCTATTCCAATTTATTGGTTAGATATAAATTACATAATTTTAGGGGGTAATGACTTATGCCTGGAGGCTATAGGCAGCAGTGGAACCAGCATAAAAGAGGTGCTAGTTGGTAAAACATATCATGATTATTATCCTAAAGAAATCGCTGATGAATTAACTGATATAGTTGGCATGGTTTTAAAAAATAATACTCCAATAAAAATCGAAGAAAAAATTGTAGATGTAGCAACTGGTAAATTTAGGTACTATGAAACGGTCAGAGCGCCATTATTTGGCAACAACGGTAATGTGGTAGGAACTATCTGCACTGCAATAGAAATTACAGATAAGAAAGAAGCTGAAAATTTACGGGTTGAAAGCGAAAAGCACAAAGCTTTTGAAAAACAACAAGAAAAATTTACCCAATTAGCCAATCAAGTGGCACACGATATACGTTCCCCCTTGGGTAGTTTACTAGTGATCATCAAAGAATGCGTACAACTTCCAGAAGGCAGCCGTATTGCGCTGAGAGAAGCAGCGATAGGTATAGGCGATATTGCCAATCATTTATTGCATCAATATCAGAAAAAAGACAACGCTGAAATAAGTGAATACGAAGAACGTCACCCTATTTTAGTATCTACTGTTTTATTGGAAACCTTAAGTGCCAAAAAGTATCAATACGATAAACTGGCGGTTAAATTCGACTATCACTTTGAAGCCAATACCCATTTTGCGTTTATTAAAACACAGTCTAGTGCTTTCAAGCGCATGTTATCAAACATAATCAATAATGCGGTGGATGCTCTGGATGGTCAAGTCGGAAAAGTAGATTTACAACTAGAAACCGATAATGAATGGGTCAGGATTATCATTCAAGATACGGGCAAAGGCATGTCTGCCGAATTGATTGACAAAATCATGCATAAAACCGCTGTAACAGAAGGGAAGAAGTCAGGACACGGCTTAGGCTTAACCCAAGTGTGGGAAACGCTGGATCACAATCAGGGCGAATTGCATATTGCATCTGAACCGGGTAAGGGTACTAACATAACATTGATTTTTCCTAGGGCCACAGCACCTCACTGGATTGCTGAAGAAATAACCTTGAGACCGAATGACATTGTTGTTATTCTAGATGATGATACTTCTATACACGGTGCATGGCGGGTTAGGTTTGACAGCATTTTAAGCCAGGATGCTTCAATACAACTTAAACATTTTCAACAAGGACGTGAAGCATTGGAATTTATCCAGGCTTTGGCGCCAACTGAAAAAGAGAGTGTTTTTCTGCTGTCAGACTATGAATTACTCACGCAAGAACTAAATGGTTTGCACATCATTTCCCAGAGTAAAATAAAGCGATCTATGTTGGTCACTAGCCATTATGCTGATCCATTGATCCAAGCACAGGCAGCGAAGATTGACACCAAAATTCTACCTAAGCAATTGGCTTCTGAAATTTTGATTAAAATTACTGCGGCTGATGAGCAAGGTACAGAAAATGTTGAGGCAGAAAAAATCGACGCGGTTATTGTGGACGATGATAGAACTTTCGTCAATATGTTGGTGTTGCATATTTTTGCTACTCACAACACGGAGGAATACCGTGATCCGGAGAATTTTCTAAATAATGTAGATAAATATCCAAAAGACACTAAAATTTTTCTGGATAATCATTACGCCACTTCCGACTTAAAAGGTTTAGACGTAGCCAAAGAATTGCATGCTCGAGGATATCAGCATTTATACTTACTATCGGGTGAGGCTTTTGGAGCAGGTGATGTTCCTTCTTATTTGACCGTCATTGGAAAAACCGATATAGAGCGGCTTAAAAAAATTGTAGCCAGCCAATTGTAGCATAGCGCTATTGATGAATAGATTGCCGCAATTCTCTTACCAACCTAGGCAATTCTTCGATCATATACAATGGCACAGATAATATTCGGTTATGAAATTCCAATGGTTTTAAAGAGAGCCGCACTCCAAAAGGCAGTTTCTTTTCATCTAAAAACACCTGTAAAGATCTCAAAGTTCCCGTTTTTCCAGATTTCACTTCTATAGGAACAATCTGTGAATCCACATTAATAACATAATCTACTTCCGCCATACTGCCTGTTTTTTCACGCTGCCAATAAAATAACTCTCCAGGTAGATAATCGGCAGCACAAGCTAGTAATTCTTGACCTACAAATTGTTCTGCCAATGCGCCGCGATTCGCCATCATTAAATTTTCATTGAGCATCAAATAAGGATCTAAATATCCACTAGCGTTAATCAAACCTATGTCTAGAAAGATCAATTTAAATTTCTTCTCATTGATTAAACTTTTTAACGGCAAACCAGACGCACTGCTGTGATAAACACAATGTATAATGCCCGCATTGCACAAATAGCCTAGCGCCTCTTTGAGCTCACGCGAATGCACATCTGCATCTATTTTTTGGAATTGAATTTGCGTTCCAATGAGTCCAGGCACTTTGTCAAATAGAACCTGCATGTATTTATGTTTTGTCTGTTTAGCATATTTTCCAAAGTCACTGCGATAGATATTCAGTAATGAAGTCTGTTTCATCTGGCTTTGGATTAAGTCTTTCTTTTGCAGGTAATCTGCCACGACTTCCGGCATTCCTCCTAAAACAAAATATTCTCTTAAACAGCGCTCTAGCTCTTGATGAATGGCATCGGGAACTCCCGTTTGCAACGTTGCTTGCATTAACACATCGATGATTTGATCATAACCATTGGCCATTAGGAATTCTCTAAATGACAAAGGTTTAACATAGAGTGATTGTATACGGCCTACGGGCATTTGTAGGTTTTCATCGTTTAAGGTAAATTCTAATAAAGATCCCGCGCCAATCACATGTAACTGCGGCATATTTTCCTTAAAATAACGCAAGGCTACGATCGCTTGTGGGCATTGTTGGATCTCATCTAGGAACAATAAGGTTTCATTTGGCACGATGGCCTGTCGCTTTAAGGCTGCGATGCTGGTGATAATAGCGTGTGGATCTAAACGATTAAAACAAGCCTTAAATTCCGGCTGCAATTCAAAGTTAATATTCACAAAATGGGGGAAATATTGACGTGCAAATTGTTCCACAATATAGGTTTTACCCACTTGTCTGGCGCCCCTGAGCAACAAAGGGTCATGTTTATCCGCCCTAGCCCAGGCTAATAATGTCTTAAATATCAATCGCTTCACGATAAATCCGCCTTAAAATGTCTAAAATTGCCCCCCAATTTTGGACAAGTTTGTCTAAAATTGCCCCCCAATTATAGACAAATTTAGGACGAAATGCAAAACTGACGGCTTCTTTCATCAGCCATACCACGGTATGACAGCTCCGCATCATTATCCTAATAAACTTAACTTATCGGGAACATATTCCTTTTGAGTTAGACTAAACAGGAATATGTTCCCGATAAGTTTCGTTACATTCTCCACAAGGTTCATGGAAAATTCGATTAGACTGGCAGTATCATCTATTTCTTAACCAACCTTGAATCTAAACCCCAAATAAGCGACAATGATTGCATGCAAGTAACCGGAGCAACCCTACCATGATATCGTATGATAAAATGGCCAATGCCATTCGCGCCCTCAGTATGGATGCCGTGGAAAAAGCCCAATCTGGACACCCCGGTATGCCTATGGGCATGGCCGATATCGCCACTGTATTATGGAAAGACTTCCTAAAACACAACCCTAGCGACCCAAATTGGTTAAATCGTGACCGTTTTGTGCTGTCCAACGGCCATGGCTCCATGCTGCAATATGCTTTATTACATTTAACAGGTTATGACCTCACTATTGATGATCTAAAAGCCTTCCGTCAATTGCATTCCAAAACCCCTGGACATCCTGAACATGGCTTAACACCCGGTGTGGAAACCACTACGGGCCCTTTAGGTCAAGGTTTGGCCAATGCCGTCGGTATGGCCTTAGCTGAAAAGAATTTAGCCAGTATCTATAATCGCCCTGGGTTTAATCTCATCGATCATCATACTTATGTATTTCTAGGCGATGGCTGTTTGATGGAAGGCATTTCGCACGAAGCCTCTTCCTTGGCGGGAGCCTTGGGTTTAGGCAAGTTGATTGCTTTTTGGGATGACAACAGTATTTCTATTGATGGCCCGGTACACGATTGGTTTCGTGATGACACACCGCGTCGTTTCGAGGCTTATCATTGGCATGTGATCCCCGACGTAGACGGTCACAATCCCGCGGCTATACACCGCGCCATACTCGAAGCGCAAGCCGAAAAAGATAAACCTACTTTAATCTGTTGTAGAACTACGATAGGTTTTGGTGCCCCGCGTTTGGCCAACACCGCCAAAGCACACGGCGCGCCTTTAGGCGCCGAAGAAATTGCCTTGGCCCGTGAAAAGCTGCGGTGGTCTTATGCCCCTTTTGTAATCCCTGAAGAACTGTATCAAGCCTGGGATGCGCGCCCTCAAGGTGATCGCTTGCAAAAAGAATGGCAAGACCTCTGGTCTTTGTATGAAAAAGAATTTACAACTGAAGCCAAAGAATTGACTCAACGCTATCATAAAACGCCGAATGCCCATTGGTCAGAACAAAGCGATGCCTATATACACGCTTGCCAAGAAAACGCTAATAAAGTTGCTACGCGTAAAGCATCTTTAAATGCGCTCAATGCCTATGGCCCATTGTGGCCTAGTTTAATAGGCGGTTCAGCTGATTTAACCGAATCGAATTTAACGTGGTGGCAAGGCAGCACTATTTTAACGGCCGAAAAACCTGCTGGAAATTATATCCATTTTGGCGTACGCGAATTTGCCATGAGCGCCATTGCCAATGGCCTTGCCTTGCACGGTGGTTTTATTCCCTATGTAGGCACTTTTTTAACGTTTTTAGATTATGCACGTAATGCAGTGCGTTTATCTGCCCTGATGCGTCAGCAAGTCATTTACGTTTATACGCACGATTCCTTAGGCTTAGGCGAAGATGGCCCTACGCATCAACCCGTTGAACACGCAACCATGTTGCGCATTACGCCGCATATGTCCACCTGGCGTCCTGCAGATGAAGTCGAAACGGCAGTAGCATGGAAAATGGCTTTGCAACGCAAAGATGGGCCTACCAGTTTGTTGTTATCCAGACAAGCACTGCCCTCTCTAGAACGTAGCCCCGAAACATTAGCCAAGGTAGAACGCGGGGCTTATGTTGTTTTCGACAGCAGTGCTTTTCCTTCGGTGATTTTAATCGCCACTGGTTCAGAAGTTATTTTAGCCGTCAACGCCGCTAAAACATTAAAGCAACAAGGCGTCAGCGTGCGCGTTGTTTCCATGCCTTCAGCCGATTACTTCGAAGCACAAAGCGCTGAATACAAAGAAAGTGTATTGCCACGCAAGGTATTGCGTCGCCTGGCCATAGAAGCGGGCGCCAGTGCATTTTGGTATCGTTATGTAGGATTAAAAGGGCGGGTCTTAGGATTAGACGAATTCGGTGTATCCGCACCCGCAGCAGACGCCTTTAAATACTTTGGATTTACCACGGATAATATTATCGCTCAAATTAATCTTTTATTGTCGGAGGAATTATAATGACACTACGTATCGCTATTAATGGCTTTGGTCGCATCGGTCGCAATTGTTTGCGTGCTATTTATGAAATGAAGAAAGAAAATGACATCGTCGTGGTCGCTATCAACGACACCAGCCCCATAGAAACTAACGCGCATTTGCTGCGTTACGATTCCACCCACGGTCGTTTTGCCGCAGAGGTGCGCATCGAAGGGGAACAACTGGTAGTGAATGGCCACAAAATTATTTGCCTAGCGAATAAAAATGCCAGCGAATTACCATGGAAAGAATTGAATATCGACGTCGTTTACGAATGTACCGGCCACTTTACTGACCGCGATATGGCAGCACAACATCTAACAGCGGGTGCACGTAAAGTTTTAATTTCAGCACCAGCCAAAAATGCCGATGCGACCATTGTGTATGGTGTTAACCATCAAGTCTTAAAGAAAACAGATACCATCGTTTCTAACGCTTCTTGCACTACCAATTGCTTAGCGCCCGTGGTCAAAGTTTTGCACGATAGCATAGGCATAGAGCAAGGTTTGATGACCACCATTCACGCTATGACCAATGACCAATCTTTGTTGGATGCAGGCCATAAAGATTTACATCGCGCTCGCGCCGCAGCCGCATCGCTAATCCCCACTAAAACGGGTGCTGCCGCCGCTATTGGTTTGGTATTACCAGAATTAAAAGGTTGTTTAGATGGCTTGGCCATACGCGTACCTATTATCAACGTGTCTTTAGTCGATCTGACTTTCAATGCCAAGCGTAACACGACCGTAGAAGAAATCAATCAGGTGATGAAAGAAGCTTCTGTTAAAGGACCACTCAAAGGTATTTTGTGGTACAACGATGAACCTTTAGTTTCTATCGATTTTAACCATTCTTCAGCCTCGTCTATTTTTGATGCCACACAAACGCGTGTTATAGGCCAACAAGCTAAAGTATTGGCTTGGTATGACAATGAATGGGGTTTTTGTTGCCGCATGTTGGATACTTCCGTTGCCATGATGAATGCTTAACAAGGAAATAATCATGACTGAATTGAAGAGCTTAGAAAAATTAGACATTAAAAATAAACGCGTCGTCATACGCGAAGATTTTAATGTGCCCATGAAAGATGGTCATATAGTCAATGATGCACGCATCTTAGCGGCTTTACCAACCATTAAATATGCACTGGATAAAGGTGCTGCGGTAATTTTAATTTCACATCTGGGCCGTCCTCAAGAAGGCGTTTATGATGAAGCCTATACGTTGGCGCCTATAGCTGAGCGCCTTAGTCATTATTTAAAACGCCATGTCACTTTAATCAAAGATTGGCATCATGGTTTTACAATCAGTCCTGGTCAAGTTGCACTGTGCGAAAACATACGCTTTAGTTTAGGCGAAACAGCCAACGACGAGGTTTTAAGCCAACAATTGGCTGATCTAGGCGATGTATATGTAATGGATGCATTTGCGTGCGCTCATCGCGCGCAAGCTTCTACTTATGGCGCATTAACTAAGGCAAAAGAAGCCTGTGCTGGCCCTTTGTTGTGTGCCGAAGTTCAAGCCTTGGATCGTGCCCTACTCACCCTAGAAAGACCTTTTTTAGCCATTGTAGGTGGCGCTAAGGTTTCAACTAAATTAACGGTGTTAGAAGCGTTGTTAACCAAAGTCGATCACTTAATCGTAGGCGGTGGTATAGCCAATACTTTCTTAGCAGCTCTAGGTCATGCCGTGGGGTGCTCTTTGTATGAACCTGACTTAGTACCACTAGCGAAAAAATTATTATCTCCCAAGATCTTATTGCCTGTCGATGTAGTTGTCGCTACAGAATTATCGGCTACAGCCAAAGCGATCACTAAAAGTTTAGATGAAATAAAGCCTGAAGATAAAATCTTAGACATAGGCCCTAAGACCATAGCCTTGTATCAATCCTACATTGCTAAGGCACGCACCATCGTTTGGAATGGGCCTGTAGGGGTATTTGAATACCCTCCTTTTGCGGCAGGCACAAAAAGCATCGCAGAAAGCATTGCGGCTAGCTCTGCTTTTAGTTTAGCCGGTGGTGGCGAAACTCTATCTGCTATTGAAAATTATCATTTAAACGATAAAATAAGTTATATTTCTACCGGTGGCGGCGCTTTCTTGGAATACCTAGAAGGTAAGAGTTTGCCCGCGATTGAATTGTTGCAAGAGTGATAACAAATTCTCTTTAAATGATGAGGATACAACGCGCGGTAGGGATGACTGGGTGACCTGCGACAGGGGCCCCCGCGCGCGCAGGCACGAGCACGACGGGGATGTCGCGGGTCAGGACCCAGTCAGCGTTGAGTGATAATATTCATCCCTGAATTTAACAGCGTTTAAAAAGGATAAATTATGCGTCGCACTAAAATTATCGCCACTTTAGGCCCAGCCACTGATGATCTGACCGTATTAACACGTTTAATCGCCGCGGGCGTAGACGCAGTGCGTTTAAACTTCTCGCATGGTACTGCAGACGATCACAGCACTCGCGTAGCCCATATACGCCGCATTGCCGCCGAACAAAAAAAAATAATCTCCATCATTGCCGATTTACAAGGGCCGAAGATCCGCATAGGCAGTTTTAAAAAAGGCTCTCTAGTCCTGAAAGACAATGATCTCTTTACCTTCGATGCATTACTCGCTGACGATGCAGGTACAGCGCACAGCGTAGGCCTGACTTATAAAGATTTGCCAAAAGATGTAGTCGCTAATGATACTTTATTGGTAGACGATGGTCGCTTGAGTTTCAAAGTATTAGCAGTAAAAGGTGCCCAAATTCAGTGTCAAGTCATAAGCGGCGGCACTATTTCCGATCACAAAGGCATTAATCGCTTAGGAGGTGGTTTATCAGCCGAATCCTTCACCGCTAAAGATAAGGAAGATATGCGTACTGCGTTGAGTTTAGACGTAGATTATATCGCCATTTCATTTCCGCGTTCGGCCGAAGATATTCTAGCAGCTAGAAAACATATTGCCGATATGAAAGGACATGCTGCCGTTATTGCCAAAATAGAACGCCGCGAGGCTTTAGATCATATAGACGGCATTATCGAAGCCAGCGATGCCATTATGGTAGCACGTGGCGATTTAGGTGTAGAAATAGGCGATGCCGCTCTACCTGCCATACAAAAACAATTGATTAGTCAGGCGCGCGCTAAAAACAAAGTTGTTATCACTGCTACTCAAATGATGGAATCGATGATCCACAGCCCCATTCCTACGCGCGCAGAAGTTATGGATGTGGCCAATGCCGTGTTAGATGGCACCGATGCCGTGATGTTGTCAGCTGAAACATCTAATGGCGATGATCCCGTGCGTGTAGTCGAAGCCATGTCTAGAATCTGTTTGGGCGCAGAGCAACATCCTAGAACGTTAGTATCGCATCATCGTTTAGACAAAAAGTTTTCGTACACCGATGAAGCGATTGCCATGGCGGCGATGTATACGGCTAATCATTTATCACCTAAAGCCATAGTCTGTCTAACAGAAAGCGGCGCTACTACGCTGTGGATGTCGCGTATACGATCTGGGATTGTTATTTTAGGATTATCTCCGCATATGAAAAGCTTGCGTAAAATGGCTTTATATCGTGGTGTTGTGCCTATACATTTTAGTATGGTGCATGAAGATTTAGATCACATAGATCGAAATGCATTGCATTATTTACTACAACATGATTTCTTAACGGCGGGTGATACCGTTATACTCACTAAAGGACAGCACATAGGCGTGCTGGGTGGGACGAATACCATGCAGATTTTAGTGGTGCAATCCACCCAAAATTCCTAGAAACAACACTAACCCCAACCACTGATTATTTAAAAAAGCCTGAAAGCAACGCTTGGGATCACGGCTATAAGTTAAAATCTGTTGATACACAAAAAAACCGCCGCATACAGCACAGGCTAAAAAATAAAACCAATTCAGTTGCGCCAAGATCCCCACGTAAAACCACGCTCCTAAAGTAAAGAGCTGAAAAATACCTACCCACAACCTATCATAACGACCAAATAAAATAGCACTGGATCGTATACCGATTTTAACATCATCGCCCCTATCCACCATGGCATACCAGGTATCGTAAGCAATGGTCCACGCCACCGCACCTAAATACAACCACAAGGTGACTGCATTGACTTTATTCGCTTGTGCCACAAAAGCCATGGGAATCGCTAAATACCAACCCAAACCTAATATAGCTTGCGGCATAGGGAAAAAGCGCTTAGTTAAAGGATAAATCAAAGCCAGAGCTAAGGCCAAGCAAGCCCATAAAAACGCGGCTAAATTCAAACATAATACGAGGATTAAACCGATGGTGCAGAGTACAGCTAATAATACCGACGCTTCAAGTGGCGTAACACTGCCTGTGACTAAAGGCCTATCGCGCGTTCTCGCTACTAAACCATCGAAATTTCTATCGGCCAAATCGTTGACCACACAGCCGGCACTGCGCATCACAATGACGCCCAAGGTAAAAATAAACCAATTCTTGAAAGTAGGCAGACCCAGCGCCGCCAACCACAAAGCCCACCAAGTCGGCCACAACAGCAGTAAAATTCCCACCGGTTTGTGTAAACGCATCAATTTCGCATAAGCGATCAGTTTTTGTTTCATAAATTGGCGCTCAAAAACGTGTGTATCATATTAGCCCCTAGTCATCTGTTTTGGATAAAATGGTTCATGTGGTTTCTGTGGGGGCTCATAGAAGAAAGAAGAAGAAGAGATTGGCTGCCTGAACACAGTATCTGGATTAGCTGGAGCAAAGTCTGAAGCTGTGTAATTAGTAAATTTATTTTGATCCTCGTAGTTGATTCTGCGCCTTTTCGATGGCGGTAGATCGCTTTTTATTATGCGCCTTTCCTCATCATTGACTCTAACGGCAACAGCATAAGCCAATACATCTAATCCGTAAAAAGTTTCAGTCGTTGCAACAGGGGCGTTGTTCCAAAATCTAAGGGTAGTAACAGAAGCCGGTATGGCTTTTATGCTTGCTTCGGAGACATCGCCTACAAGTACAACAGTCGTGACCCAAGCCGGTAAGGCCCCTACACTTTCTGCAGGAACATCGCCTACAAATACAACCCTCGTGACCCAAGCCGGTAAGGCTCCTACACTTTCTGCGGAAATGTTGCCTACAAGTACAATCCTAGTGACCCAAGCCGGTAAGGCTCCTACACTTTCTGGAGAAACATCGCCATTAAATCTAACAGCAGTGACCCAAGTCGGTACGGCTTTTACACTTTCTACGAGAACATCGTCTACAAATTCAACAATCGTGACCGATTTTTTTAAGGCTTTTACGCATGCCGCGGGGGCCTTGCTTACAAATCTAGCGGCAGTGACCTCAACCGGCAAGAGTTTTACGCTTGCTTCGGTATCAATGCTGTAAATTGTAACTATTCCATGCGGAGAGATTACCATTTTTTACCTCTAATTTGTATTCTGTCGCAAAAAATTCTCTATACACAACAATCCTTTAAATATCTTGTCATTCACTATGAAATTATACTATTTTATTCAACATATAACCAACTGAAAATAACCTTTTAAAGAAATATCATTAAAATACAATGGGATAGGTGCGCGCAACACCAAGCAATTGCAAGCTAATATTGCTTTGCAATCTGTTTTAGCTTGCAATTGCTTGGTATTGTATTTTTAGACTATTGACTATTCTTTGGCCCTAAACCAACAAAAATTTGAACCGGGAAAAATTGATTACTGTCTATAAACATAGGCGTATCCAGCATTTCTTCTGACATTTCGTTTTCAATATTTTTGATCTTTAAATTTTCAACCCGCTTAAAATGGCCAGAAAGTTGTGCAATTCCCTCATCACTCCAAAAGCTTTTTACATTTTCGGGCATAAAGCCTGCCATAGCCTGAATGGCATTACGAAAACATAAACTCTCGTTCACTCCATTTTCAGGCCAATAATCAAAAATAACAGCCGATAGATCATAACGTGTAATCTGTTGCATAAGCCATTCAACGCAATCTTCCGTTAAAAAATATATTAACCCTTCAATCATAAATAATGGTCTTTTACAATCCCGAAAAACATCTTTAAAAGAAATAGTATTTGTATGCATTGCTTCAATGTCTATCTCAATATTTTGTATCGTTGAAACAACATCAGCAGATACCTTTCTATCTATAATTAATCTGGAAAGTCGTCTCTTCCTTTCTTCGATTATTTCCGGAAGATCCAAATCAATAAATTGGATAGGCATTTCATTATCGCGATTCAACTGCTCAGCAAGGATATACGTTAGCATAGAAAATCCAGATCCTAATGAAATACAAGAATCATATAGCCCTGTAGACAGAATTTCTATGGCCTTCTGTAGCATAAACCCCGCGCGCACACTCACCTTACGCCCTAATAATGGATATTTAAATCTTTCTTCAAATACCTTTGCCTTCTGAATACCCTCTGCACTGGCCAAATTGATACTCAGCGTATCGCTACTTAACTTAGGATACAAAGATCGCCAATAAGCCGTCATTTCAGCTGAACTAATATCCGCTTCTTTACTATTTGTCATAAATCTATTCTCCATATTCCATACGAAGCAACTATCTCGAACGCCGCCCTACCCACCAAAACAATAACGCTATTGTAATCATCATTACCACAAATAAGCCGCTCATCGTCGCTGCCAGAGAATATATCATCAGCCCCATCAAAGACATCACTATAATAGCCGCCAATAAATCGATGCTGGTTATTAAAGACGAAGCAGTGGCTGTATCGCTAGATTGCTCCGTGGCTAAAGCAAGTGCATTGCAAAAAATGGCCGGTAAGCCTATAAATAATAGCGTCGTCCATAAAAATAGAGAAACTACGCTCAAGTGGCCGCTTAACGTAGTCAAGAATAAAAGTATTGCACTACTCAATGATACTATAATGCCCGAAATGATTATCTTTCTAAGGCTAAACCAGGTTACCAATTTTGCCGATAGAATATTGCCTACGGCTAAGCCTGCAAACACACATAAACTGTAAGTACCAAAAGCATCAGCGGAAAGATTGAAAAGCTTCGCACTCACAATAGGTGCTATAGCCGAAAAGGTAAAAATAATCCCCGTAGTAATGCCCCAAATAATAGAATATATCCATAACTTACCACTACGCGCCACGCTATAATAGTGGCACAACATTTTTTTAAGGCTGACTGCTTCAGTCTGCAGTGGTTTTGTTTCGGGTAAACGCGATACTAGAAAAGCCACCAGCACGCAATAGATCATGTAGAAGTAAAAACAACTGGGCCAATTCCAATATGATACCAACAAACCACCTACATAAATCGCCAATCCCGGCATAATAGCAAAGGCAAGCGTGCTATAGGCGATGACTCTGCCTCGTTCTTGCCTATCTGTAAATACATCGCTGATCAGCGTAAAGGCTATGGTTAAACCCGCACTCGCACCCAATGCCGACAAAAATCTAGCCACCAGAAAAACAGTAAAGCCTCCTATAGAAGGTGCGAGTGCGCACAATAAGGAGCTAATGAAAGCAACGCTGATGCCTGCATATAAGGTATTTTTTCGGCCATAACGATTAGCCAAAGGAGCATAGATCAAGGGACCTATGGTATAACCCAGCAAAAATAGAGAAACCGTGAGTTGTGTGCTCGCCGTGCTGATTTGAAATTGGCGTTGTAACTGCGGCAATCCTGGGGTAAATAATACCGATGCCACGGAGGCAAAAGATACCAGTATGATTAATGTATACAGCGGAATCGACTTTTGCATTTGTCTTTGTTCCATTATAAACTACCCTCTTTAAAATAAAATCGATGTCCTATGCATGAACTCACACTGTGCTTTAACCTTATCCGCATATTGGAACAAACTGCCAATAGCGCTACACCACCTATTACCCGCATTAAAACGGTATGGCTGGAGATAGGCGAATTGGCAGGCATAGATTTAGATGCCATCCGTTTCAGCTTTCCCATTGCCGCTACTCATAGCTTGGCCAAGGATGCCACACTGGAGATCAAGACTCAAGCCGGACAGGCACTCTGCCATAATTGCCATAAAAATGTTACACTAAGCTCTCTATTGGCGCCCTGCGCTATTTGTGGGCAGTATAATTATACTATCACGCAGGGTAAGGCTTTACGAATTATACGGATGGAAACAACTTAATGTGTGGTTATTGCGGTTGCGGACACGATCATGAACATTCCCATGAGCATGCACACGATCATGCTCACGATTCTAGGATCATTCAGATTGAACAAGATATTCTAGGGGAAAATCAACGCTTTGCCGATCAAAACCGTGCCTATTTCGCCAAAAATCATATTGTCGCCTTAAATCTCATGTCTAGCCCGGGTTCTGGTAAAACGACTTTATTAATAGAAACCATACGCGCATTAAAACAACGTTGTGCTATCAGCGTCATCGAAGGCGATCAACAAACCGATTTAGATGCCAAACGTATCGCTGAAACAGGTGTGCCCGTATTACAAATCAATACTGGCAAGGCATGTCATTTAGATGCCCATCGCATAGGCCATGCCTTAGGCGATTTAGCACCCAGCATGAACAGCGTATTATTCATAGAAAATGTAGGCAATTTGGTTTGTCCTGCTTTGTTCGATTTGGGTGAAAAAGCTAAAATAGTGATATTGTCGGTCACTGAAGGCGATGATAAACCTTTGAAGTATCCACATATGTTTGCCGAAGCCAGTTTAATGATAATCAATAAGATTGATCTATTACCCTATGTTTCTTTTAATGTAGAACAATGCATAGAATATGCTAAACGTATTAACCCGCATATTGCAATATTACAAACCTCGGCGACTACACACCAAGGCATAGCGCCGTGGTGTGATTGGTTATTGCAAACTTATGATGCAACGATTACAGCTTAAAGTTTTTGGCTTAGTCCAAGGCGTAGGCTTTAGACCTTATGTTTATCGCTTAGCCATAGCATTGAATCTAAGTGGCTTTATTAAAAATGATCCTTATGGTGTACACATAGAAATACAAGGTACAGAGTGCCCACGCTTTTTAAGTGCGCTGACAAAAGACTTACCACCCTTAGCGCGCATAGATTCTGTAGTACAAAAAGAAATGGCATTAAAAAAGAGTAAGGCTCTTTTTGCAATCCATAGCAGTGTAGGCGGTATTATACGCAGCAAAATCCCTGCCGATACCGCTGTTTGCGACGATTGTTTGCACGATCTGTTTGATCCGAATAACCCGTTTTACCACTACCCTTTTGTACAATGTACGCATTGCGGTCCGCGTTATAACCTGACATGGAAATTGCCTTACGATAGAAAACACACGAGCCTTTCTGTTTTTGAACCTTGTACAAATTGCAGCGCTCTGTATAACAACCCAAACGACAGGCGTTATCATGCCGAAACAATCGCATGTACACAGTGTGGCCCTAGCTTAAGCCATTCAATCAACGATATGGCAACGGTTA
This sequence comes from Gammaproteobacteria bacterium, assembly GCA_044369355.1. Lineage (GTDB taxonomy): Bacteria > Pseudomonadota > Gammaproteobacteria > UBA1113 > UBA1113 > VFKP01. Next base: position 3,220 of record JBIPMB010000002.1, on the reverse strand, counting down.
TTTCTCAAGGTCAAATACTGGCCTTAAAAAGTATAGGCGGCTATCAATTGATCTGTGATGCCCGCAATGAGAATGCACTACAAAAACTACGGTTAAACAAAGCGCGCTTACATAAGCCGTTTGCGTTGATGGTGTTAAATAGTGCCTCGGCAAAACAAATCGTTGATTGCAATAAAGCCGCTTTGCAATTGCTCAACAGCCCACAGCGCCCCATTGTCGTATTAGATAAGATAGATAATTCTTTACCACCACAAATAGCACCGGGTTTAAATAGCTTAGGGGTCATGTTGGCTTACACGCCTGCACACTATTTACTGTTTCATTCGCTTTTAGGCTCGCCAACTGGGAGTAAATGGCTACAAGAAAAAAATAATCTAGTCTTGGTAGTCACGAGTGCCAATAACAGCGACAGTCCCATCATTAAAGAAAATGATACTGCAGAAAAAGAATTGCAGTCTATAGCTGATTGTGTAGTACATTATAATCGTGATATTAGCACCGCCATAGACGATTCCGTAGTACAATTTATTGCTGAAAAACCCGCTTTTATACGGCGTGCGCGGGGTTATGTACCGAATGCTATCGCCCTGCCCTATACTATTCCGACCACTTTAGCTTTAGGCGGTTATTTAAAAAATACGATTTGCGTGACGCGTGGCAATGAAGCATTTGTATCGCAACCCGTAGGCAGTTTAAACACAGCGGAAAGCATCTCTTTTTATCACGAGACTATAAAGCATCTGTTAAAAATATTGAATGTTAAACCAGATTGCGTAGCCCATGACAAACACCCTGATTTTTATTCTACGCAAATTGCAGCACAATTTAGAGTACCTAGCTTTGCTATTCAACACCACCATGCGCATTTGGCCGCGTGTGCGGTTGAATATGGTATTATCACGCCCGCATTAGGCTTAGCCTTAGATGGTTTTGGTTTGGGCGATGACGATCAAAGTTGGGGCGGTGAATTGATGGTTTATCATGGCAACGACTATAAACGTTTAGGTTCGTTGCAACCTTTATTACAACCCGGTGGCGATGCGGTTACCAAACAACCGTGGCGTATGGCGGTGAGTGCATTATTTGCTTTAGGAAAACAAGATTTAGCGCTACAACGCTTTAATCATCATTCACAAACAGCGGCTATTTTGTCCTTATTAGAAAATAGCGTACACGCATCCGCCAGCAGCAGTTGCGGCCGTTTATTCGACGCGGCGAGTAGTCTATTAGGCATTTGCGAAAATGCCGATTATGAAGGACAGGCAGCAATGATGATGGAAAGTCGTGTTTCTAAAATTAAATGCGATTCCAAGGGCTGGATATTGAATGATACACATTTAAATATGTTGCCATTATTGAATATACTTTTGTCCTGTGATCCTACAGAAGGTGCTAATTTGTTTCACGGCACGTTGGCCGCAGCTTTAGTAGCCTGGGTGGAACAAGCAGCTCTGCAACATGATTTGGAACACGTATTATTATCCGGCGGCTGCTTTCTCAATAGAGTTTTAAGCGATGCAGTCATAATAGATTTAAAAAAGAAAAAGCTAACGCCACTTTACCCGCGTTTATATCCACCGAACGACAGCGGCTTGAGTTTAGGTCAAGCTTGGCTGGGTGGGAATAAAATGATGGGACGTTAAGGATGCAAATCATGATGTATCCTTTCTGATTCTCATAGAAGAATAAAATCCTTATCTTGTACAAAAAGGGTTACCAATTTGACAAAAAAAGATAAAAGTGTACAATCTGCTGTATTAAGTTGAAGTCCTTGATCTGTCAGGTCTATTGTATTTTTAATAAATAAGGGAGGTAATTTTATGGCTGCTACAACTGAAGATTTAATGAACGGATTAAAAGATCTAATTCGCAGAGAAAAAATCGGTGAAGCAATTGCATTCTTGGAACAAAATAAAGAGCAGCTTCAGGATGTAATAGCAAAAGATACAACCATTCTGTCTCTGCTAGCTTCTCAAAAATGGGAGAACTATGAACAAGCATTGTCGTCTCGCTGCGAGATAAACGATGATGCTAAACAGGGCAATCAAATTCAGTGGCTACCATTCACACCGCTTAACGGTACAATTGAATTACCTCCTATCTATCGTCTATTAAAATTATTATTGGAATACGGTATGGATGTAAATGCGCAAGATAAACATGGAAATACCCCTCTGCATTGGGCACAACTCAGAGATAATGAACCAATGGTACGTTTATTGCTGAAATACGGTGCGGATGTAAATGCACAAAATAACTATGGAAACCGCCCGCTATATCTGGCAATAAACGCAGGTAAGAAATCAACAGTAAGTTTATTGCTGAAATACGGTGCGGATGTAAATGTGCAAAATGAATATGGGGAAATACCTCTACATATGGCAGCGCGCGAAGGCGATGAATCAATAGTACGTTTATTGCTGGCAAAGGGTGCTCGTGTAGATGTGCAAGATACGAATGGAAGAACTCCTCTACATTGGGCAGCAAACGAAGACCATGAATCAATAGTACGTTTATTGCTGGCAAAAGGTGCACGTGTAGATGCGCAAGATACAAATGGAAGAACGCCTCTACATTGGGCAGCAAGCGAAGGCAATGAATCAATAGTAATGTTACTGCTGGAATATGGTGCGGATGTTTCTAATAAGAATACCGCTCCGTATTGGGCCAATGAATCATTGGTAACGTTATTGTCGTGGGCTAGCAACGCTAAGAAGATAGATCGAAACCAACAGATATCCAATAACGAAGAAAATAATTTACAAACCAGCTCCGCTGGCCAAACGACATCCTGGGTAACCAGTATATATAGATGGTGGAATTCTGCCAAAACTCTCCCCAAAGAAGAAAATTTTGCGAAAAAAGAAATAGTAGTAGAGACATTCCTTAAAGCACAAAGCAAGCTAAACCTATTGCTAGCGCTCTTAGAATCCTCAAATACTCCAGACAACGAGAGCTTAAAAGCGTGTCTGCTTTATGAAGAAGAAATAGCCCGTTACTTCGAAAAGAATTTTCCTGTTAGCACAGTTGAACTAGAAAGACTAAATTGTACTTTGGATAACCTTCAAGAGAGGATTGCGGCTAATTTTATGGTTGAAAATAAACAATTGTCCGCGAATACAACAGGATTTTTTAACTCTACGTTTAGCGGCAATACTCCTCGGGCTATAGCACAAAGAGATATTCCTAGATTGGGGTGATAATGATATAGAAAACTTCA
>JBIPMB010000257.1:0-3120 GCA_044369355.1 Gammaproteobacteria bacterium | reverse complement strand
ATTTAACTGTATTAAATGTGCTATTTGTGGATCTTGTTCGACAACATCATAATCTACAGCAAAAGGATATGGTGCTCCTACTTGTATCAATACTATGTTACTAATAGAACCATTTTTATTTTCTTTAGAATCCAATTCAACATCTAATTGTAACCCTCTTTGGTCTGTGTATGAAAGTTCATCCAAAAATTCAACTGGAATATATTCTTCAGTTAAAAAGTCAATTAATTCTGGTCTTACTGAATAAACATATTTCCATATGTAACCATCTTGTGTGATTATTTCTTCCAGACCAGTTCCATATGGTTCATATTGTGATTCTGCACCATTGTTATTGAATATACATTTATAAACATTATTTTCTGATGTTAAAACATAGAAATCCAAGGGAGTATCGTCAGAATGAAGATCTAATGTATCATCATATTCCTGATATACTTTACCATATAACCAATTTATTCTTCTTATAACAAATACTACATCATCAGCATTTATCTTCTTGCATATAAGCATATTCTTCCATGCATTCAATTCTTCTTGTAAAGAATTTTCTGCTAAAGGTGGAAGATTATCATTTTCCCATTCAGATACTTTACCAATAAATAGATAATTTTTTGTATCTGAATTTTGTGAAAACTTATCGTAAAACGATTTTATTATAGAGTTTTTAAAATTTGTTCTTAACATTTTAGGAGTTCGTAGTTAAATCGTCAATTTTTATAGTCAAAAAGTCTCTAATTTTTATATCTTTCATAGTGTCTGAAGTATTTAGTAAAATATTTGGATGAGGAAATACTACCCAATAAGTATTGATATTACTAGAATCCGATACATTTGGTATAAAAGTAAAATTAAGAGTAGTTACACCATTTTTTAATTGTTGATAAGGAAGAGGAATATGCTCAAATTCTGCTGTAATTTCATTTGGTAGTGTTTGAGTGGGATCAAATCCGAGTGGGTATAAATCTTTAAGTCCTGTTGGATAAGTTATTGGGTTGCCATTTGGGTAATTATCGTTTCTCAAATTCTTTATTGTATTAAAAGTATATGGTAAGAAATTGCCAATAAATCCAGAATAATATAAATTTATTTCTGTTTTATCTTCTAAACTTAATTGTTCATCTCTTTTTATCAGGTAACTCCCAAACAATCCAACACCAGCAGGGTGAACCAATCTCTTAAACAAATCAGCATAATTTACTACATTTAATTCTGTTTGAAGAACATATGACAATTCTTGATAAATTCTATTATCTTGTAACTTGCCTCTGGAACTTGGTGATGAAGAAATGGTTTTATAATAACCAGGATATCTGGTCAATACTCCAGTTTGATATGATCCTGTAATTTTTGTAAATGTTCCATCTTTATTTTTTTTATATAATTCATGGAAACCGGTATAATTATAACCAGAGTTAATTATATTAAATCTTTTAACATTACCTAATAAATCTACTTCTTGAACAACAGCAAAAAAACTAGAACCAGTTTCACTTCCAGTTTCATTTCCTGGTTTTAAATATATTTTATCATTAACCTTTAATGCTCTGCTTGTTATGTTTACAGATGAAATTACTGTTAGTAAATCCATTTTTAAAGTTTGTTTTACACCATTATTAATTACATCACAATAAACAGGTAAAGTATCATTAAATGTTCCTATTACATTTGCAACGAACAATTCTACTATGGTTTGGTTTAATTCTTTTTCAGCATTTACTCGAAGAACTCTAGCAGATGCCGTTATTGTTGTATTTGGTTTTTGGTATATTATTGCATTTTTTAATAAAAACGCATTTGAAACATCAATATTTTTTATTTTCATTCCTACATTTTCAACCCATAGATTACCAGATGCTTTCATAAGATCTTTCTTTGGGTAGTAAAAATCAACATAAGAATTAAATAACAATCTCATTAAAAATCTAAACGACTTTTCAGTTCCCTTTGCTCTATAAAATTGTTTTATATTTTTAACTAGTGTTCTTAGATTTTTTTGATCTCCAAGTTTGAATAAATTATCTGGGAAATCATTTAAGTATTGTATTCTAAAATTTGATAAAAATACTTCTGGTGAAGTATCGATATCAGCAAAAAATTCAGATGCAAATGGCATGTAAACTGGATTATTCGATTTATGTAACCATTCATAATATGCCTCTACGAATCTAGTAAATGTTGAATAATCGTCCTGTATAAACTGTGGTAATTTTGTTTTAGCAAATGCCCAAGTTAAATTTTTTGATTCGTATTTTTGATTTATAACATTAAATTTTACAGAAAACTCTGTGTTTTCAATTTTTACATTATTTTTATTTTTTAAATAGCCAACAATCTCATAATCACCGTTATTTAAATTAGAAAAAATATATGATCCATTGGTGGCTGATTCTATTTCAACCTCTCCATTAATAGATAAAACTATTTTGTCGGTTTTATATTTTTCTAAGTTATTTAATAACTTGTAACGAAATTTTAATTCGTTTCCATATAATGTTGTATTTGGTTGTGGATAAAGAATATCTACCTTTAACATTTTTAACCCGTTACATTATTGGAACTATTACGATTTGCGTATGATGCATTAGTTAATGAATTTTTAAATACTTGAGTCATATTTACAGTTGAACTTCTAGTTATTGTATTATCAAAACTCAATATAGTATCAAAATCCGTAAATATGTCTGGATCGTTTGGTGTTGCTACAAAATAAATGTAATTGTTGTTGTTAATATAAGACGATATTACAAGATCTTTTATGACTACTATACCTTTGTTATAATCAACAGTTCCTGCATTATTGTTTAGATAAACTTTATTATCTAAAGTATAGATTCTCATTTTACCATTTCCATCATCATCAAAATAACAAACTCTTTGTACTAAACTGTTATTCTGTAAAACTAACATGTTGAAATAGGAACTTTCAACAACAGGAACATCATAACAAGATCTTGGATGATATAATTTATTTCCAAAATCTATTGTAAAAGTTCCTTTTGTATTTACTTCTGGATATATTCTTTTTTCCATAGTTGTTCCAATAGATGCACCAACTATGCTTGGATGGAATTTTAACATTTCGGGTATAATATCTGACATATAAAAATCATCGTCATA
>JBIPMB010000324.1:0-3123 GCA_044369355.1 Gammaproteobacteria bacterium | reverse complement strand
AGCGGTTCGCGGTGCGTAACTCGAAGGCGCAGGCGGTGATCGAGGGTGCGGGCGACCACTGTTGTGAGTACATGACGGGTGGTGTGGTCGTGGTCTTGGGGCCGGTGGGTCGTAATGTCGGCGCGGGGATGACGGGTGGTCTGGGGTATTTCCTGGATGAGGACGGCAGTTTTTCTGCTAAAGTAAACCCAGAAATTGTGTCGATTCAGCGGGTGGTTTCGCCTGCGGGTGAGGCACAGTTGAAGGATCTGGTTACGGCGCACGGGGTACGTGGTAGCCTGAAGGCGAAGCGGATTCTGGAGAACTGGGCGGAGTTTCTGCCGATGTTCTGGCAGGTTGTGCCGCCGTCGGAGGCTGGTTCGGCTGAGGCTGCTTCTGAGGGGGTGAAAGAGTTGGCTAAGGCGTAAATGCGTCGATAACCACCTTAAGTAAGGTAAACTAGTGCCGAGTCAAGGCTTGATTTTTAAGCTTACGAACCAAAAAAGCAATGAAACGTAAATCTTAAGTTTCTTGCCTTGACTCTAAGAAAGTGTTTTGAAAGTTCGCCAAACTCCTTGACTGTCAAAAGTTACGGCGATTTTGGCTAAAATCATGCAAGCCCTTATGGTGTATAAGTTTGAGAAGACTTTTTAAAAGCTTTCTAAAGTTAGACAATTAGCTCTTGCACGATGACATTTATGCAATAGCTTACGCATACTAGATTCTTGGAATAATGCTTGATCAAAAATTAAAGTCAATGGGATATTTTCTCTATGTCAGTTTATAAAGTAAAGCCGGGAATACATAAGAATTTTCCAATAAATATATTTACTAGAGTAGAGCAAGATATAATCTATCGACTTTCAAGCGAGTGGTATATCACAACTGGTGGATACCTTGAAGTTGGAGAAAGTAGCTCCTACAGATACTTACTGTTCAAGCCAACCGATCACTATCAAGAACGGTTTAATATTTCTCGAGAAATAATTACGGTATTTAGTCTATATCCGGACTTTCTACCAAGAACCCTAGACGCTTTTGATGCAGCAGCAAAACGACATCAGTCATTAAGGATTGAGAGAGTTTGTGGTGTTCTAATTAGCCAAGATTCTGAAATAGAATCCAAAATGCAAAGCCTGCTTAAGAAAGATGCAGAACACCAAGTTGTGGTTCCCTTTTCTTACAGCGAATTTACTGGAGATAGCTGGGATAGCTACCTTGTTAGAAATAAATTTACAGCAAACTTTTACAGTCGGAATTTGTTTGACTTTAAGTCACCTCTTAAAAGAGATACTTATTTTTTCGGTCGTAGTGACCTAGTTCAAAGGCTAGCAAGTCGCCATAAATCTGGAGAAAATTCGGGTTTATTTGGTTTACGCAAAACAGGAAAGACCTCAATCGTTTACGGAGTCCGTAGACGAATAGAAGCTGACGGCGGTATATGCGTATTTCTTGAATGTGAAAGTCCAAGCTTCCATATGAAAAGATGGTTTAAGACGCTCAAATTTATTATTGATGAAATAAAGACCCAGAATAAACTTAGCGTTTCCACTAGCAATGAGGAACTATATGTAGAAGAAAATGCAGCTTCAGTTTTTGAAAGGGATCTACGAAAAATTCAGGGAAATGCCAAGAAAGGCAGCATATTACTAATATTTGATGAAGTTGAGCATCTGACTCCAGGAGTATCAATATCTAGTCATTGGAGAGATGGTCGCGACTTTATATACTTTTGGCAGACGCTACGCTCCATATTTCAAAAAAATGAATCTCTTTTGAGCTACTTGATATCAGGTACAAATCCAAAATGTGTAGAAATTGATCGAATACATGGTGCTGACAATCCTATCTTCTGCCAAATACCATGTGAATATATTCAGCCCTTTGATGTCCCTCAAACCCGTGATATGGTGAGAACCTTGGGGAAAATTATGGGGCTAAAATTTGATGAACTTTTATACTCTCGGCTAACAGAAGATTTTGGCGGTCATCCTTTCTTAATACGTATGATGTGCAGTCACATTCACGAAATAGTTAGTTCAGAACGCCCCGTAAAAGTAGGAAGAACAACATATGAAGAGGGTATGGAATTATTTGAAGATAGCTCGTCAAGTTATGTAGATATGATTCTTTCTGTCTTGAAAGAGTTCTATAACGATGAGCTTGAGATGCTTCAGTTGCTTGCGATTCAAGACATCGAAACGTTTGAGTGGTTTGTAAGTCAATCTCGTGAATATACTAATCATCTGGAAGGTTATGGACTTCTAGGAAAGGATAGAGGCAAGTTTTTCTTCAAAATCGAAGCCGTACGTAAAAGCCTGATTAATATTAACAAGTACAAAAAAATAAATTTGTCTGAGGTAGAAATCTTAGCTGAAATTTCGGAAAGAAGAAACAAAATAGAGCCAAAGCTTCGGAGTATTGCTCGCAAGTACTTGCGCCAATTTTATGGCGAAGATAAAGCAAAGGAAATTACCCTTAATATATATGGAGGAAAGAGAAAATTAGAAGGCTATACTCTTTCGTATCGCGAAATTTTTGACCCCAATAAAATTAATGTCTTTTTTGAGGATATTCGCAAGATAATTATCAAAGAGTGGGATGTATTTCAGAATGTCTTTGATAGAGATAAAGAGAGATTTGATCTCGCAATGAAAGTAGTGAATAAATATCGCATTGATGCACATGCTAAATCAATAACGCAAGAAGAATTTTCTCATTTTCGAGTACAGGTTACTTGGTTAGAGAATCGTATCGAGGAACAGGAATAGGTAAGTACTAGGGTGCGTTCTTGAATCGGTAGGATGTGTTTTGGCCTCGGTAAATCCTCCCACATCACGGTCAATGACCGCCGCAAAAACGCACCACGACCATCCCCAGCTTTCCCGCAAAATCCTCGGTGCGTTACGGCTATACCTGACACGTACTACCAAATTTCGTGGTGGGGTGTGTTTTCGTTCCCCAACCCATTCCCAACACACCCCACCAAAATCATTTGCTCCGCCCCACATCGATCGCCCATCACCCCAGCAAACAAACACAACCCCGCAACCATTCCGTAAACTCCTCCCGCTTCATCTCCCCCGCCGCGATCGCCAAAATCACCCGCTCCTGCTCATCACCCCCCGCATCAATCTCGTATCC
>JBIPMB010000209.1:0-3148 GCA_044369355.1 Gammaproteobacteria bacterium | reverse complement strand
CATTTGCTTTTTATGCTTTGTTGCCTTCACCCATCTCACTCCAGTCATGTAGAATACTACACTCCTGGTGTTCGAGGGTTCGGCGCCTCGCCTAAAAATCAACTGCTGTGAGTCTAGCTCACTAAGCGGGCAATGTAAAAAAACCAGTTTAACGTAACGCGTAAACTCACTATTACCCTGAAAATGCAGATTGACGTGACAAACTTCAGACAAAGCGCGATAGTGATGGCTGGGGGCCCCTGTCTCGGGTCAGGACCCGGCCAGCGGTGAGTTATAATGTTGAACCCTGGATATATCACCATGCAGGCACAGCACCGCCATTAAACTCTTTCTCTGTGGCATCCACAACTGCTTTAGAGTGCATCACATCGATGAGTTCTTTCATGCTTGGGTTGTTTGCATTATCCTTACGTACCACAATCAAATTGGCGTAAGGAGAATTGTTGCCTTCCAATAATATCGCTGTTTGTGTACTTAAGCCTGCGGGCGCTAAGAAGTCATTATTAATACCGACCAAATCAGCATCTTTTAATACTCTAGGCAATTGTGCCCCATCCAATAATGTAAACTTTAAATGCTTTGGATTATTGACTATATCGCGTACCGTTGCCAGCAGTGTAACATTCGGTGCTAAGCGTATTAGATGCGCGTTTTGCAATAACATCAAAGCACGACCTTCATTGCTGGGATCATTAGGAATAGCAATGAGAGCCCCTGGTTTTAGCTCAGAAATATTTTTTATTTTCTGGGAATAGAAACCAAAGGGATACACAAAAGTTTTAGCAATATCTATTATGTCATAATGCTTAGCTTGCAGTTGTTCATCTAAGAAAGGTTTGTGTTGGAAGATATTGGCATCTATATCGCCATTATCCACAGCCATATTAGGTTGCATATAATCGCTAAAAGGAACGATTTTTAAGGTTAAACCATATTTCTCTTTTGCTTCTGTGGCGGCAACAGCCATAATGATCTCTGGCGAGCCGGACATGACTCCTACGCGTAAAACGTTTTTAGGAGCCATGAAATAAGAACCCATTTGACTCAGTATACAGATAAGCGCAAAGGGGATACACAACCATAAAGCAAGTTTTACTTTACGTTTTTTGATGACGATATCAGCCAAAGATTGTACCCCTTGGACTATTATCAGCAATACCACTACGGTTGAAACCATCACCAATGCATCAAAGCGTTGATAGCCATAGTTGATGGCCAATTCACCTAAACCACCGCCACCTATAGCACCCGCCATGGCGGAATAACCTACTAGACCAATGATGGTCAAGGCCGCACCCCTTACCAAAGCAGCACTACTTTCAGGTAATAAAATTTTAGTGATGATTTGCCGTTGACTAGCGCCCATAGCATGTCCTACTTCAATCAACCCTTTAGGTACGGAGCTCAAGGCCGCCTCGCATATGCGAGCATAAAATGGAATGGCTGCTAATACTAAAGGTACAATGGCTGCATTGGTGCCTATAGAGGTGCCGACGATAAGGCGTGTTAAGGGTACAATACTGATGAGTAGTATAATAAAAGGGATAGAACGTACTAAATTAACCACTGTGCCTACGGATTGATGTACAAGCTTGTTTTTTGAAAATTGTGGTTCTTGCGTCACAAAAAGTAATATGCCTAATAAGCTGCCGCCTAGAATACCTAAAGCACTGGAAATAAAGACCATGTAGATGGTTTCCCAGGTCGCCTGCAATAATGCTAAATTTAAAATAGACTGCATTTTATAGTACCTCTATGTTAATGGGTAAAGAGTGCAGATAATCTAATGCTTGTTTGACCAGAGCTTCTTCCCCCTTAAGTTGACACACCAGATAGCCTACGGCGGCATCGCTGATATTTTCTATATCGGCCAGCAAAATATTCACCGACAAGCCAAACTTTTGTATGAGATCCGTTATCACGGGTAATTTAGAGCTTTCACCCATAAAAGTGAGTTGTACGATCGGTGCATACAGGGTATCTTTAGGATCACGTATCGTTTGTCGTATAGAATCGGGTAGTTCCAAGTGAAATTGTTTGCGGATTAAACGTTTGCTGATCTCGGATTTAGGTTGAGTAAAGATTTCTAATACGCTACCCGTTTCAACCAAGTGTCCTTTATCTAAAATCGCCATATTTTTACAAATTTTTTTCACTACATCCAATTCATGCGTGATGAGTACAATGGTAAGCTCAAGCTTTCGATTAATAGCCTGTAATAATTCCAGAATATTGCGTGTAGATTCGGTATCTAGGGCCGAAGTAGGTTCATCGCAGAGCAGGAGAGTAGGCTCTGTAGCTAAAGCTCTAGCAATAGCCACCCTTTGTTTTTGACCACCGCTCAATTGTTCAGGATAATGTGCGACCTTATCCTCTAAGTCAACCAAGTTCAATAAATTATGCACTTTAGCCGCGATTTCAGCTGGCGTGTAGTGGCCTTCTAAAGGAAGCGCTATATTTTCAAAGACTGTGCGTGAAGAAAGCAAATTAAAATGCTGAAATATCATGCCAATTTTTTTACGTTGTTGGTTTAATGCTACAGGCTTTAATTGAGTTAACTCAACAGTATCTATAGTCACTAGTCCTTGTGTAGGTCGTTCCAGTAAGTTCATGCAGCGTAGTAAAGTACTTTTCCCCGCACCACTTTTGCCTACGATGCCAAAAATATCCCCTTTAGCGATGGTTAAGCTGATGTCTTGTAAGGCTGTGAGCAACTGCTGGTTAACCGTATAAGTTTTTGAAATCTGATGTAATTGCAGCATATTAAAAGCTCCTGAAATAAAATTGAATGAGATTCTGTCTGTACAGCTTAGGCCTGGACATTATTGCTTTGGAGGGGTGGAATGAAATGATGGGAACACGTAGCCACTACAAACCAAGCCGCCTAAACAATACTGTCCAGGAGGGGCATTCGCATGTAATGTAGGCTATTTTGGTTCATTCTTAAACAATTCAATATGGATGCTGTAGATTAATTGTAACAAAAGAGAATAATAAATACAATAGCTTAGCATGTTATCACAGCAATTCTCGGTGAAGGTCAAAATATAAACATAAGCTTTAAAAAGGGCTTAAATACTATCAAGCTTGGTTTCTTTTGGACAAAATGCTTGCTGTCCAATAGACAAAAATTATGTAGAACAGCGCG
>JBIPMB010000346.1:0-3151 GCA_044369355.1 Gammaproteobacteria bacterium | reverse complement strand
TGTTAAAGTTGGCGGATAGGTGTTACGTACCGAACTATCTGAGACTTCCCCGGCCCATTGATTCCGGGATTTTCAAGGGCATTTTCTGCCAGACCCCCTTAATCATCGCGAGAAAACGACAGGCATAAGAAAGGCTGGTGCTCCTCTGTTATCGTGGGACTTCCTACAGTTCAACGTTAACAAGACCAGCCCAGCCTATGTCTCGGATTGTCCCCCAGATCCTTACCCTTTCTCAACACATTCATTCATTAAAGTTTGAGCCTGACCGTTATCGGCCTTCCTGCTGCCCATCCTGTGGGCTTGCCGGGAAGATCCACGGCCATGGGGTTTACTTCAGAAAGGCCAATCGATCGCGAGATCCTGACGTCCCTTCGCTCGTTCCGATTCCTCGTTTTCTCTGCGCCGGCTGCAAAAGGTCCTGTTCGCGTTTGCCGGAATGCCTCCCTCCCAGGCGCTGGTATCAATGGGTCATTCAGCAGGCCCTGCTGACGGTATTACTCTTGGGCGATTCTCTCCGAAAAGCGGCAAGCCTGATCGATGTCGCCCGGCAGACCGGGCGCCGTTGGTGGAACTGGCTCAAGGATCGCTCAAATCTTTTCGCCTTGTACCTCAAGGATCGGTTTCCGGATTGGGGTCGGATGCCCGACCTTTCGGGCTTCTGGTTGCTTGGCCTCTCACATCACCCCCTGTCATCGATGATGACTTTCCTCGATCAAGAGGGAGTGATCGTCCCGTGATCTCCTGACCCGGACGGGGATGGGAAGGCGGTTTTTCCTCTCACAGATCCATCCCACAGACTTTGCCCACTGCTCAGGTGGGATGACTTTCGATTGGATGAACACCCCTATTTTTATTGAGGTGTGTTCGATGAAAGAAATCCATCCTGTGGCCCTGTTCCGCCTGTCGGTACTGGGTCCTCTGATCAGTCGCGACCGACTGGAGGTCGGAGAACTGCAACGCGTTCTGATCGATTTATCGCAAAAGGACTATGCGATACCGGGGACCGACCGTTGTCGGGTTGGCGTCAAAACGCTAGAGGCCTGGTATTACCGTTGGCGGCGTGAAGGGATTGAGGGTCTGGCTCCCAAGTCACGCGCCGATCAGGGAATTTCCAAGTTGTCTGAGGAGGTTCAGGACCTGATCCTCAAGACCAAACGCGATAATCCCAGACGATCCCTCAACCAGATCCGTCACCTACTGGAATCCACCGGTAAAGTGCCTCGTGGTGTGATCTCGCAGTCGGCGCTGCATCGTTTTCTCAAGCAGCAGGGCCTCTCGAGAATGCAGGGGGCAACCGCTCTTCCCGAAGAACACCGGAGCTTCGTGGCCGCAGAAGCCAACGGCATCTGGTATGGCGATGTCATGCATGGCCCTCGGGTCCGGATCAAAAACCAGACCCACAAGGGTTATCTGGTCAGTTTGATGGATGATGCCTCAAGGCTGATCACGCATTCTGCGTTCTGCGCCGGTGAAACTGCGCTCGACGTCGAGGGGGTTCTCAAGCAGGCGGTCTTGAAACGGGGCCTACCTCGCAAGCTGGTCGTGGATCAGGGCGCGGCCTACCGATCCAAAACGTTGCAGGGGATCTGTGCGCGTCTGGGGATCCATCTGGTCTATTGCAGGCCCTATGCCCCCGAAGGCAAAGGCAAACTTGAGCGGTGGCATCGAACGCTGAGGGCGCAGTTCCTGAATGAACTGGACCCCCGGGAGGTTCTTGCCATCGAGGATCTTAATGCCCGGCTCTGGATCTGGCTGGCTCAGGTGTATCACGTCCGGCCGCATGGCGGCCTGAACGATCAGACGCCGCTGGAACGGTATCAGCAGGATCTCCCGAAGATCCGGCAACTCGGCCTTCTGGCCCCCCGCATCGATGAAATCTTTTACCACCGTGTTGCACGCAAGGTGCGAAAGGACGGCACCGTCTCCTATCTGGGGCAGTGCTTCGAGGTCCCTTACGAACTCTCCCATCAGAGGGTTTTACTGGTGGTGGACCCTCATGCCGGGAAAGTGATCGGCGTTGAAGATGTCGAAGGGACCTCCGTTGGCGCGGCCACCCCCATCGACCGGATCGCCAACGTCGATCGCCGACGCCGGCGGGCGACCGATCAGGAGGGCTGATCCATGTATCGTCAGCACTTCGGCCTCTCGGCCCACCCCTTCGACAAGGCGGCTACCGACCTCTGGGAGGACGGTGCCATGAATCCATTACGCGAGCGCTTCAACTGGCTGTTGCAAAGCCCGGGGCTTGGGCTTCTCTATGGGGAGCCTGGGGTGGGCAAGACCTCGGCCATCCGGAAACTCTCGCAGTCCCTCAACCCTCATCGATATCAGGTCATTTATACCGCCGAAACGGACTTTGGCAGAACGGATCTCTATCGAAGTCTCGGGATGCACTTTGGCCTTGAGCCTCACTATCGCCGTGCCAACATGTGGCGGGATCTCAAGGAGGCCATCCAGGAAAAGGCCGAGACACAGAACTGTCTGCCGGTCTGGATCCTGGATGAAGCGCAGAACCTGCCGCCTTCGTTCTTCCGCGACTTTCCGTCCTTCCTGAACTTCGCCTTCGACTCAAAGGATCTGATGACAGTCTGGATGGTGGGGTTGCCGCCCCTCGCTCAGACCATTGATCGGGCGATCAACGCGCCTCTGGCCAGTCGCATCCAGATGCGCGCCCAGATCAAGCCGTTGCATGAACGGGATCGGTTCCAGGCATTTCTACACCATGGGCTCAAGGTCGCCGGGTGCGAGCACACACTCATGACTGACACCGGCATCGAGCAACTGCGTCAGGCTTCGCAGGGGATCCCCCGGCAGGTCGGGCGGATCGTACGGCAAGCCATGCGGCTCGCCGTACCCAAAGGGCTCAATCACATCCCGGATGATCTCATCCAACAAGCGATCGAGGAATTACGATGAATATCGATTTTGAAAGACTCTTCCCCGAGGGACTGACGGATGAATCCGCTCGGGCCATCAGCGAACTGTTCCATCGGGTTGCGGACCACTTCGATAACACGTTCATCGACCAGATCATGCGAGCAAACCGAAAGTCATTCATGATGGGAGTGAATCCGGAACGCCCTTGGGAGCCTCTGAAATAAAGACAATCATCCCGCGCTGATCTGGGGTTCAAACCAGAGGGATCGGTGCG
>JBIPMB010000297.1:0-2710 GCA_044369355.1 Gammaproteobacteria bacterium | reverse complement strand
TATAGCCGGAGAAAAATTTATTGGCACCGTTTCTGAAGATGATAACAACATAAAGTTTAATAACAGAACGTGGTGGGATCGCTCAAACTAAACTGAGGTAGTCGTGCAACAACTCCACCTGGTCGATGTCATTGCTAATATGTAAAACTATCAGGCCATGCAGTCCGGAAATATTTCTGAATGTCTTCAAGGGACCAGTGAGTTGCCGTTCAAAAATCAAGTTCAGCCGTCTGCATTGGGTCGTTTGTGACAATTCGCCAATCTTATAAGCCGACATTCACTACTGGTGTATTCGTATCGGAATCGATGGCCTGAGTGGAATCGGAACTGGTTGCTGGAATACGCAAAATAGGTTTATTCAGTGGGGCAAAATTTTCTGGGGTTCCGGCTTACACCCCCTTTCTGCATCAATGGCCTCTTTATATAGCCGCGCTTGTTCTATTGCGCGATTAGTAAAGCCCGCCTTTTTATCCCACGTTTTTGCCTCAATTATTATCAATCCATGATTTTTAGCTTCAATAATAAAATCGGGTATGACTCCCCTAACCGAACGTTGCTGCATATACCGGATACCTGCAATATCAAGTTGGTGGGCTATGAAGTCAATAAGCTCCTTTTCTGTATTCGTCTCGCTCATTCCAGATATTTCTCGTTGTATGATTTTCAATAGCTTAATGCCAGGTGTAACCAGCGCATTTGTAGTTGGCGAACAAAAAATACGTCCGAGTTTAACTCTACATTTTGTTGTGTACAATCAGACCACTTGCAATAAATGTCGAGTATGGCTTAACTGTAATGTCAACGACTTCACAGGCCTGATTGAGCTTCCTTATTGACATTACGGTCTCAGCAGCACCGGAATGCAAACAAAGTTTCATACCAAGCTTTATGGGGGTACCGTAAGGATTGCTTCGTAAATGAGTAAAGTCGCCCCGTAACCCTTGGTATCACTGGCTTTTAATACCAACAGCAAGTGTCCGCTGCAATGCTTTGTTATGCTGGTTGACGCCAATTATTTCTTTATACTCGGATTCGATTGATTTTCTTGCGCTGTCCATCTTAGGCTTAAGCTCATGAATCCAATCGTCATACAACTCCTGAAGTCTTGTTTCCAAGAGGTCGTTGGACTGATCAAATATTCTTAATTTGTTTAAGCTCTGCCACACGCTCGTAAGAAATTCGTAGACCACTTCTTGCGAGTCCTCTGACATAAACAACCTTTTTCGTTCAAAATCTCGAAAATAGCTTTCCAAAGATTCAGCAGCTTTATCCAATCTGTCTTTTTCAGATGGCTTTGGTCTTCCGATCTCGTCAGGCTGCATAGCCCATCGACAATCCAACCAGGTGTCAGCCAGCAATTGATAGTTTGAAGTTAGAGCCTTAAACCGCTCCTCGTTGATAGAACTAAGCCTAATCTCCGCTAGCTTAGTTTGCTCTTGTAATCTGGCTTTTGTTGCTTCCAGATTTTCTTGAAGCCGAGTTTTTTCGGCCTCAAGAGTTCTATCTATTGCTGCCTTTTCATTCTGAATGATTCGTTTTGATAAAATCCCCCCCCACCACCGAGATAAGGCCGTCACAATTACGACGCCACCACCAAATAATCCGAGCAGTTCAAAAATAAAGCCACTATCCATTTGTTTTCCTTTCAGCATAACGCGCCGATGAGCGGCGCTGAAGCGCGTAGCGCGGAAGCGTCCGCTCCAGTGGCTGGTTAGACACCATATAGTTCGGTCTGCAGTTTTCTAAATTCCGCCTTGAACTGCTTCTCGGCTTCTATTGGGAATGGGTATCCGTCTGGTCCCACAAAGACGAAGTCCGATTCGTCTGTCTTAGTTGGATCTCCGCGAATGCGGTCATACGCTTCAAGCCATGAGTCATAATGCTCCACCAAGCTTGTAGCGTGTTCCATTAAGTGAGGGGGTATCAAATGTCCCTTAGCTAAAAGAAGGTCACGTATGGCGAGATTCCCCTCGCGGATTACTTTTCCCTCGAGGTGCAAATTTCTGTTGTCCCAGCGGAGGTACGCACGGTTCGTTCGTTCCAATTGCATTTGGATTGGCCCTAGAAGCTGTGATAATGCTTGCTCCCTCCACGAGCGCTTTGATTCGAATATTTTCAAGCCTTCATCAAATCGGGCCTTTATCTGTGACTCAAGGGTTTTGTTGTATCGAACGAGGAGCGCGCCAAGGATTGCCGTAGTAACGCTGCTGCCGAGAAGCCCACCGAGGGTTGCATCGAAAAATTCAGACACGAAGAGCTCTCCTATGGGGTCTAACAAGTTATTAAGCTGTTAACAGCATATCTACCGAAAAATGATCCTCGAAACGATAAATTATTGATCAGCATATTAATTTCCCGTCTGTATATCATCGGCGCCAAGTAGATATGGCTGGTAAACATCAAATTGCTGACATTGAATCAGATCAGGCGATAGACAGCAACGGGTCGTAACAAGGCAACAAACCTTGCCAAACCATGAGATATACTGAAAATCAACTTCTAACCGCTTGATCGAGTTAAATAATAAAGCTGTTGGCTGTCATTTCAGCCAATAGCCTATTTTTTATTTAACCATGTGTTTGCGGATAGTCTCAGCATCTCTACCTTTAGCTATATCCGTCTTTCGGATTTTCTCGGCATACCAAGTATTAGACTTGCTAGGATATTCAGCCTTAAGGCTTAAATATGCATCTTGCCAATCTTGATACAT
>JBIPMB010000208.1:0-3157 GCA_044369355.1 Gammaproteobacteria bacterium | reverse complement strand
CAAACGCGGTAAATAATAATCTTTTTGTTCTGTAGTACCATAATGTAATAGCAATTCAGCAGGACCTAATGAATTGGGTACACAGACGCTAACGGCGGCGGCGGGCGATACGCTCGCTAGTTTAACGATAACACGACTATGTGCATAAGCAGAAAACTCTTTGCCCCCATAGTGTTTGGGTATGATGAGCCCTAAAAAGCCATTTTCTTTAATAAACTGCCACACGACAAAAGGCATATCACCATCTTTAAATTGTATATTCCATGCATTTAATTGCGCACACAATTCTTCAACGGGGCCATTTAGGAAGGCCTCTTCTTCTGCGCTCAGTGTAGCTTTAGGATAGTTTAATAACAGATTTGCATTAGGATTTCCGGAGAATAATTCTCCATCCCAAGAAACGCTACCCGCGGCCATGGCGGCACGTTCCGTGGCCGATAATTTAGGTATTTTCTTACGATACAATGTTAGCAGCGGTCTTACGAACAGTAAACGGCGTAACGGTGCGATCAAGAAAACGGCGCACATACCGGCATAAATAAGCAGTGTTATACCTGCAGTGGCCAAACTAGTGTGTAACAAAGCCAATAAGAATATTAAAAAAACAAAAATAGCACTGGCATACACGACTTTGCTGGCATTATAAAAACCCAATAAGCTGTTGTTTATTAGCAAAGCGATGCACAATAGTATAATGTACATAATCAGTTCCCCTAAACCCGTGAAAACGCATGTGCTGGAAAATCATCTACTGCGATGATATCGGCGATGGCTTGTTCTAAAGCCTGTAAACGTAATTTTTCTATTTCTGTAATAGTGCCTTCTTTGGCTCGTTGATATAAAGGTTCACACAGCAATGCTTCGTGATGCGTGCGAATCAATTGAGCTTGCACACTATTGGCATTTGCACCCGCATAGACTTTTTTCTCAATCTCTGCGGTTGTTGCTTCATTCATCAACAAGGCTTCGGCAATGGCTTTCTTCTGTTTGTCTTTCATGCCACTTCGTTTTCGTCCCCAGGGGAAACACAGCATAGATAAGCTTTTTGCCAACCAGCGCTTAGGCAGTTGACTAATGAGGTCGGCCGCAGCCTTATCTATGGCATATAAATTCTCACTCAGACTAGCTGCATTGAGTATTTTTGCCATGGTAGGAGTCCATGCCAGCTCTGATTTTTCTTGAGCATATTTTAAGGTGCTACTGGCCACATACAACTGTATAAAATTGTCGGCCATGCGTGCGGATACCCGTTCGGAAAATTTTAATTTTCCACCATACACTAAAAAACAAATTTCAGTTAAAAAAGCAAAACGGGCACATCGAAGCGTTATTTTTTGTATAGCGCGCCAGTCGCGCTGTTTTTGTGGCCAAATAAGCCAACCACCGGTTAAGCTTTGCCATAAGACACGCGGCCATAAACTGATAAAATGCATTATGTGTCCCCAAATGGCTTTATCGAAATCTATTAAGCCTTGTTTGGTTTCGCTGTGATTGAGCGCTTCTAAGCACGCACTCACATAGCGATGACAACGTATAGCGCCTTGGCCGAATATGATCATATTGCGCGTTAAAATATTTGCACCTTCTACTGTAATCGCTATAGGCGTTAGTTGATAGCTATCGGATAGATAATTACGCGGCCCCATGCAAATACCCTTACCACCCTGCACGTCCATGGCGGCGTGCGTAATCTGACGTGCTGCTTCTGTGGCATAATATTTTACGATAGCAGACAATACACTGGGCTTTTCGCCTTGGTCTACTGCACTTAAGGTTAAAAGAGTCATACTCTCTGTTTGATAGGATGCTATGGCCATCAAGGCAATTTTTTCTTGTATGCCCTCAAAGCTGCCTATGGAAACTTTAAATTGTTTGCGTATGTAAGCATAGGCACTGGTGATCAATGTAGCGGCATAACTGCCCCCTAAAGAAACACCCGGTAAAGCCATGGCACGTCCTGCCGATAAGCATTCGGTTAACATACGCCAACCCTGCCCTTTTTGCTCAACGCCGCCGATAATCCAATCCAGTGGAATAAAAACATCTTTGCCCGTGGTAGGGCCATTGATGAACAATCCATTGCCTATAAAATGGCGGCGACCCGTCACGACTCCGGAATGCGCTGTAGGGATTAATACCGAAGTGATGCCTATATAAGGTGTGTCGCCTAATAAGCCATCCGGATCATATAATTTGAACGCCAAGCCTAATAAGGTTGCTTTAGGCGCTAAGGTAATATAGCGCTTATTCCACGTAATTTTAATGCCGATAACCGTTTTTCCTTGCCATTCTCCTTCGCTCACAATGCCATAATCTGGCATGGCACTGGCATCTGA
Organism: Gammaproteobacteria bacterium; assembly: GCA_044369355.1. GTDB lineage: Bacteria > Pseudomonadota > Gammaproteobacteria > UBA1113 > UBA1113 > VFKP01. The sequence goes on along the minus strand of JBIPMB010000208.1, from coordinate 821 downwards.
TCCTGCTTCTGGGCTGGTTAGAGCAAAGCAAGGCACCTCAATACCTTTAGCTAAACGCGGTAAATAATATTTTTTTTGTTCTTCTGTGCCGTAATTTGCTAATAATTCAGCTGGACCTAGAGAATTAGGTACAGAAACCATGGCGGCTAAAACGCTGCTACAAGAAGCAATTTTAGCTAAAATTATCGCCACGGCCGTTTTAGAAAATGCTAAGCCTCCATATTCGTTGGCAATGTGTAAACCAAAAAATCCTTGTGCTTTTAGTGTATCCCAAATTTCAGCAGGAATATCGTTTTCTGTGGCTAAGAAAGGATACTGCGCCATTTGCGCACATAAGTCTTCCACAGGGCCTTGTAAAAACCTGCGCTCTTCGTCGGATAAAACCGTTAATTTTTGTTGCCATAGTTTTTGCCAATTGGGATTACCGCTAAAGAGTTCCCCATCCCAGCCTACGGTTCCTGCTGCCAAGGCTTCGGCTTCCGTAATCGATAACCTGGGTTGTGTTTTTTGATAAATTCGAAATAATAAGGCCGTTAAAGTATAACGGCGTAAGGGCTTAAACTGAAAAAACAGCAACCATATCGCCAAAATAGACCATGTGCCAATAATGATGAAGCTACTGGTAGCATAAAGGCTTACAAATAAGCAGCCTATAAGACCGTATATAGAGTAATAAATAGCGGCTCGCTCGTGATAAGATAAAATCAGTAAACCCGCAATAAATAAAGTCATCCCTAGCATGAAATTTGCGCCCTATTCAATAATCTATACGACAATGTAGCATTAAATAGCTGAAAAGGAAAATACTATATGGCACATTG
>JBIPMB010000207.1:0-3188 GCA_044369355.1 Gammaproteobacteria bacterium | reverse complement strand
CAACCATTTGCATTTTGTTGTAATACCGCGATGCTCTCGCCCGCAACAACGGCTAATTCTTGCTGTGATTGCGGGTGGTAATCATATAGGGCTTGCATTAAAAGCGGTGCTGCGGTTGCAGAAGGTTGTGGAATGCTAGAGCTGGATGACGAAGACGCGGATTTCATCAGACCCACCAAGAGTTGAGCCAATAGGCTATGGCCATTTTGTTCGGCACATTGCGTCACGGTTAAGCCCGTTTGGGTTAGAGCATGAATGTCTGCACCCGCATTGAGTAGTGCTTGAATCGTTTCCATTTTTCCGGACTGGGCCGCCTCGTGTATGGGTAAGTAACCGCGTTTACTATAAATCTTTAGAGCAGCCTCGGTATTTTTCCCTAAGTGCCTTAAGGCCGTGCTCACCAGCTCTGGTTTAAAAGAGCGGGCTGCTAAATGCAGCGGAGTTTCACCTTCTTCATTGCTTTGGCGCAGCAAAGTGGCTTGAGTATGGTGGGGCACTGATTTTAACAACAGCTTAAAGGTTTTGCTGCTTTTTTTATTAGCGGCTAGATGGAATACATTGTTGCCGTGAGCGTCACTATCCGTCCACACCGTTTCTTTAGAGCCTGCCAATTCTTTTAAGCGGGTTAAATCTTTAGCGCTCACCGTTTCAAGTAGGGTTTTACTTGATTTTGATGTTTGCCTACCCACTTTTTCTTTTTTTGTTTCTGTTTGAAGTTTCTGCGCCAATGCTTCTTTTTGCTCTTGCGGTCGTTTTTCTTCAATGACGTCCTGTTCTTTTTCTACGGCTGCTTTGGATTGCTCTTCTTCTCGTTTTAATCTTGCACCATAATTTTTATCCTTTTGTTCCATCCATTGTTTGATAGGCCCACATTCGTCGTATTGAATGTAAGACCAATAGTTCTCATCTTTATCGGGATAGCCTTTTTCTCTATCTGGCCGTGCAGAAAAACCCTCAATCTTGGTGCCGCTCGGCGCATGATGGACACTAAACCAAAAACGCTCATCATCGGCGTTATCTGGGAAACCTCGAACTTCATCTTTCTTCCAATAGTAATCATTAATCTCACGTCCATCTTTACATGTTAACTTCCACCAGTAACGCCCTTCTTTGTCTGGCCATTTGGAACTTCCCTGCCAATCCGAACTTTCTATATCTAAACCATCAAACCCCGCCGCAGGAAACACTTCTTTCGGCTCGTCCCTTTTGTCCCCATTTTCCCGTTGCTCTCTGTAATCTTCCAGTGCAGAGGAGGCGCGGATGGATGGGCACGCGAAGCGGCGATAAATCAGTGAATATGTCAGCATAATTAGCGGCTCGCGGCTCCCATTGCTTCGTCCGAACGATTGAGTTTTCATTTTTAACATCCTATCGGTAGTTAAACTCACTACCCTGAGCCACAGAACCCGCCCTCTAGGGGCACTAAGTCGCACCGCTCAAACTTACCAGACCTCGTCCATACCAGGCGACCACACACGCGATTTTACTTGCATACTCGGTCCACTGTAACAGTATGGAGTTCATACTCCAGGAAGCATACTCTTCGCATTTGACCTTTAGGCTTTGTTGCCTGCACCCTCTCGCACCAGTCATGTAGAGTACTACACTCCTGGTGCTCGAGGGCTGGGCGCCTCGCCTAAAAATCAACTGCTGTGAGTAATAGTCTGCCACCAGGTTGCCCACCGAACTAAGTATCTCTGAATATCCGCCGCATGCACGGCATTATCTATCGAAGCGATTACTAAGTTCCGCGCCCGACTGCAACAACGCGGATGCATTGATACCGTCACCTGGGATCCACTACTTTGAGGGTTTCGCGACGCCTCATATTTAACGCCTAGGAAGTGAAATACGTCGAGTTTCCCCATACGCGTTTTTTGCGGAGATACCTCAAGGCACAACTCCCGCAGCACTTCAAAAAGGCGTTTTCTTGCTTTAAAACAAGCGTAATTACACTATCACGCAACTTTACTTGAAATCAATAGTTTCATGCAAAATTTTTTTAAAAAAGTTTAGGAATATCGTCACACAAAATAAATGCTGCGATTTTACTTTTTAAATTGAATCTTACGTCAGCCACTGATTTTAAAATTTAATCTGGCATGGTTTAATATCAAGACCATTGTATGCGACTTTATTTTTTGTCTTATGCTTTTTTAATTTCGCCCAGAAAAAACTTTTGGTTTATTTTTTTATTACCCAGCGCTTGAATCAAGCATAAACTAAATAAGAACCTTTCTCATATGGAATCGCCAAAATAGTCTCAATGCTCAGGCTCACTAAGCTATATAGTTACGCCGATTTTTCTGTATCAACGTCCTCTAGCCAAATATTCATGCGTTTGCATTTCTGTTAAGCGGCTTTGGGTGCGTTCAAACTCAAAGCTAAAAGGCCCTTTTCTATAAATATCTAGCGCTTTTTCTGCCGTAGTCGACAATACTAATTTTACATGGACATCATACAAAATATCGATGAGTTGAATAAAATAGGTGATCTTATCGTGTTCGCGATCGCTGATTTCCGGTACATCGCGTAAAAAAATTGTTGAAAATTGCTCAGATAACGCTAAATAATCGCGCTGACTTCTAGGCTCATGGCATAAAACGTTAAAATCAAAGCCCGCGATATCATCCGTATGACCCCACGCGGCAATGGCACGGCCTTCAACCATAATATCTTCTAGACGCAACATTTCACTGCCTACTAATTTTTGAAACAAGGCTTGCATGCCTTCTGCTTTGCCTTCTTGTTGTAAGCACCAATACACCCCCGCATTTTCTAGAGTGCGCACTCTGTAATCCTTATGACTATCCAAATGATATACTACACATTGGCTTTGCAATAAGGCAATGGCCGGTAAAAATAATTCGCGCTGTAAGCCATTACGGTATAGATTTTCCGGTGGCACATTGGAAGTTGCAACTAGACTGACTCTTTCATTAAATAAAGCCTTAAATAGATTGCCTAAAATCATAGCATCGGTGATGTCATTCACGAAAAATTCATCAAAACAAATCACATCGACTTTATCTGCCCATTCTTGTGCAATGTGTTTTAAAGGATCGTCCACACCTTGCAATGCCGTTAAACGTTGATGCACTCTGCGCATAAACACATGGAAATGTAGTCTCATTTTACGCTTGTCGGGTAATTGTTGATAAAACAAATCCATCAGCCAGGTTTTACCT